>CAYTYV010000053.1:0-5427 GCA_964441055.1 uncultured Polyangiaceae bacterium | reverse complement strand
CCCACATTGTGCGATGAGACCAATGCTCAGCCTGCGGCGGGTCCCCCTCCCCGTTTCTCGAAACGGCTACGCGTTGGCGGCGCGGCTAGCGAGAAGGTTCCTACTCGTCGGCGCGCTTGCGGGTCATGGCCGAGAGGCGGGTGACCAGGCCGTCAGCCACGATGCGCAAGGCATCTTTTTCGAGCTTGCGGCGCGCAGCCGGATCGCCGCCCAAGCGGATGTGGGAGCGCGCGCTCTTGCCCCCCTCGATCCGAGCCACCACGGTGACGTGGACTCGCACCACGTCGTCTTCGAGCCGCTGCCAGCGAAGCTCGGCCACCCGGGCATGCAGCTTGACCGGGCCGCCTTTGCCCCAGTCCGCCCGCTTGCTGGCGCGCTTGAAAAGCTGACGCAGGGTGCGCGCGACGCGCTTGGCATCCTCGCCCTGGCGCACCTCGACGGTCCAGTCCACCCGGCTCGGTCGGGCCTCGGCCGAGTCGACCGCGGGTAGCGCCACCAGCAGTAGCAGGACGAGCAGCAGCCAGCGCCAGCGAGATCGGGCCATGCCGTAGGCTATTGGCGCGAGCGCGGTCAGGCCAACTTGCCCGCGCGGCTGCGGCAGTCGCGGCGATTGTTGCGGGCCCAGCCGCAAGCCAGCGGTATGATGGATGGACCATGGCGGCTAGCGGCAGGACCTTGCACCGAGGATGCGCTCGGCTGGCGCTTGTCGCCGCGGCCGTGGGCTGGGCCGTAGCGTCCTGCCAGCAGCTCGATCCAGTGGGGCTCAGCTCGGTCTCGTGCCCCAACGCCATGCCCGAGCAGGGCGCGCCCTGTCCTCAGCCGAGCTTGCGCTGCAGCTACTTCGACAGCACGGGCTGCCAGCGCTGGCTGGAGGCGACCTGCACGGCGGACGGCACCTGGGACTTCGGCGATCCGTGCACGCCCGCTGGGGGCACGGGCGGCACGGCCGGAACGGCGGGCACGGGCGGCAGCGGTACGGGCCTTACGGGCGGAAGCGGCGGCGAGGGTGGCAGCTCGCCCTGCGACGACCCGGTTCCCGGTCCGCCCGAGGTGATCTCGGCGACTGCCGTCGTCTACCCGCCCGACGCTGCGAGCGACACCTACGAGCTGCGCTTGAGCGAGGCCGTATTCGGGCTCAGCGCCAATCTGAGCTGGTCTGGCGATGGCGCCCTCGAGAGCGTCACCAAGGTGAGCTCCAAGTACGTCGTTCGCTTTGCCGACATGGAGCCCGGAGACGTGGCCACGCTCACCGTGGGCACGGGCGTCACCGATAGCTGCGGCAATCCGCTCGCCAGCGCCGTGGACATCGAGCTGAGCCTCCATCCCCGCTGCCACTACCTCGAGCAGAGCTTCGAAGGGGACTTTCTCGACGAGGGCTGGTCCACGGTGGACCACGCCGATGACGGCAATGTCTGGGCCCGCAACGACGAGCTCGATCCGCCGAACGGGGTTCCCAACCACACCGACGGCAGCGGCTTGTGCGCCTCGGCCAACGACGTGGCGACCGGGCCGAACAGCGACTGGGATACCGACCTTCTCGCGCCCGTCATCGACCTCGCCAATGCGAGCCACGTCGTCTTGACCTACCTGAGCGACTTCGAGGACGACGAAGCCGACGGGCAGGCCTGGCTGGAGGCGTCGGCGGACGGCTCGTCGTGGACGCCGCTCAGCCACTGGACCGAGAGCCACGGCCCCAGCCTCGAGCGAGTCGACCTGAGCGGCTACGCTGGCGGCGAGCTGTATCTGCGCTGGAGCTACCAGGACGACGAGGGCTCGGGCTACTGGTGGGACGTCGACGAGGTGTGCCTCGAGGCCTTCACCCTGGCCGACTGCCCCTGCCCGAACGAGGGGTTCGGGGAGAGCGCCGACGTGGACGGCGTCTCGGACGGCAACGGCACCATGGCCACGGCCGAGGAGACGGGCGCGGTGCTCACGGGCGTGGGCGAGGCGCTGAGCGTCTGCGGCTTGCTCGAGGACGAGGACACCAGCGGGGCCGACTATTACGAGTTCGACGTCGACGCGGGCCTGCCGAGCGCCATCTTCCAGGCCACGGTTCACTACTGCCTGGAGAACGCCTTCCAGGACGCCACCATCAGCATCTGGGATCGAGGCTCGGGCGAGCAGCTCGCCAGCGTCGAGACGGCGCACAACGAGGGCAGCTTCGAGGTCTCGCTGCCCGACGGCGTGACCTACTTCGTCGCCTTGGAAGCCAACGCTGGCGGGGCGGACAGCTATGCCGCCACCTACTACGCGGTCCGGGTCGCCATCGACGGCGGGCTGGCCCCCATCCTGACCGAGGGCTTCGAGGACTGGCCGCCAGCCGCCTTTACGGTGAGCGATTGGGACTCGTGCTTGGACTGGTACGCCGACACCGAGACCCGGGTGCCCTCGGGCGGGGAGCCCACCGAGGGCGAGTACCTGGCCTACTTCAACTCCTACGACTGCCCGACTGGCAGCGAGAGCCTGACCTCGGAGCCGCTGGATCTATCGAGCGCGACCACCGTCGTGCTGTCCTTCGACATGTACCACGATACCGGCTACCCGAGCTCCTACGACACCATCCAGGTTCAGTACGACGATGGTGATGACTGGACGGATATCGGCCCTGCCTTCGAGCGCCCCGCCGAGGAGGTGGGCTGGGAGACCGAGACGGTCGATCTCAGCGATCTCGGTGGCTCTTCGTCGGTGGCCATTCGCCTCTTGGCGACCACCGAGTACGGCAACGACATCCACATCGACAACGTGGTGCTGCTGGCGGATTAGTTGCCCCGCGCGCCGCGCAGCCGATTGGGTTATGGGTAGAGGCATGACGCTCGCCCCTGCGCGGTGGATTCGCCTGCTCGAGCGCTGGCCCCTTGCTGCGGCGCTGCTCGTCGGTCTGGCGCTCGGCTCGCCCGCGGTGGCCCAAAGTCGGTCGAGCGCGCCCGTCAGCTGGACCGGGGCCGACGTGGACGGCATCGTGGACCAATGCGCGCGCGCGGCGCGGCAGGGCGGCCCCGATGCGCTCGCCCGCATGGTGCTGGCGGCCACGCTGGACGAATGGGCCTCGGCCGGTCACGTGCGCGGAGTGCTGAGCTCGCTGGGCGAGGCCTCGGGCTCGCTCGGCGACCAAGCGCGCTGGCTGGCGATGATGCGAACGGCAGCGCCCGCAGGCGCGCCATGGCTATTGAAGGAGGAGGCGAGCTTTGCGGCCGAAGCCGACCCGCGCGGACTGGTGCGCACCTTTGCCATCCTCGGTCCCTTCGAGGACACGGGCGCGGGGCTCGGCCGCGCGCAGGGCCCCGAGTCGCCAGGGCACGACTACCGCACGGCCGACTACTCCTGGGGGGCCTACCAGGTGCGCTACGTGCGCAGCCTTTCCGGGTCGGTTGCGGCCGCGGGGCTGCCGCTGGACCTGTACGTCCATCCCCGCAAGGAGTCCTGCACCTACCTCGAGGCCGCCGTCCGCATCCCTGCCGAGCGGGCGGGCGCGGTGGTGCTGCACCTCGGCAGCACGGGGTCGTATCGGCTCCTTTGGGACGGCGTGGAGCTCGGCTCGGACGAGCAGGTGCACGCGCGGCTGGTGGTGGACCGAGCGTCGGTGCGCCTGGGCTCGGCAGCCGGAGACCACCTGCTGACGGTCAAGGTCTGCAGCACGGCCGTGGCCGATCAGGGACGGGTGCGCGTCCGCTTCACCGACGAGCGCTACCGCCCGCTGCCGCTGCAGACATCCTCGGCGCCCGCCGATCTGCAAACCATCTACGAGCGGCTCGGGCGCCAGGGCTCGAGCTCGACCGCAAGCGCGAAGCTCGAGCGGCTTGTCACCCCGCTCGACCGGGCGCTCGAGCTGAGCGAGCGCTCGAGCGCCGAGCAGCTCTTGGTGGCAGCCATATTGCGCACCTTGGGCGGCGCCGACGATCTGCGCAGCCCGCGTGCGCCTGGGCTGCTGGACCGGCTGACGGGCGCGGCCTCCGTGCCTGACGACGTTCTGGCCGTGGCTGGCCTTATCGCTCCGTCGGCCTCGAACCGCAGCGGCTGGCTGCAGCAGGCCCTCGAGCGGGCGCGCGAGGGCGGCGACCTCGATACCGCGGTGTCCGCCCAACGCGCCCTGGTCGAGGCTCGGCTGGCGGCCCGCATGCCGGATCTGGCCCGCGCCATGCTGGCCGAGCCCCCCTTGCGCGAGGCCGATGATGCTCACGCGCGCTGGCTCCGCGCCCGCGTGCTGGTGGCCCTAGGCGGCAGCGGGCTGCAAGCGGCAGCCCTGGACCAGCTCCTGTCCTTGACGGCCGAGACCGCGGGACGCACGCCCGCCGTGGCCTGGCGCACCATCGCCGGGCTCAGTCAGCGCCAGCGTCCCGAGCTATGGCTGCGCGCCGTCCAGCAGCTCGGCGCCACGCAGCCGGGAAATCGCGGCCCGAGCTACGTCCGCGCCCACCGCGTGCTTGGGGCTGAGGCTGTGGAGCGGGCCGCTGACAAGGTGCTGGCCGAGCAAAGCCGGGCGCACGACCTCGGCGCCATCGGCGAGCTATTGCTCGACCTGGGCCGTTACCGCACCGCGCTCGAGGTCTTCGAGCTCGCTGCCGAGCTGTGCCCCAATCGCGCGGCCGCCTTTCGGGGACTGGCTCGGGCGCGGCATCTGGCGAGCCCGGCCGAGCGCGCTCGGCAAGGGGGGTTACAGGCGCTCGAGCGTGCGCAACAGCTCGAGCCGCACCGAGCCGAGCTCAAGGCCGAGATCGCCTTCCGCCAGGCCGACGAGGCCGGAGCGGCATCGTCGGCGCCGTCCGACGATTTGCAGTACTTGGTCGAGCCCGAGGTGTTCTTGGCTCGCGCGCGGGCCGAGCCCGCAGCCGTCGGCGCCCAGTTCGAGCGGGAGCTTCACTACCGCCGCGTGGTTCGGCTCCACCCGGACAAGCGCGTCTCGCAGCTCATGCACTACGCTCGCGAGATCGTCGTCGAGCCCCGCACTGAGGACGAGCGATACGAGGGCTTTCCCCCGTCCACGGGGCCCGTTGAGCTGTTGATAGCGAGGCTGCACCGCAAGGACGGCACCGTGCTCGCGCCCGAGGAGCAGGACGACTCGAGCCATCGGCCCATGGTCCGCTGGCCCAAGCTCGAGCGCGGCGACGTGGTCGAGCTGGCGGTCCGCACTTGGACGGCCGGGCCCATAGGGCGGCGCGGCGACATCCCCTTTTACTTCGTCGACTATTCGGGCTCGGTCGACAGCCGGCCCGTGCTCTACAACGAGGTGGTAATCGACACGCCGCTCGTCGGCGGCCTGGCCTTCGACGTGATCAACGGCCAGCCCGACCGCAAGCTGGTGACCGAGCGCGGCGGCAGGCGCACGACGAGGCTCATCTGGGACAGCCCGGTCATCGTGGCCGACGAGCCCTTCTCGCCGCCCATGAGCGAGCTCGTATTTACTAGGATGGGACACAAATGACAAAGAAA
>CAYTYV010000052.1:0-21594 GCA_964441055.1 uncultured Polyangiaceae bacterium | reverse complement strand
GTGCGGGCGCCGGGTCGCTTGGGCGTGATGTACGCCGACATGACGGCCCGCCTGCGCAACGGCCCCGACGGCGAGATCTTCGAGGTGAGCGTGGATCTCAGCGCCGCCGTGATGGAGGTGGCCTCGCGCGCCGTAGGCAAATAGCGAGGTCTTCCTTGACAAAAGGCAACGCGTGAGAGACCCAGGAAGCTGGGTGGATGCATGGGGCCGCGGCGAGCGCCATGCCGCGTCTACGGACGCGACTCGCCATCCGCTGGCACGGCCATGTCCCGTCGGAAGCCTCCCGACAAGCCCCCCGCCAACGTCATACGCGTGGCCTTCGGACCAGGCGGCGGGCGGCTGCGCGACGGCGGCGAGCCCGCGCGGCCGAGCGGGGATGTTCCCGAGCCGAGCGGCCGCGAGCCGGTCACCGATCTGTACAGCCAGACCGAGGTAGCCAAGCTGCTCGGCGTCTCGCGCGGCCGGCTGCGTTCGCTGGACCGGTCGGGGGTGGTTTCGCCCAGCGGCTGGCGTAAGGGCCGCCGCGCCTACACCTTCAGCGACCTCATTGCGCTGCGCGCTGCCCGCGATCTGTTGAGCCACAAGGTGCGGCTGCGCGACGTGGCGCGTGCCATCGAGCGGATTCGCGCCGCCCTTCCCACGGTCAGCCGCCCGCTATCCGAGCTTCGGATCGCCTCCGACGGCAAGCAGGTGGTGGTGCGAACGGCCGAGGGCGCCTTCGAGCCGCTGACCGGCCAGATGGTCATCGACTTCGAGGTCAAGCAGCTCCAAGAGGACGTCGTGCGCGTGCTGCGGCCTCGCTCGGGCGAGGATCGCACCCAGCGGGCCTACGAGCTGTACGTACGCGCGGGTCAGATCGACGAGGATCCGGCCACCATGGACGAGGCCGAGCGGCTCTACGGCGAGGCCATCGGGCTCGATCCGTGGCTGGCCATCGCCTACACCAACCTCGGCAACATCCGCTTTCGGCGCGGTGACGAAGCCGAGGCCGAGAGCCTATACCGCCGCGCCCTCGAGCTCGAGCCGTCCCAGCCGGAGGCGCAGTACAACTTGGGCTACCTGATGCTGCACCGAGGCCGGGCAACCGACGCCATCACCTACTTCGAGGGCGCCATCGCCAGCGATCCGCAGTTCGCCGACGCCCACTTCAACCTGGCCATGGCCTACGAGGAGACCAAGGACCGCGACAAGGCCCGCCGCTGCTGGCAGCGCTACCTGGAGATCGAGCCGACGGGCACCTGGGCGGACATCGCGCGCCAGCATCTCGATGGTTGAGATTGTGTCCGACAGGGGGTCGCGTTAGCTCGGGATCCATGCCTGCCAAGCGAGCTCCGGAGGGCCCCGCGACCCGCGAGTCGGACGCGCAGCAGGCGCTCGGGGCGGCGCCCGTCTACACGCGCGGCGGCGACGCGGGCCAGACCTCGCTGTTCGACGGCCGCAGAGTCCACAAGCACGATGGCCGCGTCGAGGCCTACGGAACGGTGGATGAGCTCAACGCGGCGGTCAGCATCGCCCGGGAGCTGTGCAGGCAGGCGAGCGCCGAGCATCCCAAGCTCGCCGAGCTCGCCGCCCAGCTCGTCGGTGTCCAGCGCCGCCTGTTCGCGCTGGGCGCGCTTCTGGCCGACCCGTCCGCAACCGAGCGTCCCGCGGAGCTGCTGATCCGCTTCGCCGACGTCGCGGCCTTGGAAAAGGACATGGACCAGCGCAGCGCCGAGCTCCGCCCACTCGGCGCCTTCGTGCTCCCTGGCGGATGCCTGCTCAACGCGCAGCTTCACTTGGCGCGCACGGTCTGCCGTCGAGTCGAGCGGCGGTGCGTGGCCGTGGCCCAGGACGGGAGCGTCGAGCCCGCCGTGCTGGCCTACCTCAATCGGCTGAGCGATGCGCTGTTCGTCTGGAGCAGGTGGGCCTCGGCCGAGCTGGGCGCGCCCGAGATCCCCTGCGGGCCTGGGCGCAGCGGCTCGTGATGCAGGCGATGCGTCCACGGGCCCGGCCGTTCGGGCTGGGGGCGAGCTTGTGGGCGCGAGTGGCGCTGCTCGCGTGGGCCATGGCCCTAGCGGGTGCATGCCGGGATGGCTCCGGGGCAGGGCCGCCAGCGGCGAACCGCTCTTCCGACTCGTCCGCCGCAGCGGAGTCGGCGAACCAGCCGTGCGTTCCGGTTGCCAGGGACGAGTCCGGCCTGGAGCTGGTGCTGCGCCCTCGGCTCGAGCCGCGAGCCGGCTTGGACGTGTCGGTTCGCCTTTTTGGCGCGGAGGCGAAGGCCGTGCGCTCGCTCGGCATGACGCCCGACTGGGCTGGCACAGCCGGAGCCGAGGTGCTCGAGCGCCCGCTCGTGCGCGATGGCAGCGGCCGCATCGAGCTGCATCGCTCCGAGCAGGCAGGCCGCTTTGCCTTGGGCAGGTCGGTCCAGGGCTCGGCGCTGTGCCTGAGCTACTTCGCCCGCGCTGGCTCGTCCTCCCGTTACGGCTTGCGGGTGGAGCGCGGTTTTGTCTCCAGCGTAGGCCACGGCTTCTTGCTGCTTCCCGAGATCGATGGGCAGATCCGCGTGCGCCTGCGCTGGGAGCTCGACTGGCTTGGCCAGCCGACCCGCTCTACGGGCGCCACCGTGACGGCGGCGTCGTCCATTGGGGTGGGGACGGACGTGATCGCCCATCTCGCCCCAGCCGATCTGGCGCACTCGATCTACTTGGCGGGTCCAGTTCTGGTGCGGGAGGGGGGCTTTGGCGAGCGCCTGGTGGTGCTCGGTCGGCCGAGCTTCGATCCCGATCGGGTGCTCGGCTTTGCCTCAGACGTCCTGCACGCTGGCCGTCAGATCTTCGAGGTGGCTGAGCGCGAGCCGCTCACCTTTGCCATCGCGGTCGAGCCAGGGCGGGGCGAGGATCACCACGGCGCAGCGCTCTACCGATCCTTTGCGCTGTGGCTCGACCAGGGGCGCCTGCTCGACGGTCGGCTGAAGATCCTGATCGCGCACGAGCTCATCCACCGCTGGATCGGCAGACGGCTACGGCTGGTCGGTGCTGACGGCGAAGACGCCGCCTGGTTCAGCGAAGGCTTCACCCGCTACTACGCCCGCACGCTGCTCTTGCGCCACCAGTGGATCGAGCCTGCAGATCTGCTCGCCGATCTCGAGCGCGATCTCGCCTGGCGGGAGCGAGCCTTTGCGCCCGAGAGCGCAGCGGGCGAGGCGCGGTGGGGGAAGAAGGCCGACGCCCACTTGGGCGCGCTCTATGCCACCCGGCTCGGCGCTCAGCTCGGCCGAGCGGGCAAGCTCGGACTCGACCAGCTGCTGGCACGTCGGATGCGCCGCGCCCCTGGCGGCGCCCCGCCGCCGTTTAGCGAGGCCGATTGGCGGGAGGAGATCACCACCGCGCTCGGGCCGGCTGCCGCCGAGGAGCTCGACCGCTTGGTGCTGCATCGCCAGGCGCCTATCGACCTTCCCGCAGGGGCGCTCGGTCCCTGTCTCGAGCGGGTGGAGCGCCGCGTTGTGCGCTACGAGCTCGGCTTTGATCCGCGCTCGGTTGCGGTCGCGCCCGCGATGATCCAGGGCCTGGTTCCGGGCTCGGCGGCCGAGCGCGCAGGGCTGCAAGAAGGCGACCTCGTGCTGGAGGGCGCCGAGTCGGCTCACCGCGGCGATCCCGACGGGCTCGTGCGCCTGCTCGTGGCAGGACGGGGCGGCCATCGCGTGGTTCGCTATCGGCCCCGCGCGGAGCATCGGCAGGTCGCTTGGCAGCCCTCGCGGGCCCCTGGCTGCCGCATCGCAACCGCGCGGTAGCTAGAGCTCTTGAAGAAGGGCTTCGTTGAACAATGAGTCAAGTTTGTCCTCCAGAGACTCCCGCGGGGGTTTGGGGGCAGAGGAAGGAGCGAAGCGACGCCCGGAGCCCCCATCGTCGAATCCATCCAAGCAGCAAGCAGATCTTGCCCCTTGGGGACCATCGACTGGCCCTCACCTGTCTTGGGGCCAGTCGATGGTCCCCAAGGGGCTGGCGAACGCCGCCAACGCTCAGCGAAGCAAGGCCATCTGCTCGTCGGGCAGGGCGAGCACGGCGACGCGGTGCGCTGCGCCGAGGTGCTGCCGCACGGCGCGACGAACGGCCCTTTCGGAAACGGCCTCGGTCTGGTCCAGCCACTGCTGCAGCAAGCCAGGGCGAAGCGTCTCGACGATGCGTTCGCCAAGCGTTCTTTCCGCGCTGTCGGCGGTGGCCACGGCCGTGGCCCGCTCGAGGCGCTTGCGCAAGCGGTAGTCCAGGATGGCCTGGGCGTAGGCGAGCTCGACGGGCGTGGGTCCCTCGCTCGCCAAGCCGTCGATGATGTGCTGGACGCGCGCTTGCAGCTCGTCGACGCCCTGGTCCTTCTGTGGCACCAGCTCCAGCACCACGGCGCTGGCCTGCCAGTCCGGATCGACGAAGCCGCGAGCCGAGGCCGCCATCCCGCCCTTGACCAGCTCGCGTCCGAGCCGCGACTCCTTTCGCCCCGCGAGGATGTGCAGCGCGACTCGCAGCGCCGCATCCACGGGCGAGCCCGCCGCTGGTGCGACCCAGCCGAGCAGCAGCCGCGGCTCGGCGCCGTCGGTATGGACCAGCAGTCGGGTGGGCTCGGGCAGGAGCAGCGCGCCCGCGCGCGGGCTCGAGAGCCGCGGACCGAGCGCGGCGAGCGCCTGCTGGAGCTGGCTGCGGGCCTGGGCGGGCTCGAAGTCGCCCACCAGGGTGATGGAGGCGCGTTGCGGCCGACGCTCTTCGGCCAGGCTGGCCAGGAGCAGGCGGTTGCGCAGCACCTGGCTCGTCGGGGCGTCCGGGCCCATCAGGCGGCCGTGATGTGGGTGTCCCTCGGGGAACAGCGCCTCCCCCAGGGCAAGCCACGCCTTGCCATAGGGCAGCTTGCCGAGGTCGTGGCGGCGGACGCGGCCGAGCTCGAAGCGCAGCGCGCCCAGTGGCTGGTGCTCGGCCTGGCCCAGCAGCAGGGCCAGGCGCCCGGCGGCGATGGCAAGACCCACGTCGAGGTTCTTGCGCGCCACCAGATCGCTGTAGCGGATCTCGCCTTCGCTGTGGCGGAGCTCGACCGACGGCTCCGCACTGGCACGGCCGTTCGGGAGGGCAGCGGCCACGCGAACGGTGATGGCCACCCTCGGGAGCGCGCTCTCGGTGCGCATGCGCAGCACGATGCCGCCCGCCAGGCGCTCGCTGGAAAACGGGTCGGGCCGCGCGCTCGTTCGGCTGCCGCCCTCCAGAAAGGCCAGGTGGCGGCGTAGCTCGGGGTCCACCACAGTCGTTGGCGACTCGGCTCGGGAGGGCTTGCCCAGCAGGCCAAAGGGATCGATGCGATGGGCGCCGCGGGCCTTGTAGCCCACCTCAAGGCCGTCCAGGTGCTTGGGCAGCGCGGCGTCAAAAGCGGCCAGCACGGTCGGGCGCGCACTTTGCTCGGCACCGTCGCGGCCGGGTACGGGAAAGGCGGGCAGGCGGTTGGTGCCGAGGTGGGGCGGCCGCCGCAGCCCGGCCGCGCCCACCTGGGGCAGCACCGGGCCGTGGTCCTCGTCGATGCGCAGATGGGCGGGCATGGTAGGCAGCGCGATGGTGCTCTCGAGCTCCAGCACCTCGTGGTCGAGGTAGGCTGGCAGCGCGGCGCGGGCGTGGTCCCAACGGTCGGCGGGAAGCGCGACCGGGTAGTCACCCCCCGTCGGCGGGGTCCGATCGCGCAGAAGCTGAGGGTTGTGCTCGCGGAGCTCGGCCGTGGAGATGCCCGCAGCGCGAGCGATGAGCTGCAAGCGGGTGTTCTCGGGCACGGCCAGCTCGGCAAGCCGCAGCGGCTCGGCCAGCTCGAGATCGTCCAGGTCGAAGCGCTCGAGGTTGGCGGCCACGATCGCCAGGGCGGTGATCTTGGGGACGTAGTCCGCGGTTTCCTGCGGGATCAGCCGCTCCTGGGCGAGCTCGGCAAAGCCCAGCGGACGGGGAGGCATGTCCCCACGGGCCGAGGTGCGCTCGACCGCGCTCGAGAGCGCCCGCAGCACGCCGTCGTAGCCCATGTTGTAGGCGGCCAGGGCCAGGTCCCAGCTTTCGAGCCGCTCGTAGAGATCGCGTAGGTGGGTCACGGCAGCCGTGGTCGCGCGCGTCAGGCTGAGCCGTTCGTCCAGCCACGCCGATTGCTCCAGGCCGTAGAGCGCGCCCGTCTCGGGCATGAGCTGCCACAGGCCGCCCGCTCCAGCTGGCGAGACGGCCTTGGGGTCGAAGCCGCTCTCGACGGCCGCCAGCCACAACAGATCCTCGGGCAGCCCGGCCTCGCGCAGCTCGTGCTCGATGGCAGCGCGATGGCGGCCCGCGCGTCGGAAGCGCTTGCGAAAGGCCTCGCGGCCGACCGGGTGCTGACCGAAGAAGCGCACGAAGCGCAGGGCTCGGCGGGTGATGGGCACTGGCAGATCGGTGGGCGAGAGCGAGGCCAGAACGGCGCTGTCCGGATCGTCCAGGTCGAGGGCGTCGAGCTTGGAGAAGTCGCGCGCGATCTGCCGCTCGAGAAGCTCGGCCTGCTCGGGCAGCCCTGGGCATTCGATGGGGGCGGGCAGGCTCGGCCGCGGTCGCTCGACTAGCTCGGGATCGAGCAGCGCCCGGCCGGCCGCGCGGAGCGAGCGGCGGCCGTGGTAGCCAGCCATCGCCAGCCCCGCTGCCAGCGCTCCCGCCAAAGCGGCGGTTAGGATGCGCCTGCGCCTTGCCATCGGTCCGACCTTGGCGCGATTTCGCCGCGGGCGCTACGGCCGAGTGCAGTGGTGAGCGTGCGCGGGGCAAGACGTCACGGACAGCCCGCTGGCTCGGTGCCAGGGTAGGCGGTGACCACGCACTGCGTCTCGTCCATCTGGTCGCAGCTCGACCAGGCGGCGTAGTACTCCACGCAGCCCTGGACCGAGCCCTCGTCGTACTCCATGCACTGGGTGCCGAACTGCACCCACAGAAACTGCGGGCAGGGACGCAGCGTCTTGGCGCAGCCCAGCTCGAGCCGCTTGTCGGAGACCGCGTCGTGCAGCGCCTCGCAGGCCTCGGCCTCGCTCGTGTGCACGCCGTTGGGCGCGGGGTGGTAGCGGCCGTCGCCGCCGTCGCCGCCATCGGGCAAGGTCTCTTGCGCTTGGCCGCAGCCGAGCAGCAGGCAGACGGCTGCCATGCGCCAGCAATGCTCGATCCGACTTTGTCTCATGCCTCGATTCCGTGTGAAGCTCGCTCCTGTGCCGCGCTACTCGGGCGGCGGCAGCGGCTGGGTGGCGCAGCCGAAGAGGATGTCGATCTGGCCCAGGGGATCGGCCTGGACGAAGTCGCAGCTCGCCGGGCATAGGATGACCGTGGTGGGGAAGTCGTTGTTGTCGTAGTACCAGCCGCCCAGCACGGGATCGCAATCGGCCTCGCTATCAACGTGGTAGATGGTGTGCGCCACGCCATCGCCGTCGGTGAACTGCACATTGACCTTGTTCGGGTCCAGCTCCTCGCCCGCAGGCGGGGGCGGGATGAGCCATTGGCAATCGAGCACGGCCGAGCCAACGATGATCTCCTCGGCCATGGCGTCGAATACGGGCTGGAAGTCCTGCTGGCACAAATCGCCGTGCACGCCCCCGGTCTGCTCGATGACGTAGCGCCAGGTCTCGCCCTCGCTGGCCGCGGGCGGGCACTCGCTGAAGCAGTAGATGCCGTGCATCTTCCACTCGTCGAGCAGCACGGGGTCGAGCGCGGAAAGATCGGCGATGAATTGATCGGGATCGCCCGGGCCAGCGCCCCCACCGCCGCCGCTGAGCGGCCCGTAGGGAGCCTGGCTGGCATCGTCGTCGGTGATGACCGCGAAGTGCTTGCTGGCGCCGTCGCGCAAAAGCGGCAGCCAGTCGTTGGAGCTGTGGTAGATGATGTTCAGCCCGTTGGTGCTGTAGACCTCCCACCAGTCGCCCTGGTCGCAGCCGCACACGTCCTCGTCGGCCGGGTCGCTGAGCTTGATGTGGTAGTAGTGCGGCGGATTTTCGTCCTCGGGGCACGTGCCCGAGCCGAGCGGCGGGTCGATGCACACGCCCTCGCAGATGAAGCCCCAGCAGCCGTTCGGAGGGAATGGCCAGGGCTGGTCCGGCTCCTCGGCGATCAGCACCACCCGCACGTCGATGCCCGTGGCCACGATCTGCTGCGAGAAGGCGTTGAGCTGGTCGCGGACCATCTTGGACTCCTGTCCCATGGACCCCGATGTGTCCACGACCAGGATGATGTCTGCGGGCTGCAGCGCGGGCTGGGCTTCGGACGAGACGGCCGAGCAGATGCCAGCGTCCTCGTCGGCGTCCGGCTGGCCAGCATCGTAGTTGCCCGCGCCGCCCCAGCCGTTGCCACCCGTGTTGCCCTGCGCGGCCGCGCCCCCCGAGCCGTTCGATCCCGAGGCGCTGCAGCCCCCCACCAGGCCCGCGCCCGAAAGGGCCACGCCCGTCACCGCCGCCAAGGCCCAGGCCCACCTTCTCATCGTCCGCACCTCCGCAAAGCCGTCCGGGCGAAAGATACGGGAGCGGGGCAAGCTGTGCCAAGGGGTTTTTCGAGCGGTCCGCGTCGGCCCTTCGGCGTCGGCCCTGGCCATCCATCTGCAGCCGTGGCAGAAGACCTGGGCGGCAAAGCCCGAAGCGGCGAAGCCCACTGCCTGACCATGAGCACGGCACCGCGCACCTACGACACGACCATCGGCAAGAAGCTCGTGATGGCGCTGAGCGGGCTCGGGCTGCTCGGCTTTGTCGTCGCCCACATGCTCGGCAACCTGCAGGTCTTCGTGGGGCGCAGCGCGCTGAACGACTACGCGAGCTTGTTGCACGAAAGGCCCGCGCTGCTCTGGGCCGCCCGCATTGTGCTCGTCGTGCTCGCGCTGGCCCACGTGCTGAGCGCCTACCTGCTGTGGCGGCGCAACCGTGCGGCTAGGCCCATCGGCTACAAGCGCAAAAAGAGCGTGGCCACCACCTATGCCGCCCGTACCATGGTCTGGACTGGCCCCATCGTGCTGCTCTATCTGGGCGCTCACCTGGCCCACCTGACCTTTGGGGTGACCGACGGGCTCGGCTACAGCCACCAGCCCGCCGACGTGTACGCCAACGTGGTCGCGAGCTTTCGCCTGCTACCAGTGGCGCTGGTCTACGTCGCCGCCAATCTTGCCCTAGGCGTCCACCTCTACCACGGAGCCTGGAGCCTGCTGCAGACCCTGGGGATCGCCCATCGCCGCTATGACGAGCTGTTGCGCAGCGTGGCCGTGGCCGTGAGCCTGGTCATCGTCGTCGGATTCATCGCCGTCCCCGTCGGCGTGCTGGTCGACCACTACGGGCTCGCCCCGCTACTGCCCTGAGGCCACAGGCCTGTCCCATGCACCTCGATTCCAAATGCCCCACCGGACCGCTAGCCGAGCGCTGGGCCAAGCGCCGCGCCGAGCTCAAGCTCGTGAGCCCGGCCAACAAGCGCAAGGTCGATGTCATCGTGGTCGGCGCGGGTCTGGCGGGCGCCTCGGCCGCGGCCAGCCTGGGCGAGCTGGGCTACCGGGTGCATTGCTTCTGCTACCAGGACAGCCCGCGCCGTGCGCACAGCATCGCCGCCCAGGGCGGCATCAACGCCGCCAAGAACTACCCGAACGACGGCGACAGCATCGTCCGGCTGTTCCACGACACGTTAAAGGGCGGCGACTTCCGCTCGCGTGAGTCCAACGTCTACCGGCTGGCCGAGGTCAGCAATGCCATCATCGACCAGTGCGTGGCCCAAGGCGTGCCCTTTGCGCGGGAGTACAGCGGGCTGCTGGCCAATCGGTCCTTTGGCGGAGCGCAGGTCTCCCGCACCTTCTACGCCCGCGGGCAGACGGGGCAGCAGCTACTGCTGGGCGCCTACCAGGCTTTGCAGCGGCAGATCGCGGCGGGCACCGTGGCTATGCATCCGCGCACGGAGATGATGGATCTCATCGTCGCCGATGGGCGCGCGCGCGGCATCGTCACCCGCGACCTGGTGAGCGGCCGCATTCAGCCCCACATGGCCGACGCGGTCGTGCTCGCCACGGGCGGCTACGGCAACGTCTTCTACCTGTCCACCAATGCCAAGGGCAGCAACGCCAGCGCTGCCTGGCGCGCCTATCGCAAGGGCGCGCTTTTTGCCAACCCCTGCTTCACGCAGATCCATCCCACCTGCATCCCGGTCAAGGGCGACTACCAATCCAAGCTGACGCTGATGAGCGAGTCGCTGCGCAACGACGGCCGTGTGTGGGTGCCGCAAAAGGCCGAGGACGCCGCTCGGCCGCCGCGCTCCGTCGGCGAGCGCGACCGCGACTACTTCCTCGAGCGGCGCTATCCGGCCTTCGGCAACCTGGTGCCGCGCGACATCGCCTCGCGGGCGGCCAAGGCCGCGTGCGACGAGGGCCGCGGAGTCGGCGCGAGTGGGCTCGGCGTCTACCTCGACTTCGCCGACGCCATCGGGCGGCTGGGCAAGGCGGGCGTGGCCGAGCGCTACGGCAACCTGTTCGAGATGTACCAGCACATCACCGACGAGGACCCCTACGAGCTGCCCATGCGGATCTTCCCCGCGGTGCACTACACCATGGGCGGGCTGTGGGTGGACTACGACCTCATGAGCAACCTGCCCGGGCTGTTCGTGCTGGGCGAGGCGAACTTCTCCGACCACGGCGCCAATCGCCTCGGCGCCAGCGCGCTGATGCAGGGGCTCAGCGACGGCTACTTCATCCTGCCCAGCACCATCGGGCATTTTCTGGCACAGCACGCCCCCGGGGGGGTCGGCGATGACCATCGCGAGGCCAAGGCGGCCGTGCGCGAGGTTCGTGGCCGCGTGAAAAAGCTCCTGGGGATCGAGGGCAAGCGATCGCCCGCCTCTTTCCATCGCGAGCTCGGCCTGCTGTTGTGGGAAAAATGCGGCATGGCGCGCAACGAGCAGGGCCTCAGCGAGGCGCTTTCGGCCATCGCCGAGCTGCGCGCGGACTTCTGGGATGACGTCCGCGTGGTGGGCACGGGCGAGCACTTGAACCAGGAGCTCGAAAAGGCGGGAAGGGTGGCGGACTTCTTGGAGCTTGCGGAGCTCATGGCGCGCGACGGCCTCGAGCGCCGCGAGTCGTGCGGCGGCCACTTCCGCGAGGAGAGCCAGACCGCCGAAGGCGAGGCGCTGCGCGATGACGAGCGCTTTGCCCACGTTGCCGCTTGGGCCTTCGAGGGCGACGGACAAGATCCGCGGCTTTGCATCGAGCCGCTCGTGTTCGAGACCGCGAAGCCGAGCCAAAGGAGCTACCGGTAATGCGCGTGGTTTTGCACGTCTGGCGGCAGCACGATGCCCGGGTGCAGGGGCGCTTCGAGCGCTACGAGCTCGACGAGCTCAGCCCGGACATGTCCTTTTTGGAGATGCTGGACGTGCTCAACGAGCGCTTGGTGGAAAAAGGCGAGCCCACCATCGCCTTCGACCACGACTGCCGCGAAGGCATCTGCGGCACCTGCGGGCTAGTGGTCAACGGCGAGCCGCACGGGCCCCAGACGGGCGCCACCACCTGCCAGCTTCACCTGCGCAAGTTCGCCGACGGCGACGAGATCTGGGTCGAGCCCTTTCGCGCCAAGGCCTTTGTCGTGCTGCGCGATCTGGTGGTCGACCGCTCCAGCCTCGATCGCGTGGTGCAGGCTGGTGGCTACATCTCGGTGGCCACGGGCGCCGCACCCGAGGCCCACGCCGTGGCCGTTCCCAAGCCGAGCGCCGAGATGGCCATGGATGCGGCCGCCTGCGTCGGCTGCGGCGCGTGCGTGGCGGCCTGCCCCAACGCTTCGGCCATGCTGTTCGTCGCAGCCAAGATCGCCCATCTGGGACTCCTGCCGCAAGGGCAGCCCGAGCGCTCCGATCGCGCGCGCACCATGGTGGCCCAGATGGATGCCGAGGGCTTTGGCGCCTGCACCAACCACCTGGAATGCGAGGCGGTCTGCCCCAAGCGCGTGAGCAAGGGCTTCATCGCTCGGATGAACCGCGACTTCGCCTGGGCCATGGCGCGCTCGCCCGGGCCCCGACGCTCGTGAGCGGCTTCGATCAAGGCAAGCTGTTTGCAGCCCGTCCGCCCACCGACGAGCGCGAGCTCATCGAGCGGGCGCGCTCGCTGGCGGGCCGCTCGCTGGGTGAGATCGCCGCCCGTTACGGCGAGCCCGTGCCCCGCGATCTGACGCGCGCCAAGGGGTGGGTGGGGCAGATGGTCGAGCGCGCACTGGGGGCAACGGCGGGCAGCCGCGACTTGCCCGACTTCGCCGAGCTCGGCATCGAGCTCAAGACCCTGCCCGTGGACGATCGCGGCCGACCGTGCGAGAGCACCTTCGTGTGCACCGTGCCCCTGGACGAGGTGGGCGAGGTGCCCTGGGACCGCTCGCGGGTACGGCGCAAGCTCGCGCGGGTGCTGTGGGTGCCCGTACAGGGCCGTCGCTCCATCGCTGTCGTGGACCGCCGCGTGGGCAGCCCCTTGGTTTGGAGCCCGGGACCGGAAGAGGAGGCACAGCTCCGCTTCGACTGGGAGGAGCTGGCCGGGCTCATCGGGCGCGGCGACATCGAGGCGGTGACCGGCCACCTCGGCCGCTACTTGCAGGTGCGGCCCAAGGCGGCCCACTCGCGCGTGCGCCGCCGCAGCATCGATGCCGAGGGCGTGCTCGGCCGAACCATGCCCCGCGGCTTCTACTTGCGCCCGGCCTTCACGGCGCAGATCCTCGAGCGGCACTACGTGCTGCCGCGCTGAGTCGTGTCGTAGATGGCATCGCGTTCGCGGGCTGTCGCTCAATCGTGTACCGTCGTTTTGCTGCGGTATCATAGTAGGGTTGGCTGCGATGGAGACCAAGCTCGCACCAGGCACGCAGGTGGGCTCGGATGTTCGCCTCGTGCGGCTGATCGGCGAAGGCGCCATGGGGAGCGTGTGGGAGGCCGAGCACCAGGCGCTCGGCAAGCGGGTAGCGGTCAAGTTCATCGCGGCGGGCCTGACTCACGACGCGCGCAGCCTGGCGCGCTTCGAGCGCGAGGCCAAAGCGGCCGTCCGGGTGGACAGCCCGCACGCGGTCCGCGCGCTGGACTACGGGGCCATGGCCGATGGCGTGCCGTACATCGTGATGGAGCTGCTCGACGGCGAGAGCCTGGGCGAGCGGCTTCACGGCGGCAATACGCTGGCGCCCGTCGAGGCGCTGCGACTGGTGCAACACGTCGGCGCGGCGCTCGGGCGGGCCCACGAGCTGGGCATCATCCACCGCGACATCAAGCCGGACAACATCGTGCTGATGCCAGGGGACGACGGCCTCGTGGCCAAGGTGCTGGACTTCGGCATGGCCAAGGACGTCCAGCGGCGAACGGGCAGCATCGTGACGGCCACGGGAGTCATCGTGGGCACGCCCGAGTTCATGAGCCCAGAGCAGGTCCTGGGCTCCAAGGACGTCGACCATCGGGCCGATCTGTGGGCGCTCGGGGCGGTGGTCTACCGCGCGCTCACCGGTCGCATCCCCTTTACCGGTAAGACGCCGCACGCGCTCATCTTCGCCATCTGCAAGGGCGACTACGAGCGGCCGAGCGAGCTAGGCGCGCCCGAGGCTCTGGACGCGTGGTTCGAGCGAGCGCTGTGCCCCGCCCTAGGCGGACGCTTCAGCTCGGCCGACGAGCTGGTCGGGGCCTTTGAGGCGGCGCTCGACGAGTCCGACGTCGCGCAGACCCTCGAGGTTACGACCACGCAGAAGATGTCCTTGCAGGATCTCGCCCTGCGCCCGTCGGTCGTCGACGAGCCCAGCTCCGAGGCGGAAACGGTGAACACCAAGCTGGGCAGGGTTGCGAGGGACGCGGCGGCCGCCGAGCGCTCTTCCGATCCTTCGTCCGAGAGCGAGCCCCCTGCGTCGGAGGAAGCCACCATCCGATTGGCCGCGCCCGAAGCGGCGGCGCTCGGCAGCGCTATCGAGGCGGCCCGTAGGGAGGCCGCCGAGCCATCCGCGGAGCCGTCGTCCCCGGGCGAGCGCGATCTATCGGACGGGCGCACCGAGCCGGAACCGCCGTCGGCGCCCGTGAGCGCCACCATCGACGAGGAGACCGTCGAGGTTTCCCGCGACGAGGGCGAGAGCGAGGAAGCGGCCCCAGCGCCCGCGTCCGATGCCCAGCAGCGCGCTCGACGGCGTCGGGCCTACGCGGCGGTGAGCCTAGGCGCCCTGCTGGTCGCGGCTATCGGCACGATCGCCGTGACCGAAGCCGTGGAGGACAGCGCCGCGCAAGCGATTGCGCCAGAGCCGTCGTCAACCGCCGCAGCCGCCGCGCGAGCCTCCGCTGCACAGCCCGCAGAGCCCTCGCCTGCCTTGGCAGCCACGGCGACGGCCGATGAGCTGCTGGACGATGGTGGGCAGGCCGGATCGGCAGCTGCTCGGGACGCCGCAGCCGCCGCGGGTGGCGCGGACGCCGCGGCCAGGCCGGACGGCGCCAGCGACCAGAGCGGCTACCTCACCGTGGTGTGCCAGCCGCCCTGCGCCCGCATCCTGGCCGAGGAGCGCCTGCTCGGCTCGGGCAGGATCCAGCGCGCCGAGCTCGAGCCGGGCGACTACCAGCTCCACCTCGAGCGGCCCAACCACCCCGTCCAGGTGATCCACGTGACCATCGAGCCAGGACAGGAGACCGTGCGCTATTCCCGGATCGACCACCGCGGCGAGATGAGCGCCGCCGCACCGCCGACGGCTGGCCAAGCTGCTGCGGCGCCCGATGGCAAGAGCCCTGACGCTCCTGTCCGCAGCCAGCCCTCCGCCGCCGCGTCAGCACCTGCCGAGCCCTGGTACCCGAGCGGGCTCTGATTCGATCGCTCTCACCGGAGCGAGGTCATGCAGATGAAGGCCCAGTCGCCTGGCTGCACCCGGATCTGGTAGGTCTTGATGCGGCCGCGCGCGCGGATCTGCACGGCGTGCTGGCCCGGGCGGATGCGCATGCGCGCGATGGCGACCTGCGACGGCAGGGTGACCCAGCTCCGCGTGTCGGGCGTGTCCGCGGCCGCCATCGTGGCCGTGGTGGCCAGGCCGGCCAGCAGGCCCACGATCCCGGAGTCGGAGGCGGCCCCGGCCGCGGCTTGGCTGAGCTCGCCCGCGACCGCCCGCGCGATCAGTCGGGTGATGGACGCCAAGATGACCGTGCCCTCGTGGCGCTCCCACTCGCGGCGCACCTCGGCCTCGATGTCGAGGGCGTGCTCCAGCGCCCGCGGCTGTCCGTTCAGCCACAGCTCGGGAATGGCGTGCTCGCCCTGGCCCTCGCCCAGCCGCGGGAAATTGACCCAGGTCACCAGGCCCTTGGCCGCCAGCTCGTTGGCCTGGGCGGCATCGTGCGGGCTGATGCTGCCCGCGACCAGGGTGAGCGCCAGCCCGATGGGGATCCGCGCGGGCTCCTTCGGCGGCACGCGGCCGTAGCCCACCACCACCACCAGCTCGGCCAGGCCCTGCTGGGCCACCGAGTCGAGCGCGCCCGCCTCGCCGACCAGCTCATCGATGGACGCCGAGCGAGGCTGCCCCTTGGTCAAGACGCGCAGCGGCTCGCGCAGCGAGCGGTAGCGCTGGTAGCGCAGGGCCTCGTCGTAGTAGGCCAGGGCCTCGTCCGCGCGGCCGGCCTTCTCGAACACAAAGCCCGCCAAGTAGCTGCCCAGGCCGCGCAGCGCCGTGGGCTCGTCCTGCTCGGCGAGGTAGCGTTGCACCACGGCCAGGCGCCGCGCCTCGACCCGCGCGCCTCCGAGGTCGCGCTGGGCGAGGTAGTTCATCATGTTGAAGGTGTTGATCAGCAGCTTCTCGAAGCCTGGCGCGCGATAGCGACCGACGTCGTCGCTGAACAGGTAGCGGCCGATGTCGTCGGCCGCGTTGGCCGATAGATCCAAGACGTCGATGGCCTTGTCAGCGGCGCCGTAGTCGCGCGCCGAGAGCTTGTAGCGGTCGAGGCTCTGCAGCACGGTGGCGCGGTCCAGCACCAGCAAGGCGTTGTCGCCCTCGAGATCGACCGGCAGATCCTCGCTCCGCTCGACCTCGAGCTCGGCGTTCAGCTCGGCCAGAGCGTGCTCGGGTTGGCCGCGGTCCAGCGCATCCAGAGCGCTCTCCACCCGGGCCTCGTGCCCTGCGCAGGCGACTAGCCACGGCGCCCACAGCGCCAGCAGGGCTGTCCAGGCATGGCCCGCCCGAAAAATGCACCAAGCACGATTCGGGCTACCGCGCATCCACGAAGCCCTTGGTCACGTTCGACTTGTGCTGCCAGACCACCGCGCTGGTGGCCACCTCGATCACCTGCATGAACATGAAGTACTGCACCCGCCGACCGTCCTCGGAGCGCTCGTCGGACGCGAAGACCTTGCCCGTGATGTAGAACTCGGCGCCGAGCTGGCGGTTGTACTCCACGATGTGGTTCGGGTCGAAGCCGCCGCCGTGCTGCTTTTCGACCTCGGCGATCATCTGGCGCTGTCGCTCCACGCTGATCACCGTGACGAGCTGGCTGTCGACCATGAAGGTCTCGATGTCGGCAAGCAGCGCCTGGAGCTGGCTGTCGACATGCTCGGTGGTCTCGTTGGCCAGCGGATAGATGGCGACCTTGGGCCTGGTGCCCTCGGCGTTCCAGCGGTGGGCGATGGGCGAGCGCATCAACGACTGGAGGCTCTCGTGCAGCAGCTTCTGCAGATCGCGCTTGTCCAGGCCCGTGCTCATGGCCGGATCGTCCAGGTCCTCGACCTCGGTGCCGCGCACGTAGCTCTTGCCGCCGCAGGCGCCGAGCGAGGCGCCCAGCGCGCCCAGAAGCAACGCTGCGCTGGCGAGCCCGTAGAGCCCGCGTCGCCCAACCCGAGCGGTCGCCAGCGTCCAGGGGCGGTGAAGGGTCGACTGCCTGCTCGATGAGCGACGTAGCGCCATGGGATCCTCGTTCGGTAAGAGATGCACAGGGGCCGTGCCGCGGGCGCGGCTGCCCCGCGGACTATCTCAAATCCCTAGCGCGGGAGCGAGCCCTGTCAACCTGTCGGGCTCGACCGCGGCGGGGGACACGGCCGGGGACAAGCCTCCGCCCTACTCGGCCTCCTCCTTGCGCCGCATGGCCTCCTCGACGATTTTGTCCTGGATGTTCCGAGGCATGGGCTCGTAGCGGCTGAAGCGGGCGGTGTGCAGCCCGCGGCCCTGAGTCAGCGAGCGCAGGGTGGTCGAGTAGCGGAGCAGCTCGGCCTCGGGCGCGCGGGCCACGATCTTCTGCAAGGAGCCCTCGGCTTCCATGCCCTGGATGCGGGCGCGGCGGGTGTTGAGATCGCTCATGACCTCGCCCGTGTAGGCGTCGGGCATGCGCACCTCGAGGTCGAAGATGGGCTCGAGCATCACGGGGCTGGCTCCCTGGAAGGCCTCGCGGAAGCCCATGCGGGCGGCGACGCGGAAGGCCGTCTCGTTCGAGTCGACCGAGTGCATCTTGCCGTCGTAGATGATGATGCGGACGTCGCCCACCGGGTAGCCAGCGATCGGCCCGGAGCGCATGGCCTGGACCACGCCCTTCTGGATGGCCCCGGAAAAGCGCCGCATGTCGATGACGCCGCTGACGATGGCGTCGATGAACTCCACCTTGGCGCCCCAGTCGGTGTCGACGGTGCTGGTGCCCCGCACCTTGATCTCGGGCGGGGGCTGGTACTCGCCGTCCAGCTGCTCGACGATCAGCGAGATGTCGGCGAACTGCCCCGCTCCTCCGGTCTGCTTCTTGTGCCGATACGAGGCACGCCCCGCCCCCTGGACCGTCTCGCGGTAGGAGACCTTGGGGATGCTCAGCTCCACCTCCACGCCGAAGCGCTCCTTGAGATGCGATTTGGCGATCTCGAGCTGCATCTCGCCGAGGCCGCCCAGCAGCACCTGGTTCAGGTCGGTGTTGTGAATGACCCGCAGCGACGGGTCCTCGGCGCACAGCTTCTGCATCCCGCCGCTCAGCTTGTCCTCCTCACCTGCCTGGAGCGGTCGCACGGCCGCGGTGTAGCGCACCTCCGGAAACTCGATGGGCTCGATGATCACCTCGCTGTCCTTGGGGTGCAGGGTGTCGTTGGTGCGCGTGCTCTTGAGCTTGACCGTGGCGCCGATGTCGCCCGCGCTGAGCTTGGGCACGGAGTCGCGGCCCCGGCCGTTGAGCACGAACAGCGAGCCCAGTCGCTCGGTGTTGCCCGTCTGGGCGTTCTCGAGATCCACGCTCTGCTCGATGGTTCCCGAGCACACCCGGAAGAAGCTGTACTCGCCCACGTGCTGCTCGGACATGGTGCGGAAGACGAAGGCCACGGGCGGGCCCGACGGGTCGGCCGCGACCGGCTCCCCCTCGCGGACCGGGGTTGGCGGCGCCTCGGCGGGCGAGGGACAGCACTCGTTGATGAAGCTCATCAGCCGGCTGATGCCGATGGTGCTCGGCGCGCTGGACAGCAAGATGGGGAACATCTGGCGGGTGACGATGGCGTTCTTGAGCCCGCGCATCATCTCCTCCGTGCCGAGCTCGCCCTGCTCGAGGTACTGCTCCATCAACGCCTCGTCGTTCTCGGCGATGTCTTCGACCAAGGTGTTGTGCAGCTCCTCGGCTCGGTCGCGCAGCGCCGCGTCGATCTCCCCGACCTCGGCTGCGGCCGCGCCCTCGGGGAAGCTGAGCTGCTTCATGAGCAGTAGATCGACCACGGAGCGGGGGCCCGCGGGAAGCTGCACGACCGTGGCGGCGCGGCCGAAGCGCTCCTGAACGGACTCGACCAGCCCGTCGAAGTCCACGCCTTCCTTGTCGATGTGGTTGATGAGGAACAGCGCTGGGATCTGGGCCTTTTCGCCGTAGCCCCAGGTCAGATCGGTGCCCACCTGCACGCCGTCGACCGCGTTGAGGACGTAGATAGCGGTGTCGACCACCCGGATGGAGCTCGCGACCTCGCCGACAAAGTCCGGATAGCCGGGCGTGTCGAGCACGTTGATCTTGTGCCCCTCCCACTCGGGGTGCAGCAGCGAGGCGAAGACCGACATCTGTCGCTGGTTCTCGCTCGGATGGTAGTCGCTGACCGTGCTGCCTTCCTCGATGGTGCCGACGCGCGTGATGGCGCCACCGTGCAGCAGCATGGCTTCGGCCACCATGGTCTTGCCCGAGCCCTGGTGGCCCAACAGGGCGACATTGCGGATCTTGTCTGTCTCGTAGACGCTCATCGACTTCTCCTCGAGCCCGCGCCGTGCAGGCGTGGACGTGCTCGTTTATCAGCAATGGCCAAGGCGTTCAACGGCCTCGCGAGGGCTGCGGGGGTGCGGCCCGCAAGGCCTCCAAACGCTCGGCATAGCGCTGCTCCAAGCGGGCGCGAAACCACAGCAGCAACACGCACCACAGGTTCATGGGCACGAGGATGATTCCCCAGGGTAGCCAGATGAACCACGGGCTGAGCGGGGCCAGCCAGGCGGCCACGGTGAGCAGGAACAGGTGGGTGCCGAAACCGAGCCAGGTCCAGGCGCGCATGTAGCGGCGGAAGACCTGGCGGAAGAGCTGGCGCTCGGGCGGGGTGCGCGGGGCCATCTCGCCCAGCCAGGGCTTGATGGTCTTCTCGTGGGACTTGGTCCAGCCAAGCCACATGTTCATCAGGAACACGCGCCATTTATCGCCCTTTTCTTGGTAGGTCTTCTTGAAGCCCTCCAGGTCCTCCAAGGTCAGCAGGGTGGCGCCGCCCAGCTTGAAGTCGGGTCGGCTGCAGTGCAGGTAGATGTTCTTCATGCCGTCGTACTGCGCCGAGTGCCAGGCAAGGCTAACGGCCGCACCTAGGCCAAGCGGCCAGATGACCAGCATCCGCGCCCACCAGGTCTCGAGCGGCGGGCTGGCGACGACCAGCAGCAGGTAGAAGGCCAGCCCGTGAAATACCGAGGCCGGGGCGACGATGTCCACCACGCCGTCCAGGATGCGACCGACCACGGAGTAGCGCTGCTGGATGCGCGCGAGCTGACCGTCGGCGCAGTCGAGCAGGATGGAGGCCAACAGCAGGAAGCCGCCCACGGTCATCCACCAGGGGCTGCCCCAGATCGCGATCAGCATCACCAAGCCCGCGGCCAGGCCGACCGCGCCCGAGGCGTAGGTCACCTGGTCGGGGCTGACGGGCAGGCGGGCCAGCACTTTGACCAAGAGCCCGGCCAAGGGCCGATGGTAGTAGTAGTCAATCACCTCTTCGACATCGCGCGGCTTGAAGCCCTCGCGGATGGGTGCCGATGGGGCGGTGGCGCCGCTCATCGCGGTGGCTCTCCCAAGTGTGCTTCGGCCGCGGCGAGGTCCTGGGGGGTGTCGATCTCGGCCCACCAAAGCCCGGCCGTGTCGCACGCACCCAGGGTCCAGCCCTCGCCGAGCAGCACGTGGTAGACGTCCTCGTAGTAGGCCTCGTGCCGTCCTTGGCGGTGGACGACGCGCTCGATGGCCTCGAAAAGCCGGTCCGCATCGGCCGCGGCGATCTTCTCCACGCCGATGGACTCGCCCGCGCCCTCGGCCGGCTCGAGCCACTTGCCGAGCGCGGTCACGCGACCGGTCTCGTCCACGCGCGCCTTCATGGCCTCGGCGTCGAGCTCGCCGCGGCGCTCGATGACCGCGGCCGAGGGCCAGGCGCTCGCGAGCAAGCGCCCGACGATGCCCGAGTCCAGCAGCAGGTCGCCGTCGAGCTTGATGAAGTCCGCGCCGTCGAGGGCCTGGCGGGCGACCAGCACCGAGTGGGCGTTGTTGATCGAGGCGTACTGCTCGTTGTGCACCGCTGCGACCGCCACGGGATGGGGATGCTCGCCGAGCCAGCGCTCGAGCGCCGAAGCGCCGTGCCCCACGACCACCACGGCCTCGGCGATCCCCACCGCGGCACAGACGTCGAGCAGCCGCTCGAGCACGGTCGCGCCCGCCACCTCGACCAGGGCCTTGGGCCGATCGGCGGTGAGCGGCCTGAGCCGGCTGCCCGTGCCAGCTGCGAGCACCAGGGCTTTGGGGGGCGCTGCCATGCCGCTCGCCTCGTCTCACGACCTGGGCGCCGAGTCCAGCCCGCAGTGGCGCCGAGCTCCGCTTTGGCCGGGCTGCGGGCTTGCTCCGTACCTGCACCCGCTCTAGAGACGGCCGGGTGCGTTCCTTCCAGGTAGTGGCGGCCATCGTGGCACTCGTCGCTGGTGCGGGATGCCCCGATGAGAGCGCGGCGCCCGAGCAACCCGACGGCTCGGCGGCTCTGCCCACGTCGGCAGCTCCGAGCTCGTCGGCGGCCCCGAGCGCGAGCGCTGCCGCCGATCCGGACAGGGCGGCGGCCGACGCCCGTTGTCGCGCACAGCGCGGCTGCCGACTGGAGGGCACGTGCGCCTGGGACCAGGCCGCGGGCCGCTGCGCGGCTGGCTCGGATGCCGATTGCCGCTCCTCGCGGCTGTGCTCGGACTGGGGAGCTTGCGCGGCCAAGGCGGGCGCCTGCATCGCGACCGAGGACGAGGACTGCCAGAAGGCCTGGATCTGCAGGCTCAAGGGCCGCTGCACGGCGCGCCTCGAGCGCTGCATCGCGGCCTCGGACAAAGATTGCCGCCGCTCCGAGCTGTGCCGCTACGAGCGCAAGTGCCTCGAGCACAGCGGCTGGTGCGTACGCAAAAAGCCGTAGCGTCGAACGCCGCTCGCTCGTTGCGCC
>CAYTYV010000051.1:0-21615 GCA_964441055.1 uncultured Polyangiaceae bacterium | reverse complement strand
GCGCTTGAGAAGCGAGGGTTGCGCGCCCAGGCGCTGAGCTCCGTGCCGATGGTGTGGTCGATGTGGCACTCGTTGCCGTAGCCGCCATAGGCCACGCGAAAGCGTCCGGTCTCCAGATTCATGCCGCCGAGCCCGCCCGCCATGTCGGACAGGGTGACGGGCCGCGGCTGGGCCAGGGCGATGAAATCGGTGATGCGATGATAGTAGGCGGCCACCTCGAACTCGTAGAGATCGCTTTCCTGGTTGAGGTAGCCCAGCTCGGAGGCCAGGATGTTCTCCGGCCCGAGCACGAACTCCGGGTCGTCCGTTCGTCGGGTGGCGGACAGCTCCTCCAATCCGCCCAGCGGCAGCTGCACGGGCAAGTGCTGGTACGATTCGAAGAAGGTCGGCGAGCGGAACGCCGTGGCCACGGCGGCGCGGATGGCCTGCTTGCCCGAGGCGCTCGGCTTGACGATGAAGGCCCCGCGGCCCGAGGGCACGACCCGCTCCAGGTACGGCACGTAGTCGAGGCGCAGCGTGAGCACGACCTGGTAGTGCTGCAAGAACCCGATCCCGTCTTGGGCATAGAGCGAGACGTGGTTCTCGGTGGGCGTGTCGCTCAATAGGTAGCTCCAATCGATCTCCTTGAGGCGATAGCCCAGACCGGCCACCAGGTTGTGCGACAGCGCGTCGGGGAAGTCGAAGCTGTGCGTCAGCTTCACGTTGGTCCCGACCGAGTGCTGGGTCGGAAAGGACTCGTAGAGGGTGTGGCCGTGATAGGCGGCGCTGGCCGAGCCGTGGGCCAGCATGAGCGCGTAGGTGGCGTCCGCTTGGATCAGCTCGCTCTGGTAGGCCGCGGACACGTCGGCCGAGTCGAGGTCGATGACGTAGTCGGCCAAGGGGCTGAAGCCGTAGATGTTGAGCTTGGCATTGGAGTAGCCGCCACCCAGGAATAGGTCGTGGCCCTTGTCCAGCCGGTAGCTGGTGCGCAGGTCGACCCGTCCGTTCTGGGCGCCCAGGTTCTCGTCCATGTCGGCCGTGACGATGTCGACCCGATCGGCGCCTGCCTCCCGCGTCCAGCGCGGATAGCGGGTGTAGCCAGCCGAGATGCGATAGGCAAAGGAGCCTTCCCGATGAGAGGCCCAGGTCGAGCCGTAGACTTGGCTGTGGTCGCCCAGCCCGAGCCGCAGGCCCCCCTTGCCCTCGCCTGGCGGCCTCGTGATGATGTTGACCACGCCCGCAAAGGCATCGGCGCCGTACAGCGAGGAGCCGGGGCCGCGGGCGACCTCGATGCGCTCGATCTGGTCCACGTCGATGGAGAGCGCTTCCCAGAAGGTGGATCCCAGGATGTCGTTTTTGACGGGGCGGCCGTCGACCAGCACCAGCAGCTTGTTGGACAGCCGGCTGTTGAGGCCGCGCATGGACACGTTGGCGTCGCCCCCAGTGATCTGCATCACGTCCATGCCCGCCACGCGGCGCAGCAGCTCGGGAATGCGGGTGATGCCCGACAGGCGGATGTCCTGCCGCGTGACGACGGCGACCGAGGTGGGCGAGTCCAGCGGGCTCTGGGCTCGCCGCGAGGCCGTCACCACCTCTTGGCCGTAGATGTCGGCGTAGATGTCGGCGGGCAGGATGTCTCGGCCGAGGTCCACCGAGCTCGGCTCGGTGTGCAGCCACGGTTTCTCCTGCTCGGTGGGCGGCTCGTCATAGGGCCGGTCATGCGAGGGCGTCGGGGGCGCGGGCACGAGGCGGCGCCGGGCGATCTCGTCCTCCAAGCGCGCGATGACGGCCTCGACCTCGGCGCGGTCTGGCGGATCGCTGCGGGCGTAGCCCTGATAGGTCTTGAGGGCCTGCTCGAGCTGGCCCGCGTCGTGGTAGGCGCGGGCGATGTTGTACAGCACCGACGGGTGGGGAAGGATCTCGTAGGCGCGCTCCAGCTCCGCGATGCCCGCGGTATAGCGGCCTTCGGCCACGTGGGACATGCCCGTCTCGAAGTGGCGCTTGGCCTCGGCCCGCTCATCCGCCCAAGCCGCTCGAGGCGCGGTTAGGGCTGCGGCCAGGGTAGCCATTCCGACCCCTGCGCGCACGGCAGTCCAGAAGCGGACGCTCAGCGTTGCCACCATACCGAATCCGTTTCTGTTCATTGCCGCGTGTCGCAGGCCTGTGCAAGGGCCGTCAATCATAGGTTCCGTCGTCCAGCGGCGACTCTGGGGCCGCGGTTGGGGCGGGCGGCCCGCTGGCGCTGGGCTGCTCGGGCGGCGGGCGCGGTTGGCTCGTCGTCATGCCCGCGACGATGGCCGACGGCTTGGGGCCCTTTTCGGTGATGGTTACCTCGACCGATTGCGGGACGCCGTCGCGGCTGAACTCCACGGTATGCGTGCTGCCTACGGCTCCGCTGATCTTCAGCCGGCCGTTCTGTGCCCTGCGCGGCTTGCCATTGACGGTCACGCGGGCAAAAGGCGGGCTCACGCCGAGCTCCACGGTCATTTCAGCAGCTGGCCCCGCGGTGGCAGTGGCGGTGGCGGACGAGGCCGCGGTGGCGGAGCCAGGCGCGGCGGGCGTCGAGGCCGAGCGGACCGGCTCGGCCGAAGCGGCGCTAGCCCCGGTGGCGGGATGCTCGCCGCCTTGCTCGTCGCGCGGCTCGGATCCGAACAGCCTGTCCGCATCCGCTTGAGCCACATAGAACCAATTCTCGGCATCGAGCGGATGGTAGGCCACGACGATCCGCTCGGCGCCGTCGCTCTCGTAGTATCCCGCGACGCCCGCTTGCAGGGCTGCCACCACCTCGGCGATGGGGAAGGGGCGCAGCTCGATCGCGCGGTGCCGATCCAGCCCTTCCGCCTGACCTTTGACGGCCTTGTGGCTCTTGCGGACCAGCACCGTGCCGTCCCGCCGCAACAGCATGGCCTCCGAGAGGTAGCCGAGATCGGGGATGTCGAGCAGCTCATCGACGATGAAGCCGAGCGAGACCTCGATGCCCGCCACGCCGCGGAAGCGGCCGCTATCGTCGTAGAGCGCGGCGCTGCACGGCACCACCAGGCCGTGACCGTACACGTCCTGATAGGGCTTGCCCCAGCGAAGGCCGTCGCGACGGGCCGCCAGCGCGTAGTAGGGCTGCTTGGTGGGATCGTAGCTGGGCGCGTAGCCGTTCATGCCCGGATAGGCGACGTGGACGCCGTTTGCCAGCGTGACGAACACGCGGTGCACGGGCATGCCGTGGTCGACGATGAGCTGGCGCTGGGCGGTCGGGGCGAGCTGCCGCGCGTCGTCGTGATGGCTGTCCAGCATCAGGTCTAGAAAAACCGGGCGCAGCCAGGCGAGCTTGTGGATGTCGTCCTCGACCAAAGCCCGGTCCACGCCTGGAGCGAGGTGGAAGACGGGCCAGAGCACGCTCACCGGGCGCCCGTAGTACGACGAGGGCCCGAGGTCCTCGGGGCGGTTCGGGCCTCCGGAAAAGGCCGCGGCAAAGTGCGTCTCGAGCTCGCTCGCCTCGGCGTGGGCAAGCAGCTGCTCGGCCGCGCCCACCAGGTGCTCTAGCTCTGCCTCGTACCGTCGAAGCTCGCTGTCGACGCGGTGGCTCTGCATGGCCGTCCGGCTCAAGAAGTCGGTGAGCCGCCGTTCGTGCTGGTGAGCCTGGTCGATGACGCCTTGTTCGTGGACCAGGGTCGCGCCCACGGCGATGGCCACGCCCGCCACCAGCAGGATCGCGGCGAGCAGCGCCAAGCTGGTCATGCGGTGCTTGCCGATCCAGCGGGCCAAGGCTTGCACCAGATTGTCCCGCTCGGCCGCGATCTCGTCGCCGCGCAGGTAGCGCCGCAGGTCCTCGGCAAAGTCCCCCACCTTCCGATAGCGGTCCTCGGGCTTGCGCGCCGTGGCCTTGGCGATGATCGCGCGAAGCTCGCGCGGCGCAGAGGTACCGGGCAGCAGCGGCTCCAGAGGCTTTTTCTCGCCGCGTTGGGCCTTGGCGAGCACGGCGTGGATCGTCCCGCCCGCCATGGCGCGCTGTAGGGTCACGACCTCCTGCAGGATGAGGCCCAGCGAGTACAGATCGCTGCGCTCGTCCAGCTCGTCGTTGCGGCCCGCGGCCTGCTCGGGCGACATGTACGTGGGCGTGCCGAGCACCGCGCCCACGCGGGTGCGCTTGGCCTCGGCGGGGTCGTCGTCAAGGTCGCCCAGCTCGAGCCCGGCCTGCTCGGCGAGATCTCCGCTGCCGATGGGGCGCGCGACTCCCCAGTCCATGAGGTAGACCTCGTTGTAGCGCCCGATCATGATGTTGGCGGGCTTCAGATCGCGGTGGACGACGCCCTTGGAGTGAGCGAAGGCCACGGCATCGCAGAGGCGCAGGAAGTGCTCGAGCCGCCGCTCGATGCGGTCGCGGTCGTCCAACGGCTGGCCCTGCTCGCATCGCTTGCGCGCTTTTTTGAGCAGCGTGGATAGCTCCAGTCCCTGGACGAGCTTCATGGCGTAGGCCACGGTGCCGTCGGGCGCCACCTCCAGGCCGTAGATGGGCACGACGTTGGGATGCTCGAGCTGAGCGGTGATCTGCATCTCGCCGACGAAGCGCGAGACGGCCTGCTTGCGCCCGGCCACATCGGGCAGCAGCCGCTTGAAGGCCACCTTGCGCCCCAAGTGGATATCGCGCGCCACGTGCACCTTCCCCATGGCGCCCGCGCCCAGCACGCCGAGCAAGCTGTAGCGCGGGCCGAGCTTGGCCCGGTCGCGCTTTCGGGCCTTGGCGAGCCTCTTCGAGCTTCGGTCGCCCGAGGAGGGGGCGGCAGGCGCAGATCGGCCCGCGCCCGCGGCAGGGGTCGCCTCGTCACTCGAGCGCTCGGGGGCATCGGAGCGCGTCACCACGGCGGTCGAGACAGCGTCTTCGGGACGCACGGCGGTGGGAGCCGCGGTGAGCTGGCCGTCGGTCGTGGCGAGCACGTCGATCACCTGCGTGACCGCCACATCCGCCGAGCTGGCGAGCTCGAGGTAGACGTGCGAGTCGATGAGCCCCTTTTGGAAAAGGTGATCGACGAACAGGTCGAGGTCGCCCGTGCCAGCCTCCCGCCGATAGTCGTCGTAGGCGGCGTGCAGGTCCACGTCGACTGGGTCGGTCAGCTTGCGCGCGAGTTCGTCGAAGGTCTTCACCCTGGGGACCCCGGGTTCGCTTGACAGCAGCTTGTCATTGTCGCGCGAACTCCTGGCCCCGTCCAAGAAAGACCAGGGCGCGAGCCTCTAGTCGTAGGGCGAGGGCTCGTCCGGTGGGGGCTGGTCCGGCGGGGGCTGGTCAGGCGAGGGGTCGTAGGGCGAGGGCTTGTAGCCCGAGGGGCCAGGCGTTGCCGTGGCGGACGTCGTGGTGGTGGCGGGCTCGGGGCTCGTCGTGGTGGTGGCGAGCCCGGGGCTCGTCGTGGTGGTGGCCGTGGGGGCCGTGACCACTTGGCTCGCGGTCGTCGCGCTGGGCGCGGGCTCGGCGTCGAGCTTTGCGCGCACCTCGGTGGCGTCGGGCTCGACGTCCACCACTGCGGCGAAGTAGCCCAGTTTGGTCAATCGGAGCCGTCGCTTTGATCCTGCCGCTGCGGCCGCATCCCAGCTGACCTCGCAGGGCGTGGCCCTACAGCGTCGCCGGCCGCCTTCCCAGACCTCAGCCGCGGCAGGCTCGGACAGCACCCGGACGGTTTGCCCACTCGGCGCAGAGGCATCGGCGGCGGCATGGCTGCTCGCGGCGGTCGAGCTCATGGCTGCGCTCGAGGTTGCGGGCGCACTTACCGTCGCGTCCAGCGTGCTCGCGGTGGTGGCAGGCGAGGGAACCGTGGTCCGCTTGTCGGGTTTGTTGCCGCCGAGCCAGATCACGCCCACGAGCAGCAGAATTGCCGCGCCGAGCCCGGCCCACTGCCGAGCGCGCCGCCGTCGGGACAGGCGCTTGAGACGCCGCAGGGCGCCTGTGTGAGCCATCGGCTCGGGAGTCAACGATGCGCGAGTCTCCTGCGTGGCCTCGGAAACGGGCGGCTCTGCGGGCCCCGAGGCCTCTTCGACCGAGGACTCGGGCGGGGACTTGGGCTCCTCGGTATGGCGCGCAGCCTTGCCCGGCTCCTGTGCGGGCTCGGCGCTCTCGCCAGGTGCGGGCTCGCTGGAGCGGGCGGGAGAGCTCGGGCGGTCTAGCTCGCCGCCAGTGGAGATTCGGTCGGACTGAGCGGTCTTGGAGTCTCGGGTTGCCGCGGGCCACCCGGCGGAATGTTGTGGGTTTTATGATTATCCTGGCGGCGCCGAAGAACCCCCGGGGCTCGCGGCTTCCGCGTGGGCGGAGCGGACCGCCCCGGCCTTGGCGCCTTCGGCGCCACGCTCGGATAGGTGTCTGCCCAGGCATCTGCTCCGCGCGTCTTTCGCAGCGCCTTGAGCAGCTCGTCCATGTTGGCGAAGCGCTTGCTCGGCTTTTTCTGCAAGCAGCGCACGACGATCGCTTCCATGGCGGGCGAGACGTCCAGATCCGGCTTTTGCTCACGCATCGGGGGCAGCTCTTGGTTGATCTGCGCCATCAGCGTCTTGAGGTCGGCCCCCTCGTCAAAGGGAACCTTGCCCACCAACATCTCGTAGGCCACGGCCCCGAGCGCGTAGACGTCCGTGCGGGGCGAGACCGGCTGGCACAGGATCTGCTCGGGCGCCATGTACTTGGGCGAGCCCAGGAACATGCCGTCCCGGGTCAGGTCCTCGCGATCCTCGGTCTCCACCTGCTTGACCAGGCCGAAGTCCAGCACCTTGACCGTCTCGCCCTCGTCCTCGCGCACCTTGCGCAGCACGATGTTGGCCGGCTTCAGATCGCGGTGGATCACCCCGAGCCCGTGTGCCTCGCGCAGCGCCAGGCACGCCTGGCTCAGGATGTACACTGCGCGCGGCTCGGGCATGGGGCCGCCGTCGCGCAGCACGCGATGGAGCGTCTCACCCTGAATGTACTCCATCGCGATGTAGTAGATGTCGCCTTGTCGGCCATAGTCGAAGATGGTGACGGCGTTGGGATGGCTGAGCTTGGCTGCGGTGGCTGCTTCGAGGAAGAAGCGCTGCTGGAACTCGGGATCGTCGTCCAGGGTGTACTTGGGGTTGAGCACCTTGAGGGCGCAAGCCCTCCCGAGCGGAAGCTGCTCGGCCAGGTACACCTTGCCCATCCCGCCCCGCGCGATCAGCCGCTGGATAGCGAAGCGCTTATTGATGGTGACCCCGACCAGCGGGTCCTTGGCCTCGTTCGTCCTAGTACGACCCCGCCCGCCCGCGGTTTTTGGAAGCGGCGGTGGCACTGACGGCCCTTTTTTCGGCGAGGAGGCCATGGCGCTACGCGATCCGTACCGAAGGCGGGTCGACGCGGACCTCCTCATTGTAACTCATCATCGGTCGTTGGCACCATTTGGCGCACGCCGCTAGAGTATCAGGGCCAGGCTCAGGGTGTGGATGAACGAGATATCGATGGGCTCGTAGCTGCCCACGTCGCGCATGTTGCCGTCGGCATCGATGGCCTGGAAGGGCTCCAGGGCGTTGCCCGAGTGTCCGGTCACGGGCGCCACTGCGACGTGATAGCTGACCGCGAGCCAGCGCGGAATCACGTCATAGGCCGCTCCCAGCCCCAGGGGAAACTCGACGAACACCGAGGAGCGCTCGCGTACGGTGTAGCTCGCCGCGCCTTGCTGCACGGTCATCTCGGGGAACTCGAAGCGGCCCCAGCCCACGCCCGCCGAAAGCCAGGCTCTAGCCTGGTCGGTTATCCACCAGGTAGGCTCGATCTGCAGGCCAAAGGCAAAGGTGGTAGTGGTGCTCTCCGAGAGCACCGCGTCGGCAGAGATGGAGGTGGCCGAGTCGGTGGTCAGCCCGCCTCGCGGGATCCGGATCTCGTGGTGCACGTCGTAGAAGTAGGGCCGCACCCGCAGAAACGAGAACACGTCCCAGCGGGCGTCGAGGCCGAAGCCCACGCCGGGATGGTAGCTGACAGCCGAGCTAGGTCGCTCGTGCCATAGCGGGCGGCTGACGAAGACCACCGCGCCGCCTACCTCGACGCGGCGCTCCCAGGCGGGGGGCTCGGGAAGCTCGATGGGCGGCGGCAGCGGGGGACGAGGGTCTCGCGTGTACTCGGGCGGGGTCTCGGGCGGCTCGGCCGAAGCCGGGTCGGTCGGGGGCCCTCCAGCGGCGTCCTCGTCGGCGTCTGTGCGGGCTGGCTCGGCGTCGTCCGAAGCTTCTGCAGCCGAGGCGGCGTCGGCGTCTGTGCGGGCTGGCTCGGCATCGTCGCTTGGCCCGATCGGTCGGGGGTTAGCCCACAGCGAGGCCGGGACGCAGCAGAGGGTCCCTGCGAGCAGGGCAGCGACGGAGGGCCGAGAGACGAGCGCGAGCACGGTGGCCCCACACTAGACAGGCCAAGGGCGCAACGGAAGGGGTTTGGGCTCGGACAGGCAGAGCAGGACGCGTGCGAGCCCTGGGCGGGCCGCGATCGTGGCGCGTTCGCGCACCGTGTACTAGCTTGGGGCCCGCCCACCATGTCCGCCGACTCTGGACCGAGCCGCCGAGCGAACAGCCCCTTGGAGCTGAGCGTGATCGCGCCCTGTTTCAACGAGGAGGCGAACATCCCCGAGCTGTGCGAGCGCGTGCTGCGCGTCTTCGAGGTGGGCGAGCTCTCGGGCGAGCTCATCCTGGTCGATGACGGCTCGACCGACGGCACGGCCGAGGCCATTCGCGCTGCCGAGCGCGCCCAGCAAAAGCGCATCCGCGGCGTTTTCCACGCCGAAAACCGCGGGATCGCCGCGGCCTGGCGCACGGGCCTGCGGGCGGCGCGCGGGCGGCTTTGCGCGATCATCGATGCGGACCTGCAGTATCAGCCCGAGGACCTGCTCAGGCTCAGGCGGGCGCTGTACGACTACAGCGTCGACGTGGTGCAGGGATGGCGCAGCACGGTGGGGCGCCGCCGCGAGCCGCGCTACTACTACAGCCGCGGGTTCAACTGGCTGCTCAACAGCGTCTTCTCGATGCAGCTGCAGGACAACAAGAGCGGCTTCGTCGTGTGCGCCCGCGAGGTGCTCGAGGACCTGCTCACCCACCGCAGCCGCTATCACTACGGCCAGTCGTTCATCATGGTGGCCGCCGAGGCCAAGGGCTACTCCACCAAGGAGGTCGAGATCCTGTTCGAGCCCCGACGACAGGGCAGCTCCTTTCTCGACCAAAAGGCCCTGTGGGTATCGGCCCGGTCGATGGTCGACGTCGCCAAGGCCGCCTGGGAGTTCCGCCTCGGCCGCCGTCCGCCCGACGTGGCGCGGCAGTTTCTGCAGCGCAACCCGGTTCCGGATCGATCGGCGCCGCGCGCCCCCCTGAGCCAGGCGCGCTGGAAGGCCTACCTGGCGCTGTTCGACCAGTCGCACTGGATGATCACGAGTGACGTCGAGCACTACTACGAGACGCTGCGCCGAACGCAATGGCTATCGCTCCATCAGCTCCGGGAGCTGCAAGACGAAAAGCTCCGTCGCTTGATTCGCCATTGCTATCGAAACGTGCCGTTCTACCGCGCCCGCATGCAGGAGCGCGGCTTGCGCCCCGAGGATATCCGCGGCCAGGCCGACCTGCCCAAGCTCGGTCTGGTGAGCAAGGGCGAGCTGCGCCGCCACCTGTATTTCGACGCGCTATCGGACAACCACGACAAATCCCAGGTGCTCAAGGTCACCACCAGCGGGTCCACGGGCGAGCCCTTTGTCTGCTATGCCGACCGCGCCCAGCTCGAGTTTCGCTGGGCGGCTACGTTGCGCGCCCAGGAATGGACGGGCTATCGCTTCGGCGATCCCTGCGTGCGGCTGTGGCACGAGACCCTGGGCTTGAGCCGTCGCCAAGCCTTGCTCGAGCGGCTGGACGCCGTCTTGAGCCATCGCCACTTCGTGCCCGTGTTCGAGCTGTCCGAGCCGCGGGTCGAGGCGATGCTGCGGCTCATCGAGTCGATCCAGCCGGCCCTGGTCGACGGCTACGCCGAGGCCCTGGACTTCGTGGCCGGACACATCCGCCAGTCCGCGCAGAGCTCGATTGCGCGCGTCGGCGCCGTCATGTCCAGCGCCCAGACGCTGCCCGCTTCGAGCCGCGCGCTCATCGAGCAGGCCTTCGGCTGCAAGGTGTTCGATAAATACGGCAGCCGCGAGTTTTCCGGCATCGCTTACGAGTGCGAGCAGCATGACGGGCACCACGTGGTGAGCGAGGGCTACATCGTGGAGATCCTGCGCGAGGGACGGCCAGCTGCTCCGGGCGAGGTCGGCGAGGTGGTGATCACCGATCTCAACAACACCTGCATGCCTTTCGTGCGCTATCGCATCGGCGACCTGGCCGAGGCCCTCGATCCCGAGCTGCCTTGCCCGTGCGGCCGCGGCGCTCCGCGCATCGGGCGCATCGAGGGCCGGGTGCAATCCATCATCCAGGGGACCGACGGCCGCTATCTGCCCGGGACCTTCTTCTCGCATTACTTCAAGGATCTGGACTTCGCCATCAAGCGCTACCAGGTGGTGCAGCATCAGCCGGGGGCGCTCGGCTTGCGGTTGGTCAAAGGCGGGCGCTACTCCGCGGACGTGCTCGCCCAGGTCATGGACACGCTGCGCCACTACCTCGGCGAGCGGATGCGCATCGACGTCGAGTTCGTCGAGGAGGTGGCGATGATCCGCACGGGCAAGCGCATTCCCAGCGTGTCGACCCTGCCAGTCGACTTCCAATCCGGCGACGCGCCCGAGCCGGCCATGCCGCCCGAGAGCCGGCCGTGAGCATGGACGGGCACAAGGTCGCCGTGGTCTGTAGACCGGGGCTCGGCTACGGGCGACGGCCGCCCTTCGACCCGCCGCAGCCCGTCGCTGAGGCGGTGGAGGCGGTGTTTCGCGCGCTCGGTCTTGACGCCGAGCGCGCGGGCACGGCGGCGTGGAACCCGTTGGGCGAGCTCATCGAGCCGGGCGCTCGAGTCGTCGTCAAGCCCAACCTGGTCTCATCACGCGACCGCCACGCGCGCATTTTGGGCGACGATCTCGAGGCCTCCAGCACGCACGGCTCGCTGCTCCGAGTCGTGCTGGACTACGCGCTGCGGGCGACGGGACCGGGCGGTCGGGTCACCGTGGTGGACGCGCCCGTCGAGGGCTGCGACATCGATGAAGTGGCCGGTCCGCTCGGGATCTACGCGGTGGTCGACCACCTCGGGCGGCAAGGCCAGCCGGTCGGCTTCGTCGACCTGCGCTCGTTTCGGGTGGTCCCCTGGCTCGTCCTGGACGACCTCCGTCGGGCGGGGCGCTCGTGGAACCTCGGCCTGCTGATCCGGCGAGCCCTTGGCGGCGATCCGGCCGGCTATCGGGTAGTAGACCTCGGCGAGGCGAGCTTTTTTTGCGGGGCAGGCGCGCCGCCAGGCGAGCGGCTGCGCTTCCATCGCAGCCACTATCGCACGCCCGTCCGCCATCACACGGGCGGCCGCCACGAGTACAGCCTCGGCCAGACGGTGCTCGACGCCGACGTGGTCATCAACCTGCCCAAGCTCAAGACCCACAAGAAGGCGGGCGTCACCCTGGCGCTCAAGAACGCGGTGGGGCTGAGCAACGAGAAGTACTGGCTGCCGCATTTTTCCGAGGGCGACCCCTCGGTGGGCGGCGACGAGCTGGATCGCCGCCCGCGTCTCGGCGAGCGGCTGGCGCGCAAGCTCAGCCGGCTGCCGCTCGGCAAGCGCCACTCGATCATTGCCCGAGCCCCGCGCTTGGACGCCGAGCCCGAGGTGATCGACGGAAGCTGGCAGGGAAACGATACCCTGTGGCGCACCGTCCTCGATTTGAATCGCATCCTGCTGTTCGCCGACCGCCACGGCCGGCTGCACGAGACGCCCGTGCGTCGCTACCTGAGCATCGTGGACGGCATCGTGGCTGGCGAGGGGGAGGGGCCGCTCGGGGCAAGTCCGCGCCGCGCGGGTCTTCTGGTAGGCGGCGTCGACCCCTGTCTGGTCGACTGCGTGGCTGCCGAGCTCATGGGCTTTGCTCCGAGCGCGATTCCCACGATTGCCCGCGCGCTCGAGGCGCGCCTGTTGCCGACCAGCGACGCCAGTGCGATACAGCGGGTGGTGGACGGCCCGCTGCCCAGCGGAAGGTTCAAGCCGCCGCGGAGCTGGCCGTCGCTCGCCCCGGGCGGCGAGGAGGAGCTGTCGTGACCGCATCTCGATCCAAGCAGCGACGATCCAGCGCGGCTGCGGCCTCTGTCGGCTACGCGCTGTTCGATACGGATATCGGCACCTGCGCGGTCGTCTGGGGCCCTATGGGGCTCCGCGGGGTGGAGCTTCCAGCAAAGACGCCAAAGGCCCTCGAGCAGCGCTTGGCCTTGCACCACGGTGGCCCGCGCAAAGGGCAAGCGCCGTCCGCGGTGCGCCAGGCGGTCGAGCTGCTGCGCCGCCATCTATCCGGTAGCCCGCAGCGCTTCGGTCGGGTTCGGCTGGACCTGAGCGGCATCCCGCCATTTCACCAGCGGGTCTACCGCGCGCTCCGCAAGGTCCGGGCTGGCGCGACCCTGTCGTACGGCGAGCTGGCGCAGCGGGCGGGCTCGCCAGGCGGCGCGCGGGCGGTGGGGCAGGCGCTGGCGCGCAATCGCTTTGCGCTGATCGTACCGTGTCATCGGGTGCTGACGGCGAGCGGCGGAGCTGGCGGCTTTTCAGCCGCGGGTGGGATTGCCACCAAGGCCAGGCTGCTGCGCCTCGAAGGCGTGATGCTGGAGCGGGCCGCCCGCCGCCCGAGGGGGCAGGGGCAGGCGCTGTTTTCAGGCTCGGCGCGCCTGCCTTTCGATGCGCCCAAGGCCGTCGCCAAGCTACGTCGAGCCGACCCGAAGATCGGCCGACTGATGGCGCGGGTCGGTCCCTTCGGGCTCAAGCTCAAGCGGGCTCAGAGCACCTTTGTCGCCCTGGCTGAGGCGATCGTCTACCAGCAGCTCACCGCCAAGGCTGCGGCGTCCATCTACGCGCGGCTTACGGCCGAGCTGAGCGAGGGCTCCCGGCTCACGCCCGAGCGCCTCGTGGCAGCGTCCCCGTCTCGGCTGCGCGCGGTGGGTCTTTCGCGAGCCAAAGCTGCCGCGCTCATCGACCTGGCGCAAAAGACCGTGGCGGGACAGGTCCCCACCCTCGCCCAGCTCCGTCGGATGGACGACGAGGCCATCGTCGAGGCGCTGACCCCCATTCGGGGCATTGGCCGCTGGACCGTCCAGATGTTGCTCATCTTCCAGCTCGGCCGCCCCGACGTGCTGCCCGCCGAGGACTACGGCATCCGCAAGGGCTTTGCCCGCTGCTTCGATCGCCCCAGCCCACCGCCGCCCCGGCCCGACGAGATCGCCGCCCACGGCGAGCGCTGGCGGCCCTATCGCACCGTGGCGAGCTGGTACCTGTGGCGCGCGCTCGAGCTACCGGATTGAGCCGCGCTACGCAGCCCCGTCCGAGGGCAGCCGGCTCGTCATCCAGCGGGCGATGGCCGGCCAGATCACCTGAGGAGCCTCGCGGCCGCAGATGAGATCGCAGTGCCCCCAGTGCAGATCGGGCTGCTCGCCGCCGAAGACCGTCAGCGTCTTGTCCGTCGAGGGCACCCGCCAGTAGGCCTCGCGCACCGCCTCCTCGGGCACGCAGTCATCGTCGTCGCCCACCACGAAGAAGATGGGAATGCGCAGCTCGTCGAGCCGCTCCTCCAGCCCGCCCCCGCCATCGGCGCGGGCCAGCCGCCCGCCCGAGCCCCACTCGACCAGCAGCCAGAACACGTTGAAGCTGGTCCGATCGAAGCCCTTGTCGATGCGCTCCTCGAGGATATCCCGCTCGGTAGAGCCGGGTCGCCAGATGTGCAAGGGGATGCGATGGATGGGGCTGTCGAAGAAGAACAGGCCGTGGCGGGCGATGATGCCGAGAACGTCGATGTAAAAAGCGTCGGGGTGGAGCGCCTTGAGGTGGATGACCTTGTCCAGCAGCACTCCGGTCTTGGCCAGCAGCCGCAAGAAGAGATTGCCTGCGCCGAAGTCGTAGGGGCCGCCGATGGAGACGATCCCCGCCAGCCTGTCGTGGTGCTGCGCACCGAGGCAATAGCCGATGGTGGCGCCCAGGCTGTGCCCCAGGTAAAAGGCGCGCTGGCCGTCGGTGAGCTCGCCCACGGTGCGCAGGATCGCGGGGAGGTCGCTCTCGACGTAGGTCTCGAAATGGGCGGGGTACTCGCAGCCGTTGGCGCGGCTCAGCCCGTGTCCGCGCAGCTCGGCGTTGAAGGTCTCGAAGCCCTGGGCGACCAGGTAGTTCTCCAAGCTGCGCCGCGACAGCGTCCAGCTAAAGCGGTTCTGGCCGAGGCCGTGCACCAGCACCGCGGGCGCGAGCGGCGCGCGGTGGGCAGGCCGCTTGTGGACCATGACGAGGTTCATCCCGTCGTCGGTCGGCACCTCGTGGAGCGTGCGCACGAGCTCGACGGTGGTCTCTCCATTGACGGTCTCTTTTCGGATGGCGCTTGGCATAGCGGAGCTGCCCGTCCCTTCTACCCCTTCCCCGCGCCGCCGAGGGTAGCACGACCGCCGAAAACGGTGTTTCGGCCCCGACAATGAGAGCCGATGGCAGTGGGCGAGAGCCGATGTTGGACGGTTCACCGCTGCCGCGGCCGCCACCCACCAGGCCGACCGCGTCCGTTCGGGGAGGATGGCTAGGAGCGTTTTGTCTTGTCGTGTACACGATATTCGTGCACACTAGGATTGTGAAGAACGTGACGATGTCGGTTGACGAGGGGTTGCTGGCGCAGGCACGCCGACGCGCCGCCCTCGAGCACCGAACGCTAAACGAGGCGTTCCGAAGCTGGCTCGAGTCTTACGTGGCACAGCCCGGCGTTGCAGGCACGTACGACCGACTGATGGAGGGTATGCAGCACGTTTCGGCGGGTCGCAAATTCTCGCGCGAGGAAGCGAATGAACGTCGCTGAGCTCGACGGCCTGCTTTTCCTGGATACGAACGTGTTGGTCTATTCGTTCGACCAAGGATGTGGAGACAAACGGCGGGTAGCACGCGAGCTCATCCGTGGAGCGCTGGAATCCGGCAGGGGAATGGTCGGCGTCCAGGTCGTGCAGGAGTTCCTGAACGTCGCGCTGCGAAAGTTCGCCCGCCCGATGGGTACGACCGAGGCGCGCGACTATCTCCAGAGCGTTCTCATGCCGCTTTGTCAACATGCGCCCAACGTCGCGACCTTCGACCGCGCGTTGCTGATACGAGAAGAGACGCAGTATTCCTGGTACGACGCTTTGATCGTCACGGCCGCTATCGAATCTGGCTGTAGGTGGCTGCTGACCGAGGATCTGGACGACGGCAGGAAGCTCCACGGGCTGACGATTCGAAACCCATTTGCATGATTCGCGGGTCGACTTGAGCTCATGGCAAGAACGCGGCGACTTGGAGTTGATGTTGGCGGCGGAGTTGGAAATGATGCGAGGCCACAACCAAGACGACTCGAAGCCCGCCACGTGAGCAGTTTTTGTCTGGACCGGTTCGAAGTCACGGTGGGGCGTATCCCATGCCTTGCGACAATTGCGCCAACCTCGTGCCGACCGCTGCGCGGGTTTTGCGCGGTGGCAGCTGGGACGACGTCGACGTCAACCTGCGCGCTGCACGTCGCCTTCACCGCGGGCCGAGCTACCGCTACCACAGCCCCGGGGTTCGCTGCGCGAGGAGTGCATTGTGAAGGCCCGCGAGAGGGAAGGAATCGCGTGACCCGGATCTAGCGCGCGAAGCCACCGTAGGTGCGCTCCCACAGCTGCTCGCCGTGGGCATCGGTGACCACCAGCCAGCCGTGCTGGCCGCGATGAGCCACGATCTGCAGACCCGCCAAGGCGATCTGGCCGCTGTCGGTCAGCGCGATGGCGCGCAGCTCGCAGTAGTAGCGCCCGCCGTAGACCCGCTCCCACAGTAGCTCCCCTTGATCGTCGACGTGGGCCAGCCAACCCTGATAGCCCGACTGGCCGTCGCGAACCGTGGTGCCCGCCACCAGCCAGCCCGACTCGTATCGCTGCAGCGCATAGGCTCGATCGGTGCTCCGGCCGCCGTAGATCCGCTCCCACTCCACCCTGCCCTGGCCGTCCAGCGCGGTCAGGCGAGCATCCAGGTGTCCGCGCGGCCCGGGGAAGCTGTGGCCGGCCACGAGGAAGCCGCCGCCTCGCGGTCGAACGGCGCGGGCCTGGCCGCCCGTCTTCAGGTCGACGTCCCACAGCGTCCCTCCGCGGCTGTCAAAGCGAGCCACCCGCGGCAGGTAGCTCGTCTTGCTTCCGCTGCGGCGCTCGGTCCAGCCAGCGGCCACGTAGCCGTCGTCCAGCGGCCAGACGTCCTTGAAGGCACCTGCGTCGGCGCGTTCCGCTCGGCTGCTCCACTGCTCGTTGCCGCGGGCATCCAGCTTCAGCAGCCAGGGTTGCTCGAGCATGCCCGCCATGATGGTGCCGCCGTCTGCCGCGGCGCGCAGGGCCAGACCGTTGGCCCCGCCCCCGGAGTCGTAGCGGCGCTGCCACAGGATGTTGCCCTGGTCGTCCAGGGCCCGCAGCCAAGCCCGCGACCTGGACGACTGCTCGGCGAGCTCCGTTCCTCCCACGAGAAAATGGCCGCTCGGGTCGCGCAGAGCAAACTGCCCCCAATCGTCGCCGTCGCCGCGCAAGAACTGCTGCCACGAGACCTCGCCGGTCCGGTCCAGCCGCACGATCCAACCGTCGTGGCGAACGGCCGCACCCGATTCCACCGCCCCGACCAGCAGGAAGCCATCGCCAGCCCAGGCAATGCTGTGGAACCGGTCGTCGTGGAGCTTGTCGCTCGGGTACGCTTCCGAGAGCATGAAGTAGAGCATGGTCCAGATGGCCAGCGGCATTCCGAACCCCAAGCCGAAGATGAGCTTGGGAACGAAGGTGCCGGTCTTCTGCTCCAAACGCTGGTACTGGCGATTGGCGGCTCGCTCGAGCGCACCTGGCTCCGCCGCCGCGGTTGGTGGCTTCAGGGCCTCGAGCCAGCGTGCGAGCTGGCGTAGCGCCTCGAGCCATTGCCGAAGCTGCTCTCCGGTCAGGCTGTTGAGATCGACCCGCACGATCACCAGCTGCAGTCGCCCGGGCCGCAGCGCGACTTGGACGGCGTCTGCGCGTTTCTCCTCTGCCAGCAGCTCGAGCAAGGCCCGACGAATGCGATTGTCGGTCAAGGCCCGTCGTCCCCACTCGGCCTCCGCGGCGTAGACCCGCCGATCGGCGAGCTCGGTCGGCGGGTCGGGCAGCGGCTCGTAGCTGGCCAACCGGTCGATGGCTGCCCCAACCCGACTCTGGGGTGCGACCGCGAAGCGCGTGCGTAGCTCGGTGGCCACGTGCAGGTGCAGCGAGCTACGTCGGTACCGGGTGGACGCATTGACCAGGGCCCCGCACGCCCGGCCGCCGAGCTGGCCGTGAAAGTAGCCGTAGTTGCCCGAGAAGAAGCCGCGCATTCCCACCCGCTCGAAAGACCGACTCAGAAACCGAGCGAGCGAGCGGTTGGCGCGGTACAGGAACAAGCACAGCGACGGAAAGAGGAAGGTGATGACCGCGATGAGGTACAGGCCGATGTCCAGCCCCACGATGTGCCGAGCGAACACCGAGACGTCGCTCGCCGCCCGCAGCAGCGCGATCAGACCGGCCGTACCGCCCACGGTGGCCAGCACCACGACCAGACATCCCCAGCGCGGCGGCTTACGCGGTGTGTCCGGGGCGCCCCCATCGGCCATTTCGTAACCTTCGCAGAGCTACCCGCCGCCAGCCAGGACCCCCAGCGTGATCTCGTCGCCCCCGCGGAGCGTGGCGTCGGCCTTGGCGGCCCGACCGTTTAGGTGAATGGAGATGCGCGGCCGATCCCGCTCGGCGTAGCCCAGCCGTTCGAGCAGCTCAGTCGCGGTCATATCCTCGTCGATCTCGACCTCGTGCTCTCGCTGCGGGCACGGCCGCCGAATCGGCCCCAGATAGCGAACGGTGCAGGTGGGCATGGCGGGGACAATACCGATGGCTACTCGACGTCCACGTCCGAGTTGGGATCGACGATCTCGATCGTGCCCGCCCATTGACACATGCATTGGGAATCGTCGGTGAGGGCCTTCTTGTCGTCCACCGTGGTGATGCTGGCTCCGGGCGTCCACGGCGCGTTGGTTATTGGCTTGCACGGCTGCGGGGTGAGCGTGCCCTGGGCGGCCGAGGTGGCGGCGGCCACGGCGGGGTTCGACAGCGTCTTGCACATGCCAAAGGGCGCGATGTTGACGTCGGGCTTGTGGTCGTCGACCGTGGCGATGTCCAGCCCATCGACGTCGAAGTCGGTTTTCGGCATGTTGAGCACGCTGGGGGCCATCCCCTCGCTGCATTTCAGCTGAGCGCCTTTGAGAACGAGCTTGGGCACGATTCGACCTTTCTCGGCGCAGGATAGCTTTGGCTGAGGTCGGCGGCAACCGTGACGGCTCCGCGACACGACCCGCTCGGCCCGGACCGCGCTAGCTTGCCGGATCGTGCGGCAGGTTGCCGCGAGGCGAGCGCAGGTAGGCGAAGGGGGTGGCGAACAGGAAGTTCGACACCCGCGAGGTGTAGACGTCGGCGTACTGTTCCACCTGGCGGGCGAGCTGGCTCTTGTCGTTGCCCGCGCGCATCATCAGCCCCCAGCGCGGGCTGTGCGCCTTGGCGGCGGCCTCGGCCAGAGGACCGATGCGTCGGTCGAGCGCCACCAGCTCGTCACGCAGCTTCGCCATTCGGCGCTGCAAGGCGCGAGGCGAGTCGTCTTGCGCTCGGGCGTATCCCTTGCGCCGTCGCTGAAGCCGCAGCCGGAGCTGGTAGTGCTGCCACTCGAGCCGCTCCTTGTCGGCCATGAGCGCGCCGAGCTCGAGCTGCTGAGCGCGCATCCGCTCCACCGCGGCGATCTCCGGCTCGAGCTCCCGCAGGACTAGCGCGGTGCGCCAGCGCAGCACGCTCTTGCTCACGTGCACATCGGCGTAGACGTGGTCGCCTACGTAGAGGATCTGGTCGCCCGACAGCCCTAGCGCCTCCTCGACCAGGTGCGCGCTGCCGCCGAAGTAGCAGCTCCCGGGCTCGAGCGGCCCGACGTGGGGCTGGAGCAGCCCGGCGGCATCGACGATGCGCAGGGCCGGGGCGCGGCTCTCGAAGAACGACGGCTTGCGCGCCGCGACCAGCACCAGGTCGAACAGCTCCCGCCACCGCATCCCTTTGGGCAAGAAGCGGTCGTAGGCGTAGCTCATCATGCTGTCGGTGTAGGGCCAGTCCGAGTTGGTGATGAGCAGCAGCTTCTTGCCCGCGTGGCGTTGGTCGAGCAGGGCCAGGGCGGCCTCGTCGTCGAGCACGACGAAGCGCTCGGGGCGGGCCATGATCTCCGCCTTGAGGCGCCCTTCCATATGGGCCGCATCGGTGCTCGTGCGGATCTGGCGATAGAGATCGCGGTAGCTCAGACCCGCGGCAAAGGCGCCCTGGTCGAGCCGGTCGACCAGCTGGGCGAACAAGCAGCCTTCGGACAGCGAGAACAGCGTGTTGGCAAAGGCGTAGCGCGGGCTTGCCAGCTCGACGATCTCGCGGGCGTAGAGCTGGCGCACCGCCTCGGGTCCGAGCGGTTCGGTGCCGTGCTGGGCCTGCTTGACGAAGCCGAAGCGGTTGACCTTGAGCACGTTGCCGAGCTCGCAATCGATGACCAGGCCGCGCATGACCAGCCCGGGGTCGAAGCGGAGGTCGTCGACCGGCCAGTCCGCCTCGCGCAGCCTGCGGCGCAGGTGCTGGTAGGCGCGCCGCTCCCAGCGCTCGGAGTGATAGTGGACCAGGGTGTAGTCCATGTCGTAGCCGACCGCTCGAATCGACCGCATGTTCAAGGTGCGGTTGCAATAGAGGCCGCGGCCTGGCGGCGGAAAGGTCGTCTCGGAGCTGGCGGGGTTTTTGGGCATGGCTGCCGCCTGCCGTAGCCTGGATTCGCCCACGTGGGAACCTGCCCGGCCCGCCCTAGCCTCCTTGGGATGCAGTCTCACAGGCCGCGGCGTCGTCGACTTGGGGCTGTTGCGAGCCACGGGCATCGGACTATGCTCCCCGAGGTTGGGCCGCTGCTCTGCCCAAGCACCGTGCTCGTAGCCCCTTCGAGACGGCGGCGGCGGCCAGCACGCCCGCGCAGCCATGCCTCCCTCTCAGGCAGCCGAGCAACGCGTCTCCGAAGACACCGACGACCGCGGCATCTTCAGCCGCGATCTGGCCTGTCTGGGCGGCGCCGATCTGATCCTGCGCAGTGCCTATCAGATGGGCAAGACCCCCGTGCTGCCGCTTCTGGCGGCTGCGCTCGGGGCCACCACGGCCTTCGTGGGGCTCGTGGTCTCGGTATCGACCGTGACGGGCCTGGTGCTAAAGCCGCTGTTCGGCCTGCTGTCGGATCGCCTGGGGCGCCGCCCGCTGCTGCTCGGCGCCGCCATCGTCCTGAGCGTTGTGCCGTGGGCCTATCTCGTCATCGAACGACCGGGCGAGCTTCTGGCCGTGCGCGTGGTGCACGGCCTCGGCACCGCCATGCTGGGACCCGTATCGGTGGCCTATATCGCCGGGCTGGGCCGCGAGCGGGCGGCCGAGCGGTTGGGGTGGTTCGCCGTGGCGCGCAGCCTCGGATACGTGCTCGGCCCGCTGGCGGGCGGTGCGCTGCTCTTGGCCGTCGAGCCTGCCGCCGTCTACGTGCCCATCGCGGTCTTGAGCAGCCTGGCCCTTTTGCCGCTTCTGGGGCTGTCGCCTGAGCCCGGCCTCGCTGCTCGGCCGAAGCCCGCGGCGGCAGGTGGCCTGCGGGCGGCGGGCGCGCTCTTGCGCGATCTGAGCGCGGGGGCGCGGCTGCCCATCGTGTGGCTGACGGGCGGCGTCGAGGCGCTGATGTATGCCGCGCTCTATGCCCTCAAGAGCTTTCTTCCGCTCGAAGCGCTGCGACTGGGGCATAGCCCAGTGTGGGCGGGCGCCTTTTTCGCGGTGCAGGAAGGGGTGCATCTTGTGGTGCGGCCGTGGGCGGGTAGACTGGGCGATCGCGTCGGCCAGCGCCGCCCCATCGCGCTCGGGCTTCTGCTGTTGGCCGTCGCGCTCGTCGCCCTGCCGCAGGTCCCCGCTCGGGCGGCCATGGTGGTGGCGGCGGCGCTGCTCGGCATCGGTCAGGCGCTGGTGACGCCGACCAGCGCGGCGCTCGTTTCGCTACAGCTACCAAGGCGCAACCTGGGGGCGGGCTTCGGTCTGGCCGGCTCGCTGCGCAACGCGGGCAAGGTCGCTGGTCCCGTGCTGGCCGGGCTGGCCATCGGCCGCTTTGGCTATGGCCTGACCATGGCCGGCTTCGGCGTCTTGCTGGTGCCCGCTGCCGCGATCGTCGTCGCCTTTGGCAGGGCGTTTTCCGCGCGAGCTGCCAGCGGGCGATCTGGCTGAAGGCCGAGCTAGCCCTTACTCGGGCCAGGGATCGAAGCGCGTGGGCTCGGTTCGGCCGCGGCGGACCAGGCGCTCGCTGCCGCGCTCGGCGATCTTTTTCACGATGGGGTCCGTCTCGCTGGTGGCCAGGTTGCGGAGTGGGTGCGCGTCGCGACTGTCGCCGAACACGGAGAGCAGCAGGGCGGCATCGCGGCGCGCTTCGGCGATCGGGCTGCCGAGCTGCTCGGCCAGCCAGTG
>CAYTYV010000050.1:0-21671 GCA_964441055.1 uncultured Polyangiaceae bacterium | reverse complement strand
GATATCTACGAATTTCACCTCTACACCGAGAATTCCGCCTCCCTCTCCGAGACTCTAGTCATGCAGTTTCGAGTGCACTTCCTGGGTTGAGCCCAGGGCTTTCACACCCGACTTGCACAACAGCCTACACGCGCTTTACGCCCAGTAATTCCGAACAACGTTCGCACCCTCTGTCTTACCGCGGCTGCTGGCACAGAGTTAGCCGGTGCTTGCTAAAGAGGTACCGTCATCACACGGGGTATTCGCCCGTGCTCATTCGTCCCTCTCCACAGAGCTTTACAACCCTAGGGCCTTCATCGCTCACGCGGCGTCGCTGCGTCAGGCTTTCGCCCATTGCGCAAGATTCCCCACTGCTGCCTCCCGTAGGAGTCTGGACCGTGTCTCAGTTCCAGTGTGGCTGATCATCCTCTCAGACCAGCTACCCGTCTTAGCCTTGGTAGGCCATTACCCTACCAACAAGCTGATGGGCCGCAGGCCCATCCTTCGGCGCCAGCGTTCATGAAGAGGCCGGCTTTCCCCCTGCTCGCATCTGCGAATAGGGGCTTACGCGGTATTAGCCCTCCTTTCGAAAGGTTATCCCCCACCGAAGGGTAGGTTGCCTACGTGATACTCACCCGTGCGCCACTTTACCGGGGAAGAGCAAGCCCTTCCCTTTCTCGTGCGACTTGCATGTGTTAAGCGCGCCGCTAACGTTCGTTCTGAGCCAGGATCAAACTCTCCAGTTAAATGATTTCTGGAGATTTCGGCACCTCCCGCGCGTTATGCGCGAAAAGCACCTGGCTCTCGGAATTGATTTGGGTGCCGCCTTTGCCCGTCGCCGCGCCCGAAGGCGCGCCGCCGTGCTCGGCGAGCACCGAATATCCGTGTCTCACGACTCGGATGACGTACAACCCAGTTTTCAAGGACCGAGGCAAGAGGGGCGCCCGCCGTTGGCTGGCGACCTACTCGCGGCCCGTCGCCTGGCGATCATGCCGGGCAGAAGGACCAAACAGTATAGGAAGTCTAGAAGTTCAGGTCAATCGACAAGTCCCTGCCGAGCGGCGAGCCGGACGCCTCAACGCACGCCTCGCGCTCCGGGGAGGCGCAATCTACTCGAGATCGTCCGGTGGTCAAGGTAAAAAGGGACCATTCGTTCCTGCAAGCGCCGCCTCTCGCGGGGCGTGGCCAGAAAACCCGGTAATTTTCATTTGTTAGAGGAGTTTCCGGGGACCCGAGCCCAGCAGCTGCGGCGTTGATTTGGCCCGTGGGCACGGTCTTTGCTCGTAGCGCGGACCGGCTGGGCCCCGATGTCACCACCGCCGTGCCCGGCCACAGCCGTGCTAGTGGTGGGGGCGAAACCCTGATGAGCGCCAAAGAACCCCCCTCAGGACGGGATCCCAAGGCCACGACGCCGCTCGGCCGCACGGCCGCCCCTCTGCCCGCCGCGCCGACCTTCGTCCTGGCCGTCTACCACCGCGACGGCGCGAGCTTCGTGCCGCTCGAGTTCGAGTCGTCCGCGGTGGTGGGGCGCGAGCGGCCCGCCGACGTGGTGCTGGCCGATCCGAGGCTGTCGCGACAGCACGCCCGCTTCGTCCACGACGAGGACGGGCTGTGGGTGCAGGACCTGGGCTCGACCAACGGCACCGAGGTGGAGGGCAAACGGATCGAGCGGGCGCGCATCACGCCAGGACTGAGCGTGCATCTGGGCACCGCGGTATGCACCGTGTACGTGCGCACGACCGACGAGCCCGAGCTGGCCGAGCTCGGCGGGCACGACGCGTTCATGGAGGCCCTTGGCCGCGCGGTGGCCGAGGCGCGCCACTTCGGCGACGTGGCCTCGGTGCTGATGCTACGGGCGAGCGACGAGCAACATAAGCCCGTGCACGTGAGCCGCTGGTACCAGCGAGCGCTCGGCGCCCTCCTGCCGGTGGACGGGTTGGGCAGCTACAGCGGGCAGGTGCTCGAGATCCTGCTGCCGCGCACGGCCGAGGCCGAGGCGACGCGACGCGCGGCCACCCTCGCCAAGGCTGCTGGGGGCAAGGATCTGCAGGCCGTTTGCGCCGTGGCCACCTTCCCGCTCTCGGGCGCCAGCGCCGAGGAGCTGCTCGAACGCTGTCGGCAGGCGCTGGGGCAGGCCCGGCCCGAGGCGCCCGTCAAGGTCGCTGCCCGAGCCGGCTTTTCCGAAGGCGACGAGGGCGAGGCGGGCACGGTGCTCGTGGCCGAGAGCGGGGGCATGCGGGAGCTGCTCGCCACGGTCGAGCGCCTGAGCCAGGCCAGCCTGCCCGTGCTGCTGCTCGGCGAGACGGGCACGGGCAAGGAGGTGATCGCGCGGGCGCTGCACGAGCGGGGGCCGCGACGCTCAGGCCCCTTCGTGGGCCTGAACTGCGGCGCCATTCCCCCGCAGCTCGTCGAGAGCACGCTCTTCGGCCACGACAAGGGAGCCTTCACGGGCGCGGACAAGGCCAGCAAGGGCGTGTTCGGCACGGCCGACGGCGGCACGGTGCTGCTGGACGAGATCGGCGATCTGCCCGCCGATGCGCAGTCCTCGTTGCTGCGGGTGTTGGAGACCGGACGGCTGAGCCGGGTGGGCTCTGCCAAGGAGATCCCGGTCGACGTGCGCGTCATCGCCGCCACCCACCGCGACCTCGAGCGCATGTGCCAGGAGGGCGGCTTTCGGCAGGACCTGCTGTTCCGCATCAACGCCGCGACGCTGTCCATCCCGCCGCTGCGAGGGCGTCGCGAGGACATCCCTGCCCTGGCTCACCACTTTCTCGAGCGCGCCTCGCGCGCGGCTGGCATCCGCCGCATGACCGACTTTGCCCCCGAGGCCATGCAGGCGCTCGAGCGCTATCGCTGGCCAGGCAACATCCGCGAGCTCCGCAACGCGGTGGAGCGCGCCTGCGTCATCGCCGCGGCCGACCGCATCGAGCTCGGCGACCTGCCCGAGCGCGTGCGAGGGCCGCACGCCCGAGCTTCGGAGCCACCCGGGCCTGCGGATGCGCCAGAGCCCGCCGACAGCGCCCAACCCACGGTCGATCTCCGCACCCACCTGCGCGAGGTCGAGACCCAGATGATCCTGACGGCGCTGCGGGCCGAGGGCGGCAACCAGACCCACGCCGCCCGTCGCCTGGGCCTGCCGCTCAGGACCCTGCTCCACAAGATGAAGGGCCTCGGCATCACCAAGGCGGACTACCAGAGCTGAAGGCCTCGCCTCGGCATGTCTGCGCTCTGTCGCGGCCGGGTGTGAGCATGCAAGGACTTGCGCAGTACGCAGCGGCTTGCGTGGCGATCGCGACGCCGGATCTTGCCGTATTATCTAATATAAACAACTGGTTACAAGAACTCTACAGGAGCGGCACAAAGACTGCTTATTCACCGAAGCTATCCGCTGGCGAGAACGGCAACACCGCGGCGGCGACGCACCGATCGGAGGCGATGAGCATGGCATACAGGGCAAGTGATGGGCGGCGGCTGGGTGCGATCGGCATCTTGGCGGCCGCGATCGCGGTCGCGGGCTGCTCAGGCTCGGCAGACGAGGACATGGACGGCGAGGCGGGCGGGGCAGGCGGCAGCGCGGCAGCGGGCGGCGCTGGCGGCTCGGCCGGCTCAGGCGGCAGCGGCGGCAGCGGTGGCACGACCGATGACGGCTGCGACTGGCAGGCGGCCTTCGAGAGCTTCTTCGCCCAGGACCACGTGGTCGACTTCCGCATCGACTTCGACGACCCGAGCGCCTGGCAGCAGATGCTGGCCAACAAGATGGCCAAGGAGTTTCACTCGGCCACGGTGACCATCGATGGCGAGGCCATGAGCCAGGTGGGCGTGCGCTTCAAGGGCAACTCCTCGCTGAACATGTCGCAGGACAACAACACCAAGTCGTTCAAGGTCCATTTCGAGCAGTACGTCGACGGCCAGCGCTTTGGCTGCGTGGACCGCGTCAGCCTGAACAACAACACCAAGGATCCGTCCATGATGCGCGAGCGGCTGGCCTACCAGCTCGCGGGCGAGCTCGGCGTGGTCGCGCCTCACACCGCCTATGCCGAGGTCACGGTGGACGGCGCTCTGCACGGCGTGTTCACCATGGTCCAGCAGGTGGACCACCGCTTCTTGAAGGAGCGCTACGGCACGGAGAACCACGCCGACGACGGCAATCTCTACAAGCTGTACTCGAACTACGATTTCGGCTTCTTGGGCTGGGGCGCCACGCCAGATGACTACGGCGATTCCGTGGCCGAGACCGGCCTGGTCCTCAAGACCAACGAGGACGACCCGAGCATGAACGATTTTTCCGACGTCACCGAGCTGGTGGCGGCCATCGACGCGGTGCTCGCCCAGCCGAGCGCCGATAATCGCGCCGCGCTCGAGCAGGTGTTCGATATCGATAGCTACCTACGCTACCAGGCCTGGACGCTGGCCATATCCAACTTGGACGTCTACTACGGCATGCAGCACAACCTCTACGTCTACCATAGCCCGCAAAGCGGCAAGTTCGAGACGCTGCCCTGGGATCTCAACGAGGCCTTCGGCTCCTTTGCGTGTCGCGGGGGCGGCCCGGGCGGCCCGCCGCCCGACGAGGACGTGTACACCGTCGACCTCATGACGCCCTGCGGCGACGAGCTGCCGCTCAACCGCCTGAGCTACGAGGTGCCCGAGTATCGAAGCCAGCTTTGCGAGATCCTGCTAGCCTTCGTGGATACCGACAACGTGGCGAGCGGAGGGCTCTACAACGTGAACGGACAGGACAGCCGCATCGCCGCGCTCCACGCCCTGGTCGGGGAGGCGCGGCTGCGCATGGACGAACAGGCCGTGCTCAGCCAGCCGCCTGGCGACTATAACTACGACGACTACTTGACCGGCCAGAGCCAAAGCTCCCAGTCACCAGGTGGCGGCGGCCCTCCCGGTCCCGGAAGCGGACCGAACCTCGGCTACTTCAACAACCTGCGCCTTGACAACCTGCCCGGCCTCATCGACGAGGTGTGCGGGAACTAGGAGCGATGACCACCATGCCTACTGTGATTCCGATACGGAGCACCTCGTTATTCTCGGCCGTGGCCATTGCCATAGTGGCCTTCGCGCTAGGCGGCTGCGGCTCCGAGGCCGAGGGTGGCCCGTCCACCACCACCGACACCTCGGGCGGCGGACAGGGCGGCGGCGGCCACAGCGCGGTCGGCTGGACCGAGGAGTCCCACGGCAACTCGGTGGACGCCAACTACGACGTGGTCTTCGCCCAGGGCACGGTCCAGCGGCTGGACATCGTCATCGCGGCCGAGGACTTGGCCGCCATGCTGGCCGATGTGGACGACTACGTCGAGGAGCAGGAAGGCGGCGGGGGCCCGCCAGTCGGCCCGCCGCCGCCCCAGGCCATTGCTGCTTGTCAAGACGCCGATGAGGACGACGCCTGCCAGTACCAATACGAGGGCGATACCGTGGAGGGCACCTGCCTCCCCGATCCGCATCAGCCGCGGCTCATCTGCGTGAACATGGGCGCGCCAGGCGCCAGCGACCGCGATCCCATCTACGTGCCGTGCACGCTGTGGTACGACGAAAAGAGCTGGCCCCAGGTGGGCATCCGCTACAAGGGCAACTCCTCGCTGCGCTTTTCCTGGGAGCAGGGCGTGCGCAAGCTGCCCTTCCGGCTCGAGCTGGACGAATACGAGGACCAATACCCCGATACCAAGAACCAGCGCTTCTACGGCTTCCAGGAGCTGACCTTCGCGCCGGGCTACTTCGACGCGTCGTACTTGCACGACGCCCTGGCCAACGAGGTCTTCAACGACCTGGGCGTGCCCGCGCCGCGCACTGCCTTCTGGGCGGTGTACGTGGACGAGGGCGACGGCGTGCCCCAGTACTGGGGCCTGTACACCATGATCGAGGATCCCACCGACGCCATGATGACCACGGTCTACGGCGACGACTCGGGTAACATGTACAAGCCCGAGCGGGGCTGCGCCGATTGGACCTGCGCCAGCGAGGACGGCTTCGTCAAGAAGAACAACGAAGACGAGGATGACTACAGCGACGTCGCGGCGGCAGTGACCGCGCTGCTCGCCGACCGCAGCGACGCCGAGGCCTGGCGCACGGGCCTGGAAGCGACCTTCGACGCGGCGGGATTTTTGCGCTGGCTGGCCGTCAGCACGTTCATCGTCAACTGGGATTCCTATGGGATGACGCCGCATAACTATTACCTCTACGGCGTGCCCTCGCAGAGCGGACGGCTGGTGTGGATCCCCTGGGATCACAACATGAGCTTGGACTACTATCCGCGCGGCAATCTGACGCTTGCCCTGGACGAGGTCGAGGACAGCTGGCCGCTCATCCGCTACCTGCTGGACGACCCGGTCTATGCGGCCATTTACTACGAGGAGCTCGAGCGCGCGCTCGACGGTCCGCTCGAGGTGCAGGCCTTTTCGGCGCGTGCCCAGGAGCTACACGATCTCATTTCCCCGTACGCCGAGCAGGAGCAAGAGCCGTACACGCAGCTCTCGTCCTGGCAGGCCTTCGAGAGCTCGGTGAGCGGGCCGGACGGGCTGGTCGCCCACGTTGAGGAGCGACGGGCCGCGGTGGTCGAGCTCTTGGGGCTCGAGTAGGGCTCGAGTAGGGGGAGCGCAGCGCAGTCCGCGCCGCGGCTCACCCTTCGACGAGCTTGGAGCCTGCCGTGAAGGCGCCGTCGAGCTTGGCGCCGTCTAGAGTCGCGCCCAGGGTTTCGGCTTGGTAGAGGTTTGCGCCGCGCAGATCAGCGTCCTCGAGGCGGGCGCGCTCGAAGCTCGCCTGCATGAGATCAGCGCTGCGGAGCGAGGCTCGAGCGAGGCTCGCCTTTAGAAATCGCGCCTCGCGGGCGTCGGCTTGATCGAGCGTCGCGCCGCTGAGATCGGCTCCGACGAAACCGGCCTGGCGCAAGTCGGCGCGATCGAACCGCGCGCCCGAAAGCTCGGCGCGCTCGAAGCTCGAGCCCGAGGCCTTTGCATCCCGCAACGAGGCTTCGCTGAGCTTCGCGCCTTCGAAGCGCGCGTCCACGGCCGAGGCCTCATCGAACCGCGCCTTGGGCCCTTCGGCCTCGTAGAGCTTGGCGTCGTCCAAGCGCGCCCGCTCGAAGCTCGCGGCACCCAGGCGCGCGTAGGACAGATCGGCCTTTTTCAAGCTCGCCCCCGAAAGGTCCGCGCTGCGGAGCTGGGCGCGCACGAGCTCGGCTCCGTCCGCCTGGACCCCTGGCAGCTTCGCGCCTTCGAGATCGGCCTCGGAAAGCGCGGCCTGTCCGAGCTTGGCTCCGCTCAGGTCGGCCTCGCGGAGCGTCGCCTTGGTCCCGTCCGCACGCGTCAGATCCGCGCCCTGCCAGCTCGACGAGCCCGCGTCCGCTTCGACCAGGTTGATGCCGACGCACCGCGCTCGGTCGAGCGTGGCTCCGCGCAGCTTCGCTCCCTTCAAGATGGCTCCCCGGAGATCTTGCTCGGATAGATCCAGGCCGCTCAGATCGGCGCCCGATAGATCCCGACCGGCCAAGCTCTGCCCGGTGGCGAGCCACGCTTCGATCTGCGGGCGCGCGACCACGGCGGGCTCGGGCGGAGGCTCGGAAAGCACCGACAGGGCCGCAATGCGGTCGGCCGAGCCGCCAGGCAAGGGAGCTGCCCGCTGCTTGAGCATCTGGGCGACGGTGGTCCCGCTCGGCTCTGTGGGCGAATGCGCGTCGGAAGCTTCGGTCGACTGGCCAGCCAGGGGGGCAAAGCGCTTATCTCGCGCGGCCTCGAGCCGCATCCACGCTTCGGCCTTGGAGATCCGCTGCCCGGCTCGCCCGAGCAGCAGATAGAGGCACTCGAGGTCGGTCGCGTCCTCATCGGCCACCTCGACCAATCCCCGCCAGAGCAGGCGCACGGTCAGGGCCTCGGCGTCGAACACCGCCGTATCGAGCCGCAAGGCGACCTCGAGCAGGCGCTCGTCGTCGGAACGGGCGCCGCAGCGCAGGGCAAAGCAGCGCGGTGTCACTTCGGGCAGGGTGCCCGTCAGGTGCTCGCCCCTGGGACGCACCGAGGTGATGCGATACCGCTCGTCGCCCCGCAAGTACGCGCAGCGCTGGTCTGCGGGAGCCGCGTTGTAAAACCCCCAGTCGAAGTCGGCCGGGAAAAAGGGCCAGCGCTCCTCGCGCCACCTTCGATCGTAGCTTCCGCGGACGTCCGCGCGCACGGGCCAATGGGGCGCGAGCGGCGCGAGGCAGGCGGGCGGCGGGACATCGTCGCGGGACTGCATCAATCGCTTGGGCCACTCGAGGTTCGGCAAGCGCCCATCCGGGTCGTCTGCGCCTAGGCCCGCGGGGTTATCGCCCACGGACTTTCCACCGTAGGCATGCTCGTAGCGGAGCGGGATCGAATCGAATGCGTCCGGCTCGCTCATCTTGGCCGAGCCTAGCCAGTGGCGATCGCCCATCGCGGCGATCTGCTTATCGATCTGATCGCCGAGCTCGAGCCTCACCAGCGCGACCGGCTCTTGTCCCGAGCGGTAGGCACGGCCCAGGACCACCACGTCTGCTCGGGGCTTGAACGGGGCGTAGTCCGATGGGTAGCTCAGGCTGGCGGCGGCATTGCCATCGCAGTATTCGTCGCCGCGCAGCGCGTCCTGCAAAGGGGCGAGCTCGGCAGGCGCATCGCCACACAGGTCAAAGCTGCCCTTGACGACGACGATGCGGTGGTGGCCCGGGGGCTCGAGCTGCCAGGCAAAGGAGCAAGCTGGTAGCGGCGTCGGGTTCAGAATGGGCAGTGCCTCGGTTGGACCGCGCTCGGGCGCCTTTTCGCCCGCGACCTGGCGAGCGGCCGACCATTGTGGCGGGCTGCCCGCGCTCTCTTCTAGGTGGACCAGCGGAGAGAGCACGACGTGGAGCTCGGCGTCGGCCGCGCCGTCGGCCACGGCTAGGTCGACTTTGGTGCTGCCGCGCCAGGTAATGGTCGCGATCATTTTGTCGGCGTCGATCCACAAGGTGTCGCACACGAGCGAGACGGAGCGCGGCGGACGCCCCTCTTGCTGCAGCACGGCGTGAGCCAAAAGCGCGGGCAGGCGACAGCGAAGCTCGTGATGGATCGGATGCATGCCCTCGAGCAGCAACTGCTCGCCGCCGCGGAGGTACGGCAGCTGCTGATCGGGCGGAGCGCTGTTGAAGTACGACAGATCGAGCTCGTCGGGCAGGCAAAGCGGCGACTCGGAGGGAAGGTGTCGCTCGGCGGGCAGCAGCTTGGCGGCGCGCCACGGCCAGTGACCGGGTACGGGTCCGAGCCCGGCCGGACGGCGGGAGTCAAAGGGGTCCACCAGCCGCGGCCGAGCCCCCTCTCGCCCCTGCGGATCCACGCCGACCGGGATCTCGTCGTCGCGTCCGCGCCAGGCATGCTCGTAGCGCAGCTCTAGCTCGCCAAAGGGCGCGGGCTCGTCGTCGTCATCGCGGTGCTCGCCGAGCGCGCCCACCTGCTTGGCGAGCAGCACCTCGGTGCCGAGCGCCAATCCCAGGCCCACGGTCATGCTCGATACGGCTTGGCCCGACCGAGCGCAGGCTCGTCCCACCACGACCACATCCGCGCGCGGCTTGTGGGGCACGTAGTCCGAGGCCACGCGCAGGCCTTCGCCGCCGTCGTCCTCGAATCCGGTATCGCCCACGAGATCGATCGGCTCGACGAGCCGCGCGGCTGCCCCGGCCGCGAGCTCGACCGTGGCCTTGGCGATTGCGGTGCACTGCCATGGTCCCCTGCCGGAGCGCCAGAGCAAGGTGCCCACCGAAAGCGGGTGATTCGTCGTCGCTGAAATGGGCATGGGCGGGCCTGCGCCTGGCCTTGTGGCCTTTGGCCGAGGATCGGCCTCGGCGGAGCGCTCGCCACGGTGCGCAAGTCGCGCGTCCGAGTCAAGGACGTCGAGCCGCCGACGGTCGCGGGGGTATGCTACCCTGGGCGCGTGCGCACCATCGAGCAGTTTGCCCGGCTTCGCGCCCGAATCGAAGCGGACGGCGATCGCGACGCCGTGCTTCGCGCGGACGGGCTTTCGGCGCGGCAGTGGCTGGCCGTCCAGCGGCGTTGGCTTGCCGCCATGGCCGAGGAGCTCGCCCGCGGAGGGAGCGATCTCTCCGATCGCTACTGCGCGGCGTATCAGGGCCTCGAGCCGCCGAGCTCTTCGGCCGAGGCCTCGCCGAGCTCGAGCAGCGTCCCGCCCGTTTTGGCGTCCAGCGCACCACCGAACGCACCACCGAACGCACCGCCGAACGCACCGCCACCGCTCGCCGCTTCACCGCCGAGCGGCAGCGCTCGGTCCGTGGACGAGACCCAGGATGCCGTCATGGCCGTGGGCGACGAGCCCCTTCCCTTCGTCGAGCAGCCCGCCGCCGAGCCTGCCCAGACCCGGTCCCAACGCTCCGAGCCCGTGGAGCCTTCGCCCGATGCGGGCGAGACCCAGGCCGTCTCGCTCGAGATGCTCGGCACGGCCGACCCGGTTCCCTTCCCTGCCGCCTCGCCCTCCCCACAAACGCGCAGCCCGGTCGACCAAACGCAGGACGCCGTCATGGCCGTGGAGGATCCTCCCCTGCCCTTCGAGGCCGAGCCGTCGCCCGAGTTCATCCAGGCTCTGTCGCGAGGCGCCGAAGCTACCGAGCCCTCGCCCGATGCGGGCAAGACCCAGGCCTTTTCGCTTGAGCGGCCTGCCGTGGCCGACGAGCCGAAAAAGAGCAGGCTCGAGCAAGCGGCCGCGGCGTCGCCGAGCCCGCCCGAAGCAGCTGGGAGGCCACCGAAAACCGAGAGGCCGCGCAACAAAGGACCGCGGGGGACGGTGATGATGCCCGCGATGCCCCCGGTCGCGGCCGAGCCTGCCGACGAGCCCGCCGACGAGCCCGCCGACGAGCCTGCCGACGAGCCCGCCGACGAGCAGCGTTTTTCGCTAGAGCAGTACGCGGCCTTGCGCGCCGAGCTCGCCGCATCGCCGAAGCATCGCTCGGCCATCCTCGCCCGCGCGAGCATCGCCGACGAGGCCGCGCTCGAGCGGATCGACGCTTCGTGGCGCGCCCGCCTCGGCGCAGACGCTGCCGAACGCGAGCGCTACGAGCACCTGTCGTCGAGCTACCGCGCGTGGTTCGAGCACAAGCAGAAGTCCTAGACGATGGGGGATCCGGTCGTCGCTGCGCTCTTTCCTCTGCCCCCAAACCCCCGCGACGCTCTGTCAGGGAAAACCTGATCGGTTCGCAACAATTTCTCGGCCACTAGCGTCCGCCAGTCGCCCTCATCTGCGCTCGCAGTTGACGCCCCGCCAGCGCTCGCCGAAAAGCGATGCATGGACGAACGCTGGGTCCTTTGCGAATCCCCGGCCCTGCAGGAGCAGACCTGGGAGGTCTACGATCTGCACGGCGTCGACGAGCTGAACCGGCTCTTTTGCTACGAGGTCGACCTCGTCTGCCGCAACCCGGACAGCGCATCGCTCGAACCGCCGCAGCTGCTCGAGAGCCCGGTCACGCTGCGCTTCGAGGAAGGCCGCAGGGCCGTGGCCTTCGTGCACGGCATCGTGTCCGAGCTGTCGCACAAGATCCGCGAGGATCGGCCTTGGGCGCACCTGCGCATCACCGTGGTGCCTCGGGTATGGCTGCTGACGCAGCGGCGCGGCAACGAGATCTTCCTCGACCGCACCATCCCGGAGATCCTGACGGAAAAGCTCGAGCGCCTGGGGCTGCGCCGCGACCAGGACTTCGTCCTCGCCCTGCAGGACGACTACCCGCGCCGCGAGATCGTGGTGCAGTACGACGAGACCGACTACCAGCTGTTCAGCCGGCTCTGCGAGCACCTCGGGATCATCACGCTGTTCTTGCAGCGCGACGGCAAAGACGTGCTCGTGTTGACCGACAGCCAGGGCTTTTTCCGACCCATCTCGGGCGCGGACGGGATGCTGCGGGTGCGCTCGCGGCGGGAGCACCCCTGCGCCTACGACGTGGAAACCCAGCTCCGCCGACGGCCCGAGGCCGCGCTCGTGCACGATTACAACTATCGCACGCCGCGCCTGGCGCTGGATCAGATGACGCGCACGCAAAAGGACGTGACCTTCGGCGATTGGGTCGACTTTGGCGAGCACACCAAGACGCCCACAGACACGAAGCAGATAGCCGCGATCCGCGCCGAGCAGCTCGGCGCCACGCACAAGGTCGTTTCCGGAAGGAGCACCGAGCTGACGATGCACGCGGGGGGCACCTTCGTGCTCGCTCGCGCGCGCGGGGCCGAGGAGGAGCTCTTGCTGACCAAGGTCGTGCACCGCGCCCACCACGATACGGAAGAAGACGGCTCCGAGCTGCGCTCGTGGCACAACGAGTTCTCCGCCATTCCCAAGGCCGTGCCCTATCGTCCGCAGCGGATAACGCCCAAGCCCAAGGTCGCGGGCCTGCTCAACGCGGTCGTCGATGGCGCGGTCAAGGGCCCCTATGCCGAGCTCGACGATCAGGGGCGCTATCACGTCAGCATGGCCCTGGACCGGTCGGGCCGCACCGACATGACCGCCTCGCATCCAGTACGCATGATGCAACCCCATGCGGGGCCCTACTACGGCATGCACTTTCCACTGCGGCCTGGCACGGAGGTGCTCATCGGCTGCGTGAACGGCGATCCGGACCGACCGATCATCGTGGGAACCTCGCCCAACCCGGTCATCGTCAATCCAGTGGTGCAGTCGAACCAGACCCAGAACGTGCTGCGGACCGGCTCGAACAACGAGATGGTCATCGAGGACCGCCACGGCATCGAGCGCATTCGCATTCACACCCCGCGCGAGAACACCACGGTACAGCTCGGCTCGATCGAGGAGCCCGAGGAGGGGGCGCTCACGCGCACCGATGCCCACATCAGCCAAGCCTCGCGGCTGTCGCACAACGAAGCGACGCGTAGCAAGGTGACCATGGCCGAGCACGCGACCACGCTGCTCGGCGATAGCGCGTTTTTGCTCGCGGGCATCGACGGGCTTCGAGCCGCCTGCGAGCGCGGTATCGAGGAGCCTGGGGCCGTGCACGTCGGCGATGTCTTGGCCGATCTAGGGCGTCTGGCCAAGCCCCCACAAGAGGAGGAGGACGAGGACGACGAGGCAGCAGCCAGCGACGAGAGCGAGGGCAGCGGAGGCGACGGCGCATCGGAGGGAAGCGGCGGCGGCGGCATGTGGAGCGCGCTTGGCTCGGCGCTGTCACAGAGCGCCGAGTCGACCATGATGGATGCCCTGCGGGCGATGGCCGAAGCCTCGGACGACGGCCTGGCCCGCGCAAACGGGCGCGAGCAGGGGCAACCGCTCGGCCAGCCCGTAAAGCCTGGGGCCTTTATCGGCAGCCCGCTTACGAGCGCGCTGTTCAGCCGCGACCGCGCCATGGTGTACGGCGATCGCGTGGCCGCGCTTTCGTCGCACGACACCGCCTCGGTCATGGGCGAGCAGATGACCGAACTCAAGTCCCCGACCAAGGTGGAAGTGGCCGCAGGCGAACGGATCGACGTCTCGACGCCAGGCGTGCTCGACCTGGCCGCAGGGACCATCCGCGCGGTGGCGGGCTACTACCCCGAGTACGAGCCCCCACCGCTCGGCGAGGGCACCAGCATCGGGGTCATGGCCCGCGAGGACATCAAGGTCATGAGCATCGAGCATTGCATCCTCGTGTGCGCGCATAAAAACCTCATCGCCTCGGCGCACACAGGCGACATGAGGCTCACGGCCGAAAACACCGTGGCGATCAAGGGCGCCAAGATCACGGGCGAGGCCGATCAGGTCATCGTGTCCGCGGGCGGCGTGTCGGTAGGAGCGGGCACCATCACCATGGAGGCAAGCGGCGACGTGACCATCAAGGCGGGCGGCACCATTACCCTGGAAGCGCCCGACGTCATCGTCGACGGAAACCTCACGGTCACGGGCACGACGACGCTCGAAGGCAAGCTCACCGAGCTCGACTCGGTCGAGGTGGCATAAGAAGCAGATCCAGCGCGTGATCAATCGTCGCTGTCTCGAGCCTTCAAAGGACGGACCATGAGCCACGAACCCTCACTACCCGAGGCCGTACTTCGGTCGGTTGGGCGCGCCATCGCGCTGCTCGAGCAGGCTGGCGGGCTACGGATGCGGGCCGAGGGCGCAACGCCTGTGGCAGGGCGTTCGCTCGAGGGAGTGGTTAGCTCGCTGCGGGCGATCGGCGAGCAGGCCGATCCCATCACGACCATCAACGTCGCCAGCGCCGAGATCACCTTGGCGCTGGCCGAGCTGGCCCAGGGGCTGGGAGGCGAGCCCCAGGACGCGGCCCCGTCCGATCTCGAGCTAGACCGCGGTAAGCCATCTGCGGCGCTGGTGAAGGCCTCGGCCATATTGCTCGAGGCCGAGCGGCTTCTTTTGGAGGACCAGCACGCGCCCAAGCCGCCCCGGCTCGCCTGGCTCGAGCGTATGAAGAGCCGCCCGGTCATCAACAGTCAGCAGGGGCTCGAGCAGCACCTTCGCGATTCTGGGCAGCTCGTCGGGGTGTGGGTGCGCAAGCTCGCTGCCGCGCTCTGCCTCGAGGGCGTCGATCTGAGCGAGTCCGAGTGGAGCGAGGTCGATCTGAGCGGCTCACGGCTTTCGGGTGCGGCCTTGGTGCGCGCTCGGCTGGAGCGCGCGCGGCTTTGCGGCGTCGATTTCGCTCACGCCGATCTGACCGGGGCGGCGCTCGGGCGTGCCGATCTGGCCGATGCGGGCTTGCGCAATGCCAGGCTCGTGGACGCGCGCCTCGGACGGGCCAGCCTCGCAGGCGCAGACCTTCGCGAGGCCAACCTGAGCGGTGCGGATCTGAGCGGCGCGGATCTGAGCGGCTGCCTGCTGAAGGGCGCTGTGCTGCGCGGCGCCCTGCTCGTGGGCGCCAAGCTCGCCAAGGTCGATCTGCGCGGCGTCGAGCTCGAGCGCGCTGTGCTCGCGGGCGCTGATCTGCGAGGGGCACGGGCCCAAGGCGTCGATTTTTCGGCGGCCAAAGCCGTGCACGACGTCTTGCTGGACGATACCGATCTGCGCCATGCCCGCTTCGTGGGCGCGCGGCTCGGCTCGGTCGACCTGCGCCGCTGCGCGCTTGAGGGCGCCTGCTTCTCGCGCTGCGACCTTTCGGGAAGCCAGGCTGAGCAAGTCGATTTTGCGGGCTGCGATCTCGCCGACGCCCGGCTTTGCGGCGCCAACTTGCGAGGCGCCAAGCTAGAGGGCGTCGCCGCCCGACAGATCGATCTGAAGGGCGCCGATCTCTCGGGCGCGCACCTTGGGCAAGTCCAGGCCGAAGGGGCGGATGCCAAGGGCGCCGTGCTCGCTGGGGCCGATCTACTCGAGGCCGATCTGCGCTCGGCCGCCTTGGTCGATGCGGATCTGAGCCGCTGCATCGGCCGCGGGGCAAAGCTCGACTCGGCTCGCCTGCTGCGCGCGGACATGCGCGGCTCGTCCTGGGCCGAGGCTCGGCTGAGCTACGCCGATCTGTCCCATGCCAGGCTCGATGACGCCGTCTTCGTCGGCGCCACGCTCCAAGGCGCCAACCTCCACCGCATCTCGGAGGATCGCACCGATTTCACCGATGCCGATCTCCGCGGCGCAAGGCGCACCGATCCGGACCGAGCCCGCGCCGAGGATTTCACCACGACCGCATCGCGAGCTGCTGCGCACTAGAGCCGAGCTCGCCGTCATTGCCACCCCGCAACCCCATAGCAGCCATCTTTCGAGGCACCATGAAGAGCCAGCCCCATTGTCAAAGCGCGCCCGCCGAAAAGCACAGCGCGAGCCCGGGCTCGTCCGCGCCGCTGGACGTGATCCTCGCCCAGGTGGTCGACGTCGGTCCGGATCGAAGGGTCCAGCTCCGACGCTTGGACGGTCCCTCTGCCCTTGTCCCCGCGCGTTTTTGCGTCGAGCGGAGCGCGCCCGCCAAGGGTGCTAGGGTGCTCGCCGCCCTCGGCGCATCCGACGCCGAGCAGGCCGTTGTCTTTGCCGTGGTGGACCCGCCCGAGAGCTCGAGCGTGCAGGCGGCCGACGGCGCCACCGCGTCGCTGGAGCAAGACGCCATCGTACTGCGCGACCCGTCGGGGCAAGCCATCGTCTCGTACGCGCCGTCAACGGGCCTGCGCCTGTGCGCTCCCGAGGGCGATCTGGAGCTCGCCGCGCCGCACGGACGCGTGCGCATCGAGGCGGCCGAGCTCGTCACCCGGGTGGGCCGCTGGGAGCTTCGCGCCGAGCGCATCGTCGAATCGGCCACCGACGCCTATCGCGAGGTCCGCGGCCTGGCGCAGACCCGAGCTGGACGGATCCGCAACCTGGTGACCGACGCCTATCAACTTGTGGCAGGCCGCACCGCCATCGTCTCGGACGAGGACACGGTCGTGGACGGAAAGCGCGTCCTGCTCGGTTAACGCGTCCTGCTCGGCAAAAAGGAGACGCCCATGTTGCCCATCGCCACCAAAGCCGGAGGCACCTGCTTCGCCTTTCCCGATGTGTGCTTGGTCCCGGGTCCTGGCGGGCCGCCCGTGCCCACTCCCTTTCCGAACACGGGACAGTGCCGCGACGCCGAAGGCACGGTCGGAGCGGTGATCGTGGAGAACAAGGAGGTGTTGGTCGAGTCCTCCAAGATCCCCATGTCGAGCGGCGACGAGCCCGGCACGGCGGGCGGCGTGATATCGGGCGTGTTCAAGGGGCCGGTCACCTTCAAGAGCGCCAGCGGCAAGATCTACGCCAAGGGAAAGCGGGTCGTGATGCTCACGGCCATGGCCGGACACAACGGCGACAATGCCAACATGCCCGCGGGCATGCACGTCAGCCCATCGCAGTCCCGCGTTCTAGTCTCTGGATAGGCAGGCGCACTCGTGAAGACCGACGAAACAGGCGCACCCTGGCCCTACGAGGACATTGAGCCGGCCGACGAGCCGCCTGGCGAGCCCACCTGGGAGTGCAGCGAGGGCATCTGCGAGTGCCGCGACCACGGACCCCACGCCGAGCCGATAGAGCATCGCATCCATTTCTTCGATCAGCTCGCGCTGCGCATGTCCGAGGCCCGTTGCCGCGTGCTGGAAAACGGGCGGCTCATCAATCTCACCGATCCCTATGCCGACCCTTTGGGCAGCGTGAAGGTCAAGGTGCGGCCGTCGACCAAGTCGCTATGGCTGGAGTGGGCGCCCAAGAAGGTGCCCATCGAGCCGCGCTACCCCTTCCGCAAGCTCTACCACTTGGACCTGGGCGGCGACACCGACGAGCACGTGGCCCGACGGCTGCACAACGTCGGTTTCAGCGCGCTTGACTCGCTCAAGGAGAACGTACGCGACTTCCAGCGGCAGTATACGCTGTGCAAGGAGCCGCCGAGCGGCGAGCCGCGCGACGTAGACGGTATGCTGTCGGGATACCACGACGGCGCCGCGCTACCTCCTCGCGGCACCAAGGTTCCAGCGCCAGTCGCGGACCCGAGCTCCCCCGACACCGCGTCCAGCTTCGAAGGCGACGGACAGAAAAACAAGGGCGCCTCGCCCGACAGCCCTCCGTCCGCCTCGTCTTGCAGCTCGCCCCAGGGCTGTGCGGCTCCAGCCAACCCGCACGACAAGCTGCGCATCAATCTCAATCGCGCCTTTTTCTTGATCGCGGGCACAGATCCCACGCAGCACGACTTTCACGCTCCAGACCGCTGGTCCCCGGAGGCCGAGCATCGGCCCGACAAGCTGATGGAGGAGTACTACAAGAGCGATCGGCGGAACTACTCCACCCCCAACCACGCCGTCCAAAAAGCCCGGCTGGTCTACTCCATTGGCGATGTCTCGCGCCAGACCGAGACGGACAGCAAAGGCATTGCCACCCTGGACCTGCAGAACGTCAGCTTGCCCGGAGAGCTCCAGGTGTGGGTGTACCCTCCGTCGGGCCAGCTCAACTCGAGCTATGCGCCTGCTGGCCCTGATCTGACCGACCAAGACACCACCGCGGCCTTTCTGTACCGACCGTTTCGGCTCACCGTGGCCCTGGGCCCCAAGGGCGAGCTGCCCAGGAAGGACTGCGCCTTCGATACCAAACAGATCGAGCTGGAGGCCTTCAGGCTACCCGACATCGACACCGACAAGGGCGTCCTCGACATCATCAAGCAGGTGCTGCTGGGCCTTGTCACGCCGTTCCCCACAGCGCCCGTGGGCACTCCGCCCTTCGTCAAGATCATCGAGGTCGTCTGCGAGCAGTCCGTGCAGGAGATCCGCCTCGACTGGCGGCCCGACTGGATCGGCGCAGATCGCCCGCCCCGCTACGCCCCGTGGAACCGCTATGACCAGCGACAATCCGTCAACGACCGCCGCGCGCCGCTGCCCACCATCGTGATCCATCAGACCAACACGGGCTCGCTCTACGGCGGCGTCATCGATGGGTTCAAAGACCAGCTGAGCACCAAGCGCGGCGCGCACTACGTGGTGGATCTCGATGGCTTTGCCGTCAAGATGGTGGACGAGCACTACCGCGGCTTCCACTCGGGCTCGAGCCAATGGGCCGACGCCGACGACAATGCCACCGATGCCGACAATGTGAACTACTTCACGGTGGGCATCGAGATCATGCACGCCGACAACAAGCCGCCCGGCAAGCGCGGCGCCAAGACCTACTACCCGCGCGAGTTCACCAAGGAGCAGTACGACGCGGTCATCCGGATCTGCCGCGAGCTCCAGCAGCAGTACAACGTGGTGCCCTGGCATCTAGTTGGGCACCGCGACGTGAGCCTCATGGGCGGCAGCTACCGCGGGGGCTACCCACGCGGCTCCTACCGAAGCAGGGCCATGGGCGGCAAGCCCTTCTGCCCCGGGGAGTTCTTCCAATGGCAGCGCCTGGCCAAAGCGAATATCGCCCTCGGGCCGAGCGTGCCCCCGCTCGATGCGCTGCCCGCCGAGGTGCGCGCGCTCTACGACCCACCGCCGACCGCCCTGAACGAGCCCGAGTTCGAACGCACCCGCTTCGCCCACATTCGATCCGGAGCCACCTCCGATCAGGTCGGCAAGGAGCTCACCGTGGTGCGCCAGCTGCTCTGCGACCTGGGCTACTCGGTGGCGGGGCAACATCCGCATCCAAAGCGCAGCGCCCTGGAGGTGAAGGTCGCCAAGGGCGTCTTGAAGATCAACAAGGTCGCGGTCCGCGGCTGGGTCATCAGCGCCGAGGCCTGGCCCATGCTGCGCGCGGTGGAGGCCTTCCAGTTCCACTACTTCAGCGGGCCCGACCGGGAGTACCTAAACGGCCTAATGAAGGTGAGCCCGCGGCCCGACGCGAAACGGCCCAAGGGTAAGAAAAAGGGCTGGTCGCCCTCGCACGACTGGACCAAGGGCGTCGGACACATCGACGCCCCGACCATCAAGCGCCTGGTCGAGGTATGGTGGTCCATTCAGCGCGACGCGCCGCTGTTCTAGCCCGAATCATGCGATGAAACGCGAATGGTCGAGCGGGAGTGCCTGGCTATGGGCGTGTTTGGCGTGCATGGTTGGCTCGTCTTGCGGAGGCAGGCCGCAGCGGGGAGCCGAGCCAGCGCCCATGGCGAGCCCCTCGGCGTCGCCCCGGGCCGATGGCGGAGCGGCCATTTCTGAGCCATCAGCGCCGCCTGCCTCGGGCCGGGCCGAGCCCATGTGCAGCACCGACGGCTGGTGCTGGCAAAATCCCCTACCGCAGGGCAACGGCTTGTCGGCGGTGTGGGGCAGCGGGCCCCGCGACGTCTTTGCCGTGGGCGGGGGCGGGACCATCCTGCATTGGGACGGGACGACGTGGAGACGACAGCCGAACGGGATCGACTCCGACGACCCAGCCCATAAGGTCAGCCTCGAGGGCCTATGGGGTAGCGGGCCCGAGGACGTCTTCGCGGTGAGCGGCGGCGTGGTGCTCCACTACGACGGCACAAGCTGGGCAAGGCAGAGCCTCGGCCCCGATTTGTCGGGATGGCGCGGTAGGCCGGCTGATGTGTGGCCCGATTTTTCGGCGGTGTGGGGCAGCGGGCCCAGCGACGTGTGGGCGGCTGGCCAAGGGATCTGGCACTACGACGGCTCGGGCTGGGCCATACACACGCCGCCAGCCGCGGGTGCGACATATGCATTGTGGGGAAGCGGTCCCAACGACGTCTATGCCGTGGGCGCCTCGGGCATGGTGCGCCACTACGACGGCACGGCTTGGTGGCCACAGCAGAGCGGTACTGAGGCCCGCCTCAACGGGCTGTGGGGCAGCGGGCCCGACAACGTCTACGCCGTGGGCCGCTCGGGCACGGTGCTGCACTACGACGGCCAGAGCTGGCAGACCAAGCCCAGCGGTAGCGACGTCGACTTGGGAGGCGTGTGGGTCAGTGGGTCCGGCGAGCTTTTCGCCGTGGGTGGGGACGTGCTGCACGACGACGGGAGCGCTTGGCGATGGGAGCGACCGTGCTGCAGCAAGGGGCTGGCTGCGGTGTGGGGCAGCGGGCCTCGCGATGTCTACGCCGTGGGCTCCCACGGCGCGCTGGCGCACTACGACGGCACGAGCTGGCAGGAGCTCTCGAGCGGCGCCACCCCGAATCTACGCGCCATCTGGGGCAGCGGACCGCAGGACGTCTACGCCGTGGGCCTTGGCGGCGCGCTGCTCTACTACGACGGCGAAAGCTGGTGCGAGCAGCCCCGCGCTGCGGCCTGGCACCTGAATGGCCTTTGGGGAAGCGGACCCGAGGACATCTTTGCCGTGGGTGTGGGCGGCACGGTAGTGCGCAAAAGCGGCCAGACCTGGAGCCCCCAAGCGAGCGGCTCCGAGGCCGACCTGGAGGCGATCTGGGGAAGCGGGCCCGAGGACGTCTTCGCCGTGGGCAAGGCGGGCACGGTGTTGCACCACGACGGAAGCGCCTGGCAGGCGCAGCAAAGCCGCACCAAAGCGCACCTTTACGGCGTGTGGGGCAGCGGACCGCGGGACGTCTACGCCGTGGGCGAGGACGTGGACCAAAGCGGCGTCGCGATCCATTACAATGGCTGGAGCTGGCAGCGGCAGCAAACGGGCGCGGAGTTCCAGCTCAACGCAGTGTGGGGAAGCGGGCCCAAGGACGTCTACGCCGTCAGCGAAGGCGGCGAGGTGCTGCACTACGACGGGAGAAGCTGGCGCCACGCGGCTCGGGTGGAGCAACCACCGCACGCGCTGCTGGCCGTCTGGGGAAGCGGGCCAGCCGATGTGTACGCGGTCGGAGAGTCGGGCACGGTGCTGCACTACGATGGGAAGAGCTGGACGCAGCAGGCAAGCAGCAGCGGCAACGCGCTCTTCGGCGTATGGGGCACGGGTCCCGACAACGTCATGGCGGTGGGTCCTGGCGGCACGGTGCTGCGCCGTGGCGCCCGACCGCGGCCGGAATAGGCGCGGCTCCCAAGTCGACGCCGAACGCGACGGCGACGACGGCGAAGCCCGAGCGCTATGGCGGCAGAACGGTCTTCACAAGCTCGTCCTGGTGCACCTTCCAGACGTGGAGCACGTTGCCGTTCTTGCCCATGATGTGTCGTCCGTCGGGCGATAGCTGGTGGCCCCAGACGTCCACCTCGGAACGGTGCAGCCGTCGGATCTCACGGCCGCTCGGCACGTCCCACAACACGGCTACGCCTTGCTCGTCCACGGTGAGCGCCACCTTTGCGTCCACGGTCGCGTCGGAGAGGTCGTCTCCCGTGGGCATGCGCCAGGCGTATTGTCGCTCGAAAGCGGGTACGGCATAGCCCTGCGCCCAGAGGTTTCCTCCGTGAAGAAGCAGCCGCGTT
>CAYTYV010000049.1:0-21711 GCA_964441055.1 uncultured Polyangiaceae bacterium | reverse complement strand
CCCCCGGAGGCGGGCACGTGGTAGATGAGCTCGCTGTCCGTGCTGGCCCGCGGGAAGGCGTCGTCGTCGAGCGCGACCTGGGTCCAGTCCGAGCCGTCCTGCTTGTACAGGGTGATGACCGTGTCGATCATGTCGGTATCGTCGTCCGGGTTGGCCTCGGTCCAGAGCAGCACCCAGTCGTCGCCGTCGGCGGTAAAGGTGAAGTAGTCGTCGTCCCCGGCCGGGTCGAGGACGCCCTCGCCCGTATAGATGGTGGGATCCTGCGGGAACTCCTCCATGGCATGGGCGTCGTCGCAGCTCGTGCTGTCGCCCGTCCCGGTCCCGGTTCCCGTGCCCGTCCCGGTCCCGGTTCCCGTGCCCGTGCCCGTGCCCGTGCCCGTAGCCGATCCTGCCGCGGTCCCGGACGCGGTGCCGTCGTCGTCATCGTCGTCCGAGCCCGAGCTGTCACAACCAGCCGCGGCCCCAAGAGCCAGTGCGCCGCCAAGGACTAGCAGCTCGAAGATGTGCCTCGTTTTCATTACCGATTCCCCTCTGCAGCAAGAAGTAGTGAAGGTTGTGCGACCACGGGCGTGACCGCATGCCCGACCGTAGCTGCGCCGCCTCTGTCCCGAACGGCGGGCGCACATCCGCATTTATAAGCGCGCGCGAGCGGAACGCAAGCGCAAGCAAGCAGGCCCTGCGACCGCCCTGCCCTCTTCGGCGCGAGCCCCGGCTAGTCGCCCTTGCCCTTGGGTGGCGGGCTTTGGCGCTCGTCCGCGGCTGGCGGCGCGGGCGGCGCGGCGGGCGTTGGCACGGCGCTGGCGGCCTTTTCAGGATGAACGGCTGGGCGAAGCGCGAGGTGCAGGCGTAGTAGGGATCGCGGTTGAAGCTCCAGTGGACGTAGACCCTGCCGTCGGGCGAGACGATGACGGCAGGCGCCTTGCCAAAGGGCGCGGCCTGCTCGATGGATTTGAGCGCCGCGATGTCGAAGGCCGTGACCCCGCTCGGCTTGACGATGCCCATGCGCAGCACCCTTCCGTTGTCCTTGTCCAGCGCGATCTCGGCGCGGGCGATGAGCTTTCGGTTGAGCGGATGGTCGGCAGCCAGCTTGTCCAGCGAGCGCAGAAAGGTGTCGGCGAAGATGGGGTGGATGCGGTTGTGCATCCGGTTGATGAAGCTCGCAAAGGGCACGCGCGCGGCGTTGAGCGAGGTCTGGTTGCCGAGGGCGACCGAGGGGTCGTAGTTCTCGATGGCCGCGCGGTAGCGCTGGAAGTCCGTGCCGCTCATGGAGCCGCGGTGCTTGCTCAGCCGCGCGTTGCGCGCCCGCTCCTGCTCCGCGCGGAGCCGCTCGGCGCCGACCGCATCAACCAGCCCTGGCATGGTCAGGTTGTGCGGTCCGCGGCCGCCGAAGCGCATGGGGCCGGGAATGCCGCGAATGCCTCGACGCGGCAGCGCAGGCGGCTCAGCAGGGCTGGGCGGGAGCCCATCGCCGCCGCTCGGGTCGAGGTAGTACTCGCCGCTTTCGGCGGCCAGGCCCGGCTCGGCCGCGGGACCCGTGCCTCCTGGGTCGGCGGCGCGACCGGGTCTGGCGGCTTGTCCCGGGCGCCCTGCCGAGGGGGTGGTGGGCGGGGCCTGAGCGGCGGCACGCGCTGGATCCCCCTGAGCCCTGGCGGGCGGCGCGGGCGGCTGCGGATCGTCGGATCCCTCCGCTGCCCCTGGCCGCGTGGGCCCAGGTTCATCGCTGGCCACGGTAAAGCCCCGCTCGTCTTCCGCGCTGTTGCCCGGCTCCGGCAAATCCGTCGGGGTGGACGCGCCCCCCATGGTGGGATCGGGCGAGTCCTGGTCGTAGGCCCGCACCCGCGCCATGGTCTCGTGATCGGTATGGTGCGCGTTGTCGGCGATGCGCGAGGCCTCGGGGTTATCCTCCTGGTCCTCGGGCACGTGCTGCTTGATGGCGATGCGGCCATCGGACGGCGGCAAGAACAGCTGCGGTGGCGGTTTCTTCGCGCGATCGTTGGGCTCTTCCGAGTCCTTCGGCGGATCCGGCGGGCGCGGCTGGGTTTGCGTGGCCTGCTCGGGCTCTGGCTCGGGCTCGGGCAAGCTCGGCTCGGGCGGCCTTTCGTCGAGCGCGGGCTGTTCCGGCTCAGGTGGCTGCTGCCCTGCTGGCTCGGCTTCGGCCGGGCGCTCGCCGAGGGCCTCGGCATCGTCCAGCAGCGCGATGGTCACCTCGCGGGGCTTCAGGTGCTCGCGCACCTCGCGGGCGTATTGCTGAACCTGCTCGCGCTCCTCGGCCAGCAGCGCCAGCACGGTGGCAGCCGTGGCGGTGGCTTGACCCGCGCCGAGGTGGAGCAGCGCGGCGGTCGAGACCCAGAGCACCAAGGGGATCTGGGCATCGCGCAGCATGGCACAGCAGCCAGGGTCGCTCGCGCCAGGATCCACCTGCGCGGGCATCGGACCCGAGAAAAAACAGTGGATAGTCGGCACCCCTCCGAGCGGGCGCCACAGATTCGAACCTGGTTCAAGCTAGCATTCAGCAGCCAGCCCGGCAATCGGCGCCTGGCAAGCAGGCGTTTGGGGTAGAGGAGCGAAGTGACGACCGGCGCCCCCATCGTCGAATCACGCGGGGGCTTGGGGGCAGAGGAAGGAGCAAAGCGACGCCCGGAGCCCCCATCGTCAACGCTTGGAGATGGCGGCCCAGTGCTCCGCGATCTCTTGGGCGGTCCACGGAAGGTCGCCGTCCTTGTACTGGCCCGGGCTCTCCACCAGGGCGTAGCGGAAGGTGCGGGCGCCTGCCACGGCCAGCACCAAGCCGGAACGGTCGCCGCACAGATCGGAGGCCAGCATGAGCGCGGCGGGGGCCACGTGCTCGGCGGTGAGCGGATCGAGGCCTCGCAGCTTGGGCAGATCCTCGGTCAGGCGCGTCTTGGCGACGGGGGCGAGGGCGTTGACCGTGATGCCGTACGGCTGGAGCTCGCGCGCGCTCGCCCGCGTCAGCGCATAGACGCCCGCCTCGGCGGCCATGGCGTTGGGCGCTCCGAGATCACCGCGCAGCCCGCCCACGCCCGTGGTGTTGACGATGCGCCCTCCCCCGCCCTGGGCGATCATCTGGCGCGCCGCGCACTGGCTGCACCAAAGCGTGCCCTTGACGAGAACGTCGTGCACGCGCTGCCAGCTGGGCTCGTCCATGTCGAGCATGCTCGTCGGCTGCTGGATGCCCGCGCCGTTGACCAGGATGTCCACGCGGCCGAAGCCCTCCACGGCGGCCGCCACGATGCGTTTCGCCCCCTCGACCGTGGCCACGTCGGCCACGCAGGCGAGCGCTTGTCCGCCCGCCTCGCCAATGGCCCGCACCACCTGTTCGGCGGGTCGTGGGTCGGAGCCGCTTCCATCGGGCGCGGTGCCGAGGTCGGCGACCACCACCTTGGCGCCCTCGGCGGCAAACAGCAGCGCCTCGGCTCGACCGATCCCCCCCGCGCCGCCCGTGATGATCGCAACCTTCCCTTCCAGCATGCTCATGTGCGAGATAGTAGCCCATGACCGAGCGCTTTTACGTCACGACGCCGATCTACTACATCAACGACGTCCCACACCTGGGCAGCGCCTACACCACCATCGCCGCCGACGTGCTGTGCCGCTACCACCGCGTGCGCGGGCGCGAGGGGCATTTGCTGACGGGGACGGACGAGCACGGCCTCAAGATCCAACGCGCCGCCGAGGAGCGCGGGCTCGAGCCCCAGGCCCTGGCCGACCAGATGAGCGTCCTGTTCCGCGAGGCCTGGCCTCAGTTGGATTGCCGCTACGACGACTTCATCCGCACCAGCGAGGGGCGCCACCAGCGCGCCGTGCAGAAGCTCTGGCGCAGCATTCGGGATGCTGGCGACATCTACCTCGGCCACTACGAAGGGCTGTACTGCGTGGGCTGCGAGGCCTACTTCACGGAAAAGGAGCTCGAGCAGCCCGGCAACCGCTGTCCCATCCACGGCACGGAGGTCGAGCCCGTGCGCGAGGCGAGCTACTTCTTTCGGCTGTCCAAGTACGGCGACCGCCTGCTGGCGCACTACCAACAGCACCCCGAGTTCGTGATGCCCGCCTCGCGCCTGAACGAGGTCAAGAGCTTCGTGCGCTCGGGCTTGCAGGATCTGTCGGTCTCCCGCACCACCTTCCGCTGGGGAGTGCCCGTGCCCGACGATCCCGACCACGTGATGTACGTCTGGTTCGATGCGTTGACCAACTACTGGTCGGCGCTGCACGAGCCCGAGGACCGCCGCCGCTTCTGGCCGCCCACGGTGCAGCTGGTGGGCAAGGACATTTTGCGCTTCCACGCCGTCTACTGGCCCGCCTTCCTGATGGCCGCGGGCATGTCGGACGCCGAGCTGCCGCGCACCGTGTTCGCCCACGGCTTCCTGTCCTACGGCGGCCGCAAGATGTCCAAGTCGCTGCGCAACACCATCAGCCCCATGGAGCTGGCGCAAGCGCTATCGCCCACCGTGGGGGTGGACGCCCTGCGCTACGGCCTGATGCGGGCCATCTCCTTTGGCCACGACGGCGACTTCTCCATCGACGACCTGCTCAAGCGCTATGACGCCGAGCTGGGCAACACCTTGGGCAACCTGCTGCACCGCGTGCTGCCCTTTGCCCCAGCGGCGCTCTCCGAGGCCGAGCCCGGCCCGCTGGAGCAGGAGCTTCGCAAGCAGATGGAGCGGGCGGCCGAGCTTGCAGCTCAGGCGTTCGAGGCGTGTGCGCCCACGCGCGCCCTGGAGGCCATCTGGGCCGGTCTCATCGCCGCCAACAGTTACGTCGACAAGGCCGCCCCCTGGACCGCCAAGAAGGAGCAGCCCGAGCGGCTGGGCACCATCGTGACGACCATGGTCGAGGCCCTGGAGGCGGCCAGCGTGATGATCGCTCCCGTGATGCCCGCCGTGGCCCGCGGCATGCGTCAGCAGCTCGGACTGGATCCGCTCGCCGAGCAGCTGGACGTGGACCAATGGCCACTGTCGATGCCGCGGCGGGCCGCGGGCGGCAGGCTCGAGCCGGGCAAGCCGCTCTTCCCGCGGCTGGACAAGCAGCGCAAGGCCTCGCTGCTGGAGCGCTTTTCGGCCCCGGCCGAGGGGGCTTCCGACGAGGCCGGAGCTGGGCCGAAGGCGGCGCAAGCCGCGGAGGAGGAGCCCGAGCAAAGGCCCACCATCACCTACGATGACTTCGCCAAGCTGGATCTACGCATCGGCGTCATCACCGAGGCCGCGCGCGTCAAGCGCAAGGATCGGCTACTGGAGCTGCGCGTCGATGTCGGCGAGCCCAGCCCGCGCCGCTTGGTCGCTGGCATCGCGCAGGCCTACGCACCCGAACAGCTGGTCGGGCGGCGCATCGTGGTGCTGTGCAACCTGGCCCCGCGCAAGTTCGCCAAGAAGCTGGTTTCCGAGGGCATGCTCCTGGCCGCCGAGGACGATGGCAGCATCCTGCTCCTGGGCGTAGACGGCGAGCCAGCCGCAGGCTCCTGTATCCGGTAGGAGAAAGGCAAAAAGGGGACAGGATACTTTTTCTTCCAAAAAAGCAGTCTGTCCCTCTTTACCCCCTTTTTGTCACCCGCGTTGCGAGCTGGCCGTGGTGCAGCTGTACGTTCACGCGCTCGCCTGGTGCGACCTCGGCGGCGTCGCGCAGCACGTGGCCCGCGGAGTCGGTGGCGACCGCGTAGCCGCGGCCCAGCACGGCCAGGGGCGAGAGGGCCTCGATGTGGGCCGCGCGGCCTGCGAGCCCATGGCGTAGCTGGCCGAGTTGCTGCCGCATGGCGCCTGCCAGCCGCGGTCCTAGCGGGCCCAGCCTGGCGCGAGCCGCCGCGATGGCATGGCGTGGGTGACGAGCTTCGAGGCGGCGCCGCAGCGCTTCGAGCTGGTAACGTCGATCGGCGAGCACGCGGCGGGGATGTCGAGCCGTCAGTCGGTGAGCGAGCCCCTCTAGCCGGCTACGACGGTCGGCGAGCTGGCGGCCCAGGGCGCGCTCCAGGCGCATGCCCAGCTCGTCGAAGCGCTGCGCCTCGGCGAGCAGTAGCCGTCGGGGCTCGCCCAGCGAAGCGCGCAGCCGCGCCAGGCTCACCTGCTCGCGAGCCAGTCGGTGCCCCAGCGTGCGCCGCAGGCGCGCGGTCCAGTGTTGCAAGGCGGCCAGGCGCTCGCCCTGGTCGGGCACCAACAGCTCGGCGGCCTGCGATGGCGTGGCCGCGCGGGCATCCGCCGCCAGATCGGTCAGGCTGACGTCGACCTCGTGGCCCACCGCGCTGACGATGGGCTTTTTCGCTGCAGCCACGGCCCGCACGAGCCGCTCCTCGCTGTAGGCTGCCAGGTCCTCGGCCGAGCCTCCGCCGCGCGTGACCACGATCGCGTCGACCGCGCCGATCCGGTCGACCCGCGCGATGGCCTCGGCGATGCGTTCGGCCGCGCCCGCGCCCTGCACGGGGGTGGGCACCAGCAAAATGCGCACCCGCCCGCGCCGAAAGGCCACCCGCACGATATCGTGGATGGCTGCGCCGTCGGGGCTGGTCAGCACGGCGATGAGCTTGGGGTCGCGCGGCAAAGCCTGCTTTCGCTCGGGCGCGAACAGCCCCTCGGCCGCGAGCTTGGCCTTGAGCCTTTCGAGGGCCTCGAGCAGCGCTCCGCGAGCGGTCTCGAGCACGTCCTCGGCCACCAGCTGCATGCGCCCGCGCGGAGGGTAGACCGTGACCCGGCCCAACAGCACCACCCGCTCGCCGTCGGCCAGGCGGCGATGGGCTCGCTGAGGCGCGCTGCGGTACATCACGCAGTCGATGAGGGCGTCCTCGGTCTCGTCCTTGAGCGCAAAGTAGGCGTGTCGACTTGCAGCGCGGTGAAGACCAGATATTTCCCCTCGAACTCGAACATTTGAAGTGCTTACTTCAAGTAATCTCTGAAGTGAGCGATCCAGCTCGGCCACGCTCAAGATCTCGGGCTCGGGCGGCGTTTCGCCCGCGGTCACCCCCTCCGCCTCCGCCGCGCTCCCCACCCGCTCACGGGGCAGTCGCGCGCCACCAAACAGGGGAAGCTGGTCCTTGCGCTTGGGTTTGGTCATGGCGCGGGCCCTACTCGGGCGGCGCGGTCGCCGCCCGTTGGGTCTACCGCGGCTAGCCCGAGGCACCAAGGCCTCGCGCGAGCCGCCGAACGGGGTCGCCAAACCGCCCTGGCCGTGATAGGCGGGGGCGTGTTTCGCAAGGTTCTGGTTGCCAATCGCGGGGAGATTGCCGTCCGCGTCATCCGCACGCTGCGCGAGATGGGGATCGGCGCCGTGGCCGTCTACAGCGACGCGGATCGCGCCGCGCTGCACGTGCGCTCGGCCGACGAGGCCGTGCGCATCGGCAGGCCGCGGGCAGCCGAGAGCTACCTGCGGGCCGAGCGCATCATCGAGGCGGCTCGCCAGACCGGGGCCGAGGCCATCCATCCGGGCTACGGCTTCCTGTCGGAGAACCCTGAGTTCGCAGCCGGCTGCGCGGATGCGGGCATCGCCTTCATCGGCCCGCCCGCCAAAGCCATCTCGGTGATGGGCTCCAAGACCGAGGCGCGCGCTCAGATGACTGGCGCGGGCGTGCCCGTGGTCCCAGGCGGCAGCGCCGAGAGCGCGGACGACGCCCGCCGAACCGCGACCGAGCTCGGCTATCCCGTGATGGTCAAGGCGGCGCTCGGTGGTGGCGGCAAGGGCATGCGGCTGGTCGCCAACGAGGCTGCGCTCTCGAGCGCTTTCGAGCGCGCCAAGAGCGAGGCCAGCTCGGCCTTTGGAGACGGCACGGTCTATCTAGAGAAGGCCATCGTGCGGCCGCGGCACGTCGAGATCCAGGTGCTAGGGGACCAGCACGGCAACATCGTGCACCTCTACGAGCGCGACTGCTCCATCCAGCGCCGTCACCAGAAGGTGGTCGAGGAGACGCCCTGCCCGGCCGCCTCGGACGAGCTGGTAGCTCGCATGGGCGAGGTGGCAGTGCGGGCAGCCGCGGCGGTGGGCTACTACTCGGCGGGCACGGTGGAGTTTCTGCTGGACGAGAGCGGCGAGTTCTACTTCCTGGAGATGAACACGCGCTTGCAGGTCGAGCACCCGGTAACCGAGTGGGTGACGGGCACGGATCTCGTCCGCGAGATGGTGACCATTGCCGACGGCCAGAAGCTCGGTCTGCGCCAGGAGGAGCTCCGCCGCCGAGGGGCGGCCATCGAGTGCCGCATCTACGCCGAGGACCCGGCCACTGGCTTCTTGCCCAGCCCTGGCACCATCACGGGGCTGCGCGTGCCCGGCGGCGCCTGGGTGCGGGATGACAGCGGCGTCTACTCGGGCGCTCCGATCTCGAGCTACTACGACCCGCTCATCTCCAAGCTCACCGTCTGGGGCGCCAGCCGCGACGTGGCCTTGGCGCGCATGCGCCGCGCGCTAAGCGAGTACGTGGTGACCGGAATCCGCACCAACCTCGCCTTCCACGAGCGGCTCATGGCCCAGCCCGAGTTCGCTGCGGGTCGCTACCACACGGGGTTCATCGAGGAGCACCCAGACGAGCTGTTGGGCGATGGCCACGGGCCGGAAAGCGCCGCCGATGCCGAAGCGCTAGGCGTTGCGCTGGCCATGGCCGCGGCGCGCATCGAAGCCAAGGGAAACGGTGCCGCGGGGCAGCCCGACCCTTCGCAGGCTTCCCAAGGCCTTTCGCCGTGGGTCCTAGAGCACCGCGCCCGCGCGCTGCGTTAGCGATCGGCGTGCTGGTCGAGCCACTGCTGCAGTATCAGTGCGGCTGCGACCGAGTCGACGTGCTCGGCGATGCGCTCGCCGCGGAGCCCGGCTGCGCGTAGCTCGCGCTCGGCCTGCACCGTGCTCCAGCGCTCGTCCACCAGCTCCACCTCCACCCCCGTGGCGTCGGCGAGCTTCTGGGCAAAGCGCGCCGCCCGCGCTGCCGCCACCCCTGCCGTGCCCGACAAGTGCAGGGGAAGCCCCACCACAAAGCGCGTGATGCGCTCGGCCCGGGCGAGCTCGCGCAGGGCTGCCAACAGCGCGCGGCCGTTCCGACCGTCGAGCGGCTCTCGGGCGTGAGCCAAGCGGCCCAGCTCGTCGGAAATCGCCAGCCCGACGCGGGCCTTGCCCATGTCCAGCGCGGCGATCCGACCCGGCTCGGGTGATGCGGATCGGGTCATGACGTGCGCTCGTTTGCCCGCCAGAGCGGACCGAGCCCCAGGGCGCGCCAGCCCGAAGTGGGCTCTCGAGCTTGACCCGCCGTGCTGCTGCTACCATAAGCCGCGAGGTTGCAACGCGCCAGCTACCTCGAGGAGTTGCGCGGCGGAGCCGGCCTGGAGCGCCATGGAACATCGAGCCGTTCGGGGGATGAAGGATATCCTGCCCGCGGAGGCCCCGCACTGGCAGCGGCTCGAGCGCATCTTTCGCGAGACCGTCGAGCTCTACGGCTTCCGCGAGGTGCGCACGCCGATCATCGAGCACACCGAGCTGTTCGTCCGCCAGGTGGGCGAGGACACCGACATCGTCGAAAAGGAGATGTACGGCTTCGAGCGCCACGGCGACGGCTTGACCGTGCGGCCCGAGGGCACCGCTGGGGTGGCCCGCGCCTACGTGCAGCACCGGGTCTCGGCCCGCGAGCCGGTCTCGCGCTGGTACTACCTCGGGCCGATGTTCCGCGCCGAGCGGCCGGCCAAGGGCCGCTATCGCCAGTTCCACCAAGCCGGCTGCGAGCACTTCGGCGATCCCGGGCCGCTGTGCGACGCCGAGATGATCGAGATGCTAGTGCGCCTGCTCGAGCGCGTGGGGATCCGCTCCTACGCGGTCCACCTGAGCTCGCTGGGCTCGGGCGGCGTGCGGCAGCGCTACAAGGAGCGCTTGCGGCAGTACCTCGAGCCCTACGCGAGCCAGCTGAGCGAGGACTCGCAGCGTCGGCTCCGCACCAATCCGCTGCGCATCCTCGACTCCAAGGCCGCCGCGGACCGCGAGGTGGTCGCGGGCGCCCCGCCCATCCTCGAGGTGCTCGACGGCGAGGACGCCGAGCACTTTGCCGAGCTCCGCCGCCTGCTGGACGCCCTCGGGCTTTCGTACGTGGTGGATCCAACGCTGGTGCGGGGGCTGGACTACTACACGCGCACGCTGTTCGAGCTCAAGACCACGGGCGGCGAGCTGGGCGCGCAGGACACCCTGGTCGGCGGCGGGCGCTACGACGGCATGGTCGAGAGCCTGGGCGGAGCCCGCGTGCCCGCCATCGGCTTCGCCATCGGGCTGGAGCGGATCCTCGCCCTGCTCGAGTCTGAGCCGTCTGCGGTCGGGCCCGACTGCTACGTGGCCCCGCTCGGCGAAAAGGCGCGCGGGCACGCGGCGGTGCTGGGCAGGCAGCTGCGCGAGCAGGGAGTTCGCTGCGAGGTCGACGGCCGCGGGCTCAGCTTGCGGGCCATGCTGCGTCGGGCCAACGCGGTGGGCAGCCGGCTGTGTTTGCTGCTGGGCGAGGACGAGATCGAGCGCGGACAGGTCACGCTCAAGGACCTCGAGCGGCGAGCGCAGCAATCGATCCCCCTCGAGGGGGCGGCCGAGGCTGTGGCGCGCGAGCTCGAGGAGGCGCGGGCAGACGCCCAACGGGCGCGGAGAGCGAATGCGAGCGAGCCCCCCAATGAGTAGGAGTAGCCGCGCGCTGCGCCGATGGCTGGCCGCGGGGCTATGCGCCGCGCTGTGCTCCTGGGCAGGGGCGAGCCAGGCCCAGCCCATGATGCCCGGGAACCCGGAGGCGCTGCCCCCGTCGCCGCCCGTGCGCCCGCCCGGAGGGGCGACGGCCGGGGGGCCGTCCATGCCCGAGACCCACGCCGCCTCGGGTGCCGAAACGCCCGCGCAGCTTCCCACCCAGGCGCCGACCCTGCCCGAGGACCCGAACGCCATCCCGCCGTCGGTCCGCGAGGCCATCGGCTCGGACGCGAGCGGGGACTTCGAGCGCGGTCGCCAGACGGAGACCGAGCACACCTTCTACGGCGTCTACTACGGCGAGCAGAGCGGGGACTACCGCTTCCAGACGACCCTTCCCCTACCCCTGTGGCTCGAGCGGCAGCAGGCCGAGGACCGCGCCAGCCTCTACGGGCTTTTCTACTACAACCGCCGCAGCGAGAAGGTCGACGCGGACGTGCTCTTCCCGCTGTTCTGGAATCTGCGCCACGAACAGGAGCACACCACCATCGTGGGCCCCGTGCTGCACGCCGAGTCGCCCGAGGGGCACGACAACTGGGTGGCGCCGTTCGTGTTCGAGGGCAAGCGCGACGACGGCAGCGGCTACTTCCACATTCCGCCGCTGCTGACTTTCACCGACTACACCGCGCGCAGCGGCTTCGCCATGGCCGGGCCGCTGTTCTGCGACTGGGAGGGCGGCCCCGACTGCGACGTGCGCACGGCTGACAGCATCGATCTGGGGCTGGCCCCGCTCTACTTCTACGGCCGCGATGAGCGCAGCGAGTACGAGGTCATCCCGCCGCTGCTGCACTACTATCGCTACAACGAGATCGGGGATCACTCGCTGAGCGTGTGGGGCCCGTTCTGGTCTGAAAAGTCGCGCGACGGCGGCGTGTTCAACATCCTGCCCATTTTCTGGCGCAACTGGGGCCCGAACGAGGACCACATCACCGTGCTGCCCCTGTTCCACTACGGCTACGAGGGCGCCTCCTCGCTGCTCGCCACCCCGCTGTTCGTCCTGGCCGAGAGCGAGGAGGGCGACGACACCTTCGCCACCTGGCTCTACGCCCGCCACCGCGGTCGCACCGAGCTCGACATGGTGACCCCGCTGTTCTGGCAGTACCGCGACCCGGACGTCGATCTGACGCGCACGCTGCTCTTCCCGCTGTTCTACCAGGAGAGCTCGGCCCGCTCGGACGACCTGGTGATCTTCCCGCTGTTCGGGCGCTTTCACCGCCACAACATCTCGGACACGTTGTGGCTCACCCCGCTGTTCCGCCACACCACGGATCTGACCGGCTGGGAGACCGACATCCTGCCCTTCTTCTTCATGGGGCGGGAGAACCAGTCATCGCACCTGGTGGTGGCGCCACTACTGTGGGACTTTGCCTCGCCCAAGTCGCGCGGCACGGTGGTCTTCCCCGTCTACTGGCGCTTTGCCGACCAGGACTCGATCTCGCAGCTCGTGCTCAACACCTACTATCACGAGAGCGCGGCGCGCGGCGGCGGCACGGAGTGGGAGTTTCACTTCTTCCCGCTGTTCTCCTACGGCGAGATGCCCGATGGCCACTGGTGGAACGTGCTCTACGGCCTGGCCGGCTATACCACCGAGGGCACCATGGCGAAGATGCGCGTCGGCTACGTCCCGTTCACGCTGAGCGAGTGAGGGGGGGCGACCAACGCGAGCCTCTCCTCGGGGAGTACGACCAGAGCGCCCGCGCCAGCTTCGAGCCTTGCCGCACGCGCCTGGCGTGCGGGCCAGCCTCCATTCGGACCTCTCCCTCAACCGCCGAAGCGTTCGATGCCCGGATAGCCGTCGAAGCTTCGATCGAAGCTCAGGATGCGGCTCACCCCTTGGTGCTGCATCACGCCGATGTCCAGGGCGTTGGCCGGCCTGCGCGGGCCCTCAGGGAAAAAAGTGAATGTCGCGGCAGGAGCAGGAATGACGGCCGCTCATCGCTCGCTCGGCGTGGAAGCACACCGCGCCGCGAGCGCCTGCGCGGTGCGGCGGCGCGCCTTGGAGACGTCGGGGCGCTGCGCATAGTGGGCTAGCGACGCGGCGGCCGCTTCGGCGTCGCCCAGCGCGCAGGCGGTCAGCAGGCGAAGCCGCCAGGCCTCGGTGCGGACACTGGGTAGCTCGAGGCGCTTTTCCAGGGCCTGGTCCAGCCGCTCGGCGGCCAGCGCGTAGCGTCGCTCGCCCAGGTACTGCCGTGCGAACAGGTAGTCGGGCAAGCCATCGTCGGGGGCGGCGGCCCGCCACGTTCCGAGCAGGTCGAGCGCCTCGGTGCGGCTCGGACCGGTCTTGTCCGTGCCGACGAGCAAGGCCAGCACGGCCGGGCGCGCGTGAGGATCGGCCGCGCCGAGCTCCTTGACGTCCAGGGTGCGAAGCCGGTCGCGGTCCACGATCTCGCGCCGCAGCTGCGTGTAGAAAGAGCGGGCCGCTTTGATCTGTCCCGCCCGAAGGGCCAAGTCGCCGAGCTGCTCCAGCGCCCGGGCTCGCCCTGCCTTGGCCGCGGACTCGTCGTGGGCAATCTCGAGCAAGCTCTTGCGCGCCCGTTCGGCGCTGCCCAAACGATCCCAGCAAGCGGCGCTGCCCAGCTTGGCGCTCGCGCTGTGGGGATCCAGCGCGAGCGCCGCGCCGTAGGTCTCCAGCGCTCCTTGGCAGTCCCCACGCGCCCGCTCGTGCGCAGCCTGAGCGAGCTCGGCGTCGACCGCGTGGGGGCAGCGCCGCCCAAAAACTCCTGGGCGGTCGAAGCGCGCGCGCCCCTGGGCCAGGGCGGCCTCGGAAAGGGCGATGGCGTCGAGCGCGGCGTGCCAGCCTTGCTCTAGCTCTGCCGAGCTCTGGCCGCTGAGCTCGCCGAGCGGCACGCCGCCGTACCATTTCCGCAGCACAGCCGCGCCGTGACGCTCGCGCACGTGCGCGACGAACGAGCCCGCGGCCAGGTAGGCGGTGGCCGAGTGCCGACCGAAAAAGCGCAAGGCGAACAGCTCGTCGAGCCGCGGCAGCACGCCGATATCGCGCATGGCCTTGGCCCACTCGCTCGGGCTGAGGTCGTCGTCGGGCGGGGATGCGGCCACGGCCAGCCCCTCGATCAAGCCGGGGTTGGGCAAGAGGCCGCCCCAGTCGCCCGCCACGGAAAAGGGCCCCCGACCGAGCGGGCCAGCGGCCACGTGGGCCAGCTCGTGGCCTAGCGAACGATGGGGATAGCCCGCGCGATGAAGGTAGATCTCGCGCCGCCAGGGCTTGGCGATGGAGGTGCCCGCGGCGCCCATGAGGCGGCGCTTCTGCAACGGATCGGCGAACAGGAACACGGTGACGGTTGGGACCTCGTCGAGGCCCAGCCAGCGCTCGAGCGCGGCGAGGTGGCCGTCGCAGTCGCGCGCCAGAAGCGCTGCCTCGTCTTGACCCACGCTGCGGTCGAACACGACCACGCAGCGGGTTCCGACCAGCCGTCCGCCCAGCCGTTCGGCAATGCTGGCGGCGCTCTGCCAGTGCCCCAGCCGGTCGCCCAGGGCAACGCTGGTCAAGCTGGCCGAAGCGCACAGCGCGCCGAAGAGCAGCAAGCCGGGCCGGGCCGGGTTGTGGACGCGCAGCCTGCCCTCTCCTGCTTCGCCTTCGGGCACTCGCCGAAGGAAACGCGAGGCCACGTAGACGGCCGCCAGGGTGGCGAGCGAGGCGGCGCGGTAGCTGGCGAGCCCGCTCGGCTCGAGCACGGTGTCGTAGAGCGCGCCCGAGAAGTAGCCGACGAACGGATCGTAGGCGAAGACCATGGGGGTGGCGTGAAACAGGAATAGCTGCAGCGCGGCGCTCGCCAGCGGTCCGGACAGGCCGAGGAGCACGGCAGCGGTGACGCGCCGCCGCCCGCCGCGGATGCGGCGAGCGAGTTCGACGGCCAACGCGCCCCAGAGCGCGCCCCACACCGTGCCCACGGCTGGACCGAGGACGAACAGCGCGGTGCCGCCCGCCGCATCGCAGAAGCCCGCGCGCAGCCCGTGGAGCAACGTGGTCAGATAGGCCAGGGCAGCCAGCACAAGCCCCACAGCCACGGCGTGCCGAAAGGTCGCCGCGGGCTGGAGCGGACGCTGCAGTCGCTCGAGCGCCACTACCATCGCGGCCGCAGCCGGGCAGAGCAGCCCCGCGGCCAAGGCGATCTCGTAGCCCGGTCCGTCGAACAGCGGTAGCCAGCCCACGGCCCCCAGCACCAGCACGACCGCTGCGGCGCCGCCCCGAAACGGGCGCGATCGGGCCATGGCCGCCCAAGCGGACGAACGCTCCGCCGCCGCGCGGCTGTCCGTCACGCGGACGCAGCCTCGGGCCTTGACGGCGAGGCCTCCCCCGGGCCCTGCAGCACCAGCGGCAGGACTTGGTCCACGGAGGAGACCAAGCGGATGGCCAGCTCCTCGAGCGTGTCCTCAGGCACCTCCTCCAGATCGTGGCGGTTGGCCTTGGGGACCAGCACGGTGCGGATGCCCGCTCGGTGCGCGGCCAGAAGCTTCTGCGGCAGGCCCTCGGTCCGCAGCACCCGCCCGCGCAGGGTGATCTCGCCCGTCATGGCGACATCGCTACGCAGCGGGCAGTCGAGCAGCAGCGAGGCCACCGCGGCGAACATCGCCACCCCCGCGCTCGGTCCGTCCTTGGGCACGCCGTGGTGGGGGATGTGCAGATGCAGGTCGATGTCCTTGAGCCACTCGGCGTCCAGGCCAAGCTCGGCCGCGCGGCTGCGCACGAAGGACACGGCAGCCGCCGCAGACTCCTTCATGACGGCTCGCATGTTGCCCGTGAGCACGACCTTGCCCTTGCCCGGCATGGTGCTGGCCTCGATGAAGATGATCTGTCCGCCATGCGCCGCGGAGGCCAGCCCCGTGGCCACCCCGGGGCGCAGCGACCGCTCGGTTTGCTCGGGTCGGTGCTGGTGGGGACCGAGCACCTGCTCGACGTAGGTGGCCGTGACCTGGTCGGCGAGCTGCTCGGCGCCGTCGGCTAGCTTCACGGCCGAGGCGCGGCACAGCGCGCCGATCTGTCGCTCCAGACCGCGAACTCCGGCCTCGCGCGTGTAGTGATCCACCAGCGTGGCGAGGCCCTCCTCGGTGAACTCGAGCTGCTCGTCGGTAAGGCCGTGGGACGACAGTTGCTTGGGCACCAGGAATTCGCGGCCGATGGCGATCTTCTCGACCCGGGTGTAGCCGGGCAGCTCGATGAGCTCCATGCGATCGATGAGCGCGGGCGGGATGGTCGCCCGGACGTTGGCGGTGGCGATGAACAGCACGGCCGACAGATCGAAGGGCAGCTCCACGTAGTGGTCCTTGAAGCTGAAGTTCTGCTCGGGATCGAGCACCTCGAGCAGGGCTGCCGCTGGATCGCCGCGCAGATCGGCACCCAATTTGTCCACCTCGTCGAGCACCAGCACGGGGTTGCGCGTGCCCGCTCGCTTGAGCGCCGAGAGGATACGGCCGGGCAATGCGCCCACATAGGTGCGGCGATGACCGCGGATCTCGGCCTCGTCGCGCACTCCGCCGAGGGCGATGCGCTCGTAGGCGCGCCCCATGGCCCGCGCGATGGATCGGCCCAGCGAGGTCTTGCCCACGCCTGGCGGCCCCACGAACAGCAAGATGGGGCCGCGCATGTCCGCGCGCAGCTGCCGCACGGCGGCGAACTCCACGATGCGCCGCTTGACCTTGTCCAAGCCGTAGTGGTCCTCCTCCAGGCAGCGCCGCACCGCGGCGACGTCGAAGCGGTCCTCGGTGGTCACCGACCACGGCAGGTCGACCAGCCACTCGACGTAGGTGCGGGTCAGGTTGTACTCGGGCGATTGCGGGGCCATGGTCTGCAGCCGTCCGAGCTGCTTGCGCGCCACCTCCGCGACCTCGTCGGGCAGCTCGGCCTCGACGATGCGCGCGCGCAGCTCGTCCAGATCGCTCTCCTCGTCGTCCTCGCCGAGCTGCTTGCGAATGGTCGAGATCTGCTCCCGCAGCATCTGCTCGCGCTGACTGCGCGTGATCCCCTCCTCCACCATGGAGGAGATCTCCTTTTTGATGCGCAGCACCTCGAGCTGCGGCGCGACCATCCCGAGCACCATCTTGACCCGCTGCTTGACGTTGGTGGTCTCCAGAACGCGCTGCTTGTCGGCCACCGAGGCCTGGTTGGGAGGGAAGTTGGCCGCGATGAGATCCGCCAGCGCGCCCGCATCGCGCACGTGGTCCAGGATGCCAGCCGTCTCGCGCGGCAGGTTGGGCATCAGCGACAGCACCTCGCGGGCCGATTCGCGCAAGGTCGCGCCCAGCGCGTCCAGCTCCACGTCCCGCTCACGGGTCTCCGCGAGGCGCGTGACCTTGGCCCGCATGTGCGGCTCGAGCGCGGCGGCCTGCTCGATGCGTATCCGCCCCAGGCCGTTCAGCACCACCGAGTAGTTGGCGCTGCCCAGTCGGATGACCTTGACCACCCGTGCCAGGGTGCCCACCTCGTACAGCTCCTCGAAGGTGGGCTCGTCGACCTCGGGCGAGCGCTGGCTGAGCACGCCGACCAGGGCGCGCTCCTGGCCCAGCAGGTCCTGCACCAGGCGCACGCTGCGCGGCCTGCCGACGTTGATGGGCACCACCGAGGTCGGAAACAGGACCGAGTTGCGCAGCGGCAGGATGGGCAGGTGATCGAGCTGCGCATCCGGACGAGAAGGCGAACCGAGGCCCGAAGCCATGACCCGAACAGTAATGCTGCCTTCGCCAAGTCGCAATCCATGAGCGCTTCAGCGCTCCGCCCGATCTCCGCCGGGCAGCTCGCGGCTGCTCGCCCGAGCGCGCTGTGCTATGGCGGAGGCGTGATGCGGGCATGGCTTGGTGGGCTTTTGCTGTGCGGAGCGCTGGGCTGCGCCGCCCATGCCGATCTGCAGGCCGGACCCAACGCGACCCTGCGGGCCTATTCCGCGGCCTTGACCGAGGGCCGCGCAGACGACGCGTACGCGCTTCTATCCAGCGAGGCAAAGCGCTCGATCTCGCTCGAGGCCTTTCGCCGCATGGTCCGGGAAAACCGCGAGGATGTCTTGGAGATCGCCCGCGCACTGGCCCGTCCGAGCAGCGATCCCGTGGTCACGGCGGCGGTGGTCAGCCCGGGCGGCGAGCGGCTGGAGCTCGTCTACGAGGCGGGGGCCTGGCGCATCGACGGCACGGCCATCGACCGCTACGGGCAGTCGACGCCGCGCCAGGCCATAGAGGGCTTCGTCCGGGCCTTTGAGCGCAAGCGCTACGACATCCTGATGCGCTACGTGCCCAACGCCGAGCGCGAGGGTACGGCCGCGCCCCTGTGGGGCCCCGAGGCCGACGCGCCCCAGGGCTCGGCCCAGCCGGAGCCGGATCCGCCCGCCGACGCAGGCGCTCCCCTGCCCGCCAAACCGGCTCTCACGGGCGGAGGGCTGACCGCCGAGCTATTGCGCGAGGCCTGGGAGGGCGAGCAAAAGGAGCACATCTCCCAGATCGTCCAGGCCATCAAGAGCGCCCTACCCACGGCCCAGATCGAGCAGACCGAGGACCGCGCCGCCATGCCCTACGGCGCAGGCGGCACCGTGCTGTTCGTGCGCGAGCAGGGCCTGTGGAAGATCGAAGACCTGTAGCTAGAAATGGTATTCGACGACGTAGTCCTGGCAGATGTCGGCCGGGGCGCTCGAGCGCGGGGCGATGTGCAGGAAGACGTTCATGTCCTCGCTGTCGAAGGGAGCGTCCTCGCATTCGACCGTCGGTCCCCACCAGAACAATAGGCTGAACTCGAAGCCGTCCTCGCCAGGCAGGGTGCAGCAGCCCGGGATGTCCTCGCCGCCCACGCTAACCCACTCGAGCTCGGAGCCCTCGGGACAGCTCTGGGGCCCGGCGCCGCCAGCGCCGCCCACGCCGCCGCCACCAGCGCCGCCGCCACCGACCGGCTCCTCACCGACGAGGACCGTCGTGCCCTCGTCACACTGGTAGTAGGTGCAGAGCTTGAGGTGCTCGAGCGACTCGGTGAAGTACCGATAGGGGTCGACCACTTGGAGGCCAACGGTGTCGTTGCCGTGGTAGACGTACCAGTCCTCGTCCTCGTTGCAGGCCACCACGCCCGCAACCGAGGGTAGCGGATCCGGATCGGCGTCCGTGATCGCCGCCAGCACGAACGCGCCGTCGATGCTGTTGTTGTCCGGCTCGCCGTCGCCCGTGTCGTTACAGGCGCAGCCACCCGTGCCTCCTTGGCCGCCCGTATCCGTCGTCGTGGTGGTCGTGGTCGTCGGGCTGGTCGTGGTGGTGGGACTCGAGGTGGTGGAGCTCGTCGTGGTGCTGCCGCCGTAGCCGCCGTCGCCGTTCGAGACGTCTGCCTCGCCGTCGTCGTCACAGGCGATAACGCCCACCCCAAGCCCCAAGCCCATTGCGCATGCGAACGATAGATACTGCTTCATGATCTGCCCAGGATATCGCAAATCGGCCGAGAGGGGATCCATCAATCGGCGATTCGGTCGATCACCAGCGGCGGCGGCTCGGGCGCCTGGTCGACGATGCGCACGGCCTTTCGCAGCCGCGCCGCAGGTGCCTCGGCGTCCTCGGGGCGATGCACGTAGAGCCGCGCGAGCGGCTGGCCCTGCTCTACCCGCTCGCCCGGACGGCACTCGAGCTCAATGCCCACGGCGTGGTCCACCGCCTGGTCGGCGCGCGTTCGGCCCGCGCCCATGGCTACCGCGGTCCAGCCCACCTCCAGAGCGTCGATCTCGCCCACCACGCCCGTGCGCTCCGCCCTGACCAGTCGCAGCTCGGCCGCGTGCGGAAGCCGGCTCGGCTCCTCGACCACGCGGGGGTCGCCGCCCTGGGCTTCGATCATCTGCTCGAAGACGCGGGCGCCGCGGCCGTCATCTCGGGCCGCCACGAGCGCCTCTCGGCCGCTTTGGAGGTCCGCCGCCGCGCCGCCCAGCACCAGCATCTCCGCGCCGAGCGCCAGCGTGCACTCGACCAGGTCTTCGGGGCCTCGGCCGCGCAGCACGTCGATGGCCTCCCGCGTCTCCACCGCGTTGCCCACTGCGCGCCCGAGCGGCGCGCTCATGTCGGTCAGCAGCGCGCGGACGCGCTTTCCCGCGGCCGTGCCCACCCGCACCAGCGCGGCGCCGAGCTCGCGCGCCTGCGCCTCGCTCTTCATGAAGGCCCCGCGGCCCACCTTGACGTCCAGCACCAGCGCATCGATTCCCTCGGCCAGCTTCTTGGACAGGATGCTGGCCACGATGAGCGGGATCGCCTCCACCGTGGCGGTGACGTCGCGCAGCGCGTAGATGCGCTTGTCCGCTGGCGCCAGATCGGCCGTCTGTCCCATCATGCACGCGCCGACCCGATCGACGATGGCGGCAAAGCGCGCCGCGTCGAGCTCGACCGAAAAGCCCGGGATGGCCTCCAGCTTGTCCAGCGTGCCGCCCGTGTGGCCCAGGCCGCGGCCCGAGATCATGGGAACGGCGACCCCGCAGGCCGCCACGAGCGGAGCGAGGCACAGCGACACCTTGTCGCCCACGCCTCCGGTCGAGTGCTTGTCCACCTTGCCGCGCTCGATGTGCGACAGATCGATGACGCTGCCGCTATGCAGCATGGCCTGGGTCAGGGCGACCGTTTCCCGCTCGGTCATGCCGCGGAAGTAGATCGCCATGCACAGCGCGCTCATCTGGTAGTCGGCGAGCGCGCCGTCGCCGTGCGCTTGGATCAGCCGCTCGATGTCGGCTGGGCTGAGCTCGGCTCCGTCGCGTTTTCGCGCGATGAGCTCCACGAGGCTGGTCGTCATGGCCCCTGCTCCAGCATGGGGTGGCTACGGATTCTGGCAGAACTCGTTGATGGACTCGACCAAGGGATCCTCGCGCTTGACGGCCTCCTCCATCTTGGCTTGGGCCTTGTTCATCGCCTCGGCGTCGACCTTGGTGATGGCGCCCGCGAGCTCGCGGGCCGCGGTGGCCACCTCGCGCGCCATGGCTTGATAGTCCTTGGACTGCTTCTGCAGCTCCGGCAGGCTCAGCTCCACCTTGGCCGCGTCGTCGGCGAGCTTGTCCATAGAGGCGGCCATGTCGCGCAGCTCCTCGACCGCGGCCCCGCCGTCGCGGCCCGCCGCAGCGCTCTGCTGGATTTTGGCGACCCCCTCGTTGATGACGCCGATGAGCGCGTTGCACTCGTTGACCTTCTTCTGCTGACTGCAGCCGGGGGCGAGCGGCAGCAGACCGAGCAGTAGGGCCGTGGCCCAAACCAAACGGAGGTTGCGCATCGTGTCCGTTCTCCTGTGGGGTGCGAAGTGGGCGCAGGCCCGAGCCGCGGTTCGGCTCAGGCGCGCACCCGCCAGTGTCCTTCGAAGGTGCGGCCGATGTCGTCGGCCGTCGGATCGGTGACGATGATCGCGGGCCGTCCGCCCTCGGCGTACAGCACCACGTTCTGGCGGAAGACGCGGCCGAAGGCGATGGACTCGTCGCGGTCCATGCCGTGCACCAACCAGGCCGGCTCGCGCCACACGCTATCGGTCTTGTCGGGCTCGAAGCCCACACAGGGCTCCACCCGGTAGCAGCCCAGAATGAGCAGGTCGCGCATGACGCGCAAGCGCTGCTCGTTGACCCGTCGGGGAAGCAGCATGCTGCGGGGGTTGTAGGCCGTCAGCACCGCAAAGGTCGACCGGAGCAGCTCGGGCAGGGCCTCGATGTCCTTGAGCGCCTCGCCGTCGAGCGAGGCACGCACGATGCCCGCGGGCGAGGGGAACTCGTAGATGGTAGCGAAATAGGAGCGAAGCAGATGCTGGTCCATGGCGGCCCATCCGTTGGTGCGATGGCTCTGTTCGTACCAGAGCGGGGCCGATTCGGCCATCATCTGGATTGCTGCCGGGCCATTAGGCCGAACGACCGGGCACCGACCAGGACCCTGAATAAAGCTTGACCCCGTTGCTTCGAGTCTCGATCGTCGCCGATTGTATCGTCGGTGGCGGCCATGATTGAGGTGGAGCACCTGTGCAAGCGCCGCGGCGCGGTGGAAGCCGTGCGGGATCTGTCCTTCGAGGTCAGCCGCTCGGCTCCAGCGGCAGTTGACGTTCCACTGCGA
>CAYTYV010000048.1:0-21896 GCA_964441055.1 uncultured Polyangiaceae bacterium | reverse complement strand
CACGTCGACATGTTCGAGCCCGGAGAGGAGGCCGCGAGCTCTGGCGTGCCCAAGGCGTCGGTGGGCCTTGGCTCGGTCTCCATTCAGGGGAGGTTCTGATGCGCGCGCTACGGTTCTTGGCGGCACTCAGCCTAGCAGCCGGCTGGCTCTACGCGTGCACCTATGACTTCGGCGCGTTCAGGTTCCCCGAAGGCGACGGCGACGGTTGAAGTTGAACCTGGGGGAGCGGGCGCCACGGGCAGTACTGCTGGCACGGCCGGGACTGCCGGAACAGCGGGCACCGCAGGCACTAGCGGCACGGGTACCGCTGGCCGCGGCACGCCTGCCCATGGCGATGTCGAGTTCGATCTCGACGTCGACATCGATGTGTGCAGATCTGCGGGGCCACCAGATGTTGCTCGGGCTGATGCGCTGAGCCGCCCGACCCAGACGAGCCCACTTGGATACCGGTTGGCACCCGGTACAGGCTCGAGGTCCCGTCTGCCCCGCACACGGCCGTACGTGCTCGCGCGCTTGTGCCACGTTGCGGGCGCCGACGCCCACATGCGATAGTACTGGCTGCGCTCCTTCGTGAGCATCGATGCGGGACGCGGCTATGGAGCCGAGCGTTGAAAGGCGTCACGAACAAAATGCGAGCACCCCTGATCCAGCGGACCCTACTGTTCTCGGGCCTGGCGCTGCTTGGGGCAATCGCCATGGGCACCCAGGCCATGCCGCCAGCCCACGCCGCTCCAGCTGACCGCTGTCATGGCACCAAGAAGTGGTACGAAGGCCAGTGCCGCTACCCCGACGACATCGCCAGGCTCGAGGCGGAGAAGCAGCTGCGTCGGCGGGCGGAGCAGCAGCGGAGAGAGGCCGAGGAGAAGCGCAAGGCGGAAGAAGAGCGCCAACGAGCACAGGAGCAACAGGCCAAGGACATGCAGCGATGCGCTCGGGCCCGAGAGCTGGGCACCACTGCGGCGTGGGAAGCATACAAGGCGGATTTTCCGGAGGGCATGTGCCGCGTGGAGGCTGGTGTTCGCATCGCAGAGCTGAGGGAAGCCCACCGTGTCAAGCCGTCCCCCCCGAGTCAGCCGGGTGCTAAGCAGGCTGGCCAGAACGCAGCCGGGACGCCACCGCCCGCCGAAGAATTGGCTGGAGCTGCCCCACAGGCTGAGGACGAATCGAGCCACAACGTGCCGTTGACGCTCGGATGGGTGTCGGTCGGGCTGGCGGGGGTTGGCCTGGGGCTCGGCATCGGTTTTGCGGTCAGTGCATCGGCGGCGAAGGACGATTTTGACGATGATCCAACTGTGGACAACGCCGATCGAGCGGATCGAGCTACGCTGATTTCGCTTTGCACCTTCGGCGCTGGCGGCTTGTTCAGCGTTGTGGGAGCAGCTCTGCTGACGGCGGCGTACGATGACGATCCGCCCGAAACCGCGCAGCGCATCCCCACGATCGCGCCCTTGCTCGGCCCCACAGTAGGCGGCGTCGCCGCGAGCTGGACCTTCTGAGGCCCATCCCTTCGAATCCGCTATTCTCCCAGGCTATGCCGAGCCCATGCCCCAGGACGCACGAGCCCCCTTCGACATCGAGGCAGCCGGGAAAACCCTGGCCGAGCGACGGTAGCTCACGGCCAACCGCCAACTGCCAGTCGCCAATGGCCATGCCTCCTCACCAGCCCCTCCTCCCCGCCGTGGCACCCCTGCTCGCCGCCGCTGCGCTCGCGCTTTCGGCCTGCGGCGACGGCGACGCGACCGTGCCGCCCGAAGCTCGCGTCCGCAACGTCGTCCAAGTCGTGCCCTTTGCATCGCCGCCCGACGGGGTGGAGACCCAGCCAGGCAACAACAACCTGGACGTGGCGCTGCACGACGGCCGGGTGTTTCTGGCCTTTCGGACGGCGCCCAACCACTTCGCCTCCGATCAGACGATGCTGTACGTGGTCAGCAGCAGCGACCAGGGGAGCTGGCGCTACGAGGGGAGCTTCGACCGCGACACCGATCTGCGCGAGCCGCGGCTTCTGTCCTACGACGGCGAGCTGTTTCTCTACTTCGCCGTCTTGGGCACGGACTCGATGAACTTCGAGCCGCAGGGCTCCATGGTGAGCGCCTACCGCGGGCCCGGCGACTGGAGCGAGCCCGAGTGGTTCTACCTCGACGAGTTCATCCCCTGGCGGGCCAAGGTCGTCAGCGGCGTGCCGTACCTCATCGGCTACGTGGGCGGGGGCAACATCTACGAGTTCACGGGCGAGCCGCTTGCCGTGCACTGGCTCACCACGGACGATGGCAAAGACTGGACCGCGGCCGTGCCCGGTCAGCCCGTGGTACAGGAGGGCGGCGGCTCGGAGACCGACTTCGTCTTGCTCGATGACGGCTCGCTTATCGCCGTCATGCGCAACGAGGCGGGCGACGAGACCGGCTGGGGCTCCAAGATCTGCCGCGCCGAGGCGGGCGCGCTCGGCGACTGGAGCTGCGTGGGCGACAAGAAGAAGTACGACTCGCCGCTGCTCTTCCGCGACGGCGATGCAGTGTGGCTCGTCGGCCGACGCCACCTGACCGAGACGGGCAACTACGACCTCGACCGCGACGAGCTCAGCCACGAGGAGCAGACCTTGCTCTACGAGATCGAGTACTCGCTCGAGCGCAAGCGCTGCTCGCTGTGGCGCGTGGATCCCGAGACGCTAGACGTCGCCTTCGAGTTCGACTTGCCCTCCAAGGGCGACACCTGCTTCGCCTCGATGCTGCCAGGCTCTTCGCCAGGCGTGGTCACCGTGTACAACTACTCTAACCCGCTCGATACCGAGGGCGATCCGAGCTGGCTCGTGGGACAGGGACAGCCCACCATCATCTACCGCGCCGACGTCGTGCTGCGCTGAGAGGGGGTTTCACAGCCTCTGAGCCGCCCTCCTGAGGGGCGACGCGGCCCAAGGCGCCATCGCGAACAACTCGCCCTTTCCCAGACCCTTCGGCGACGATAGCATCGGAGCTCGGGCATGCAGATCGACAGCGAGATCGTGCAGATCGCCGAGGGCCGTCTGGGCACGACGCTCAAGGGCAAGTGGCGCCTCAAGCGGCTGCTGGGCCTGGGCGCCATGGCGGCGGTCTACGAGGCGGCCCATCGCAACGGGCGGCTCGTCGCCATCAAGATGCTGCACCCCGCGCTGTCGATCCACCAGCACCTGTGCCAGCGCTTCGTGCGCGAGGGCTACGCCGCGAACAAGGTACGGCACGACAACATCGCGGGCGTGTACGACGACGACGTGGCCGAGGACGGCTCGGTCTTTCTGGTGATGGAGCTGGTCGAGGGCGAGACCTTGGGCGCGCGTCGCCGAAGGCTGGGCGGACAGCTCGAGCCCGACGAGGTGCTGCTCTTGATGGATCAGCTTCTCGACGCGCTCGCCGCGGCGCACACCAGGGGCATCGTCCATCGCGATCTCAAGCCCGAGAACCTGCTCGTCAACCGCAAGGGGCAGCTCAAGGTGCTCGACTTCGGCATCGCGCGGCTGCGGGAGCTGTCGGACAGCAGCGACGCCACCCAGACGGGCACGCTGCTCGGCACGCCCACCTACATGCCGCCCGAGCAGGCTTGCGGCCACTGGGACGAGGTCGATGGCCGCTCGGACCTGTTCGCGGTGGGCGCCGTCATGTTCCGGCTGCTCACGGCTCGACACGTGCACCCTGGCTCCACGGTTCACGAGCGGCTGGCCATGGCCATCACTCGGCGAGCGCCGTCGATCGCCTCGCGACGTCCCGATCTGCACCCCTCGGTGATCGAGCTGGTGGACGGTGCGCTGGCCTTCGACAAGGAGGATCGCTGGCGCGACGCTCGCGCCATGCAGCTCGTCTTGCGCCAGGCCTACCGAGATGCGTGCGGGCAGCACATCTCCCAGGCGGCAGCCATCGCCGTGCCCAATCTCGACGACGAGCAGAGCTGGCGGCGGCCCGACTCGGCATCGGGCAAGGTCGAGTCTGGGGACTCGAGCGTCCGTTCGCCCCCGGCGGTGGCCTTCACCCCGCCGGAAGTCAGCTCGCCCCCCCCGCCGGTCGAGCACTCGGAGCCGCCCGCTGCCCCCGAGACGCCGCAAACGCCTGCCGAGCTGGCGGACGAGGACAGCGACGATGGCGATCAGCCCACCGTCGCATTGCCGCACGCGTTGGCAAAGCCGCCCGACCAAGCGCCACCGCTCGGCGGCGTTGCCGAGGCCTCAGCCCCTAGCCTGGACGCAACCGGAGCCACTCCGAGCTCCGAGATCTCGTTCTCGGAGCCATCGGCCCCGCCGCAGGATCCACCGCCAAGCAAACCCGATGGCCAGCCGTTTCGAGCAGCGGCTGGCGAAGAGACTGCTCCGGGCGCCGCTGGCGAAGAGACCGCTGGCGAGGAGGCCGCTCGCGAGGAAGCTGCTGGCGAAGAGGCCGCTCCGGACGCGGAGCCCCGAGAGACCGAGCCCGCTGCCTGGTCCCCACCGGGCGGCTCCGAGGATACCGCTGGGCCGAGCGCAGAGCCCGAGCAGGTGCCTTCCTCGGCCGCAGCGCAGGACGGCTTCTGGCCGCTGCCGCCACCGTCATCGCCGCAGCTCGCACCCGAGGAGGCCTCCATCGCCAGCGCTCAAGCGCCGCTCGGTCCCGGGTTTGCCGACCGAGCAAGCGCGGATGCGGTCGCATCCTTTGCGCCGTCGGCCGATGCCTCGCAGTCGCTACAGTCGCTGGACATGGTCGGCTATTCCGCGGGCGAGCTGCCGTGGCAGAGCGACGCCCCCACCGCGGGGTGGCCGGGCTCGCGGGCCACGACCGCAAAACGGCGCTCGACGGCGCTCATGGTGGCCTCTGGCCTGGCCGTGGCGTTGGTTGGCATCGCCGCGGTGACGCTCCTCAAGAGCCGCGAAGCAGACGCGCCCCCCGCGGCCTTCCCAGCGCTCGAGCCATCGAGCTCCGCCACGGACGCGCCATCCAACGCCGCGAGCGCAGCGACCAGCGAGGCGCCAGCCGTGGCGATGTCCGAGCAGATGGTCGCGGTGGCGGCCGGAAGCTACACGCTGGGCTGCGATCCTGCGCAGGACCACAGCTGCTGGGACGACGAGAAGCCGAGGCACGCGGTGGCGATGCGAGCCTTTGCCATCATGCGCCACGAGGTCACGGTGGCCGAGTACCAAAGGTGCGTGGCCGCCGAAGCCTGCCCCGAGCCCGACCAACGCGGAGGCTGCGAGGCCCGCGGCTCGCAACCGGACGACGCCCCCGTGACCTGCGTGGACTGGCAGGCCGCGCAAGCGTACTGCACCCACAGGGGTTGGCGCTTGCCCAGCGAGGCGGAGTGGGAGGTGGCGGCCCGCGGCGCCGAGCTGCCGGACTACCCGTGGGGAAGCGAGCCCCCGAGCTGCCAGAAAACGGTGCTGGCCGAGGGAGAGCCTGGTGGCTGCGGAACGGGCGGACCGCTGCCCGTGGGCCTTCGGCCGGCCGATCGCTCGTGGGCGGGCGCCCTCGACATGGGCGGCAACGTGCGCGAGTGGACCTCCTCGGACTACGCCGCCTACCCGGGCGGAGCGGCCGAGAAAGGCCGTCGCGGCAAGGTGAATCGAGGCGGGAGCTGGTCCATGAAACCCGACGAGCTCAACACCAGCCACACCCGCGGCGTGGACCGCCCGGGCGAGGCGCGCCCCGATCTCGGATTTCGCTGCGCCGTGAGCCTCTAGCGCTACTGCCGAAGACTTCTTGGCGGAGGTGCTAGCGTCCTTGAAGACGGGCTTCGTCGGCTCGGCGCTGGCCATTTCCTGAGCGCTCAGGGCCAGTTGCGCTACGATGCTCCGTCGAGCGGATCTCCTTTCCAACGCTCCGAGCTCCCGATGAAGCTTCCCCCGGTCGTGCGACTCTCCCCGCTGTGCGGCGCGATGCTGCTCGCTTCGCTCGGCTTGGGCACGGCCGCAATGATTGCATCGCCTGCCGATGCCGCTCCCAAGCGCTGTCGCGGCAACAAGAAGTGGTACGCGGGCGCCTGCCGCTACCCGGACGAGATCGCCAAGATCCAGGCCCAGCTGAAGCGCAAAAAGGAGCAGGAGCGCGAGCTGGCCGAAGAGGCGCTCCGCCGTTCCGATAACCTTCAGGAGCTGGACTGGAATCGGTGCAAACAGGCGACCGAGGCGACCACCATTTCGGCCTGGGAGGTCTACCTCGAGGAGTTCCCCGAAGGGCTGTGCAGCGCGCTCGGCCACGAGCGAATCGGCGAGATGCAAAAGGACGCGGCCCGCTGCGCCCAGGCAAAGCGCGCCAACACCGCAGCGGCGTGGGAGGCCTACCTCGCCGAGTACCCGATCGGGCAGTGTCAGACCACTGCCCGCTTGCTGTTGGAGCAAATGAAGGAGCAGCATCTCAGGGCGCAGACCGCAGCAACCGAGCCCTCGTCCGATGCCAGCACCGCTCCGCCCGAGCCCGAGACCGGGCAGACCGCGGAGGCAGCGGCCATCACCCCGCTCCAGATCGGCGGATGGTCGGCGGTGGGAGTGGGCGGAGCGGCCATGCTGGGCGGTGGCGCCACAATGGCCTACGCGGTCATCGAAAAAGACGAGGCTGCGCTCATGCCAGGCGGGGTTCTGTTGGGCGCGGGGACCGCCCTTGTCACGACGGGCGTCGTTCTGCTGCTGGTGGGCGAGGACGAGCCCGACGAGACGGCCAGGCGGCTCCCCGTGCTGGCCCCGTGGTTTGCGCCGAGCATGGGCGGCACGAGCGCGAGCTGGTCGTTTTGAGCGGCAGCGCGGGAGAACGCGACCTTGGCTCGAATGGAACGAACGCTGACCACCCGCGGCTACGAGCTCGACGCGGACGGCGCGCTGCCGCCCCAGGGACTGGCCCGCTACCTCGAGCAGGTGCGCTGGGAGGCGCTGTCGGACGACGGCCTTCGGCTGGGCGAGCTGTTCGTTGACGGCAACCACATGGTGGTGCGCGCGCAGCAGCTTCGCGTGCTCGAGCGGGTGGGCTTCGGGGTCGAGCTCGCGATCGACATGTGGGTGGGACGCGTCGGGCGGGCCAGCGCCGACTTCCGCCACGCCATCCGGCGAGCCGAGGACGGTGCCTTGGTTGCGCGGGCCGTGGTCACGGCGGTGTACGTGGACGCCCAGGGACGGCCGCTGCGCGTTCCGTCGCTCGTCAGGGAGATGGCCGAGCCCGACGAGGGGCAACCGCTGGTCGAGCCACCGCGGGGCCGAGCGCCCGAGGACGCCTGGTCTGCGCTCATGGTGGCGCGCCATAGCGAGCTGGACCTCTTGCGTCACGTGAACCAGGCCAACTACTTGGCCTACGTACAAGACCTGCGCTGGACCGCGTCGCAGGCCGGGGCCTACGGCGAGCACAGCCGGGCGGCGGGCGGACCGTGCGCGGGGGCGGCGGTCGAGTACCGACGGCAAGTGCTGGGCGGCGAGGAGCTGCGGCTTGCCACCTGGCTGCTCGGCGAGGCGCCGCTGGCCATCGGCTTCGAGGCGGTGCGAACGACCGACCAGGAGCTCGTCTTCCGCGCCCGCATCGAGCCCAAGCCGAGCTAGCACTGTAGTGCTAGCGCTTGTACGGCGGTCGGTAGCCCGGGGGATCGCGACGGGTGTGCCGCTCGAAAAAGGCGCGCATGAAGGCCAAGCGCGAAGCAACGCGCTCGGCGTGCGGGTCGAAGCGGTTGTGGAGCTCGTCGGGATCGCGCTCGAGGTCGTAGGCCTCCACCAGCTTGCGTCGGGTATCCTCGATGAGCTTGAGCCCGTCGCGGCTGTAGAGCGCTCGCCTGAGGCGTCCCTCGGCGAACACGGGCCGCTCGAGCCCGGCGACCCCGCCCTCGATGAGCGGCAGCAAGCTCTGCCCCATGTGCCCGGGCGGGACCTCTAGCCCGAACAGCTGCAGGATGGTGGGGCCGAGGTCGACCAGACTGACCGGCTCGTCGAATGTCCGCGCCGCGATGCCCGGCCCCCAGATGATCAGGGGCACCCGCAGAAGCTCGTCGTACAGGGTCTTGGTGTGGAAGCGGGTGCCGTGCTCGCCAAAGGCCTCGCCGTGGTCGGCGGTGATGATGAGATAGCCGCGCTTGCCAAGCCGCCGACGCATCGCCACGAACAAGCGCTGGATCCAGCGGTCCACCTCGCCCACCTCGGAGATGTACCGCGCCCGGTCAGTCCCCTGCTGGCGCACGCCGCGGTCGTATGGGGCGTGGGGCTCCATCAGGTGGGTGTACAGAAAATGGTGGCCTTTGCCGATGCGATCGATGCGGGCGAGCAGCGGCCCCATGAGCTCGGCGGCGCGGGCGTGCTGCCGTCCGGCTACCGCCATGTGCTCGTGGGAAAAGCCGCGGGCCAGGCCGAAGCGCGCGGCGAGGAACTTGAGCCCCAGGTAGCTGCGGGTGTCCACCCCTGCGGCGCTCAGCAGCTCGGGAAAGCGCACGGACGGATCCTCGGCCGGGTACAGAAAGCGCGAGGAGCCCTCGCCATAGCGCCGCCACAGAAGCTGCGAGAAGTAGCGCCCGGTGAACATGGTGCTGAGCGACACCGAGGTTTGCGAGCCAGGGCTCACGGCCCGCTCGAAGCTCGCGCCGTGGTCTCGCAGCCAGGCGAGCCGGGGGATCTCGGCGTCGTGGGCGCGACTGTTGACGGCATCGGCGCGCAAGGCCTCAACCGTGATGAGCACCACCACGGGCTCTGGTGCGTAGCGGCCCCGCGATGGCTGCGAGGGCTGCGGCTCGAGCAGCGGCACCATGTCCGCCGGAAGCGGCGACGCCACCTCGGGCAAGGACCAGAGCGAGCGCGCCAGCACCCACGAGGCCACCGCGCCAGGCTCGCGAAACAGCTCCAGGCGCACCTCGTTGGGTGGAGCCCAGCAGAGAGCCGCGACCGCAAAGCCGGCCGGGACGAGCGGCCAGTAGCGCCGCTTGTCGAGCCCCAGCCTCCAACGGATGCGCCGCGCAACGGCAAGGCCGAACAAGCAGGCCGAGGTCCAGAAGATGGCGGCGTGCACCCCGGGGTAGTCGTCGCGCAGCACCGCGTGGCCCAGCACCATGCCCGCCACGGACAGCGCAAGCGGCACGAGCGCGGCGTAGCGATGGGCGCCCGCAAGCCCGCCCACCAGCAGGGCGGCCGGAATCGCCAGCCCGCAAAGAGCGAGATAGAGCGGGTACAGCAAGGCCTCGGCGCGGCCGTCGAGCACGGAAACGGCCTGCCGCCGAAGATGCGTGCCGAGCGTCCACTGCATGGCCAAAGTGGCGAGCACGCTGAGCCCGAGCCAGCCCAGTGCTGTGCTTTTCCAGTTGCGCCAGGCACGCGGAACCAGCGCGGCAGCCGCGGCAGGAAGGGAAAGGAGGGCGCCCAGGCCCAGCAGCAGGACCCCGTCGAAGACGTGGTGCCAGAGGCGCACCCGCACGCCGCCCGCAGGCCAGGGAACGACCAGGGCGATGGCGACGGCGTTGCTCAAGGCCACGGCCACCGCGCCCACGAAGCTGCCGAGCACGAGATCGCGAGCTTGAGGGAAGAGCGCGACCATGTCGCGGAGCAAGGCGCGGCAGCGAGGCCTGCGCAGGCGTCGCTTTTTGGGCCGGTTCGCTCGGGCCGCAAGGCGCTCGGCCGCGCGGATCTGCTCCTGGTCCGCCATCGGCGCCATGTTGCTCGCGATGGCAAAGGCAAACAAGCCGGTGGTGCGGGTTTGGGGCGAGGCCAGCGGGCACCTCGGCCGTGCAACTGGCAGCCTCCTTGTCTCGCTGCACGACCCTGCTCTTCATCCCCAGCCTCGGATCACCTATTCTCATTGGATGACCTTCCTGGGCGTCAGGTGTGCTCGGCGCTGTGCGGAAGGGCGTGCAGTCAAATGCTGGGAGTGGGCAAGATGACGGGAGCTGGACGACTTCCTTACGGACTGGCGCTGAGCGCAGTAGCAGGGCTGATCGCGCTCGCGGCGGCATGCGGTCAGGCGAAAAAGCCGGGGCAGGCGCTCGACGATTCGAGCGCGGGCGGGTCGATGCCGGACGATCCAACCTGGCACGGCGCGGACCACGCCGCGGCGCCGACCCCCGGACTGAAAGCGGCGTACCTGGCCGCAGTACAGCAAAGCGCCTCGGCGCAGTACGACTTCGCGCGCGCTTCCGGCGACGAAATCGCGGCCTCCAACCGGGCTCTCGGCTGCTCGCTCGCGTCCACCGAACGTGGGCTACAGATCTCCTCCGAGGGCGAGCACGGCTGGGCCGTCGAGCTCGCGCTGACGGCCGTCGGACGCGGCGACCAGCTCGAGGACGTGGAGCCAGAGAAGACCGCTAGCCGGATCGATCGCAACCGTCTGAGCCAGTCCTTACGGGGCGGCCTCGAGCAGTGGTTCCTCAACGGCCCGCTCGGGGTGGAGCAGGGATTCGTGGTTCCAACGCGGCCTGTTGTCGCAGGCAGGGACGAGCGTTCGTCTAGCTCTGATGCCGGGCTCACAATGGTGGTCGACGTGCAGGGCACGCTCCGACCGGCAGCCGCTCGCAGCACGAAGAGCGTGGAGCTCCGCGACGACGCTGGCCGGGTCGCCCTGGTCTACCGCGATCTCTACGCCCATGACGCGCGCGGGAGGTGGTTGCGGGCGCGCATGCGCGTCCGCGGGCGCTCGATCCTGCTCGACATCGACGACCGGCAGGCCGTCTACCCCGTCACCGTCGATCCGATGATCAGCACGGCAAGCGCGCGCTTGACCAGCGGAAGTCCAGCGCGCAACGCCGAGTTCGGCTGCTCGGTGGCGATCAGTGGAGACCTTGCTGCGGTCGGCGCATGCAGGGAAGCCACAGACGGCCAGAATCGCGGTGTCGCATACATCTTCGAACGCGACGAAGCGGACAGCGACAACTGGAGCCTGCTCCAGAGGTTGGCGCCGAACAACCCTGTTGGCGAGGTATACTTCGGCGGGTCTGTGGCGATCAGCGGAGAGACCATTGTCGTGGGAGCCTACCAGCAGGATAGCAATAGTGGAGCTGTCTACTTCTTCGACCGTGGCCAAGGAGGCGGAAACGCGTGGGGCCAAGTGGCGATCCGTACCGCGGACATCGAATCGTGGTTCGGCCACTCGGTTTCCGTCTCCGGCAACATCGCCATCGTTGGGGCACCGTACGAGGAAGGCGCCGGAGGCGGGTCCGATCATGGCGCAGTCTACGTGTACGCGCGCGGCCAAGGAGGGCAGGGGGGGCAGGGGCAGCTATGGGAGGAAGTAAAGAGGATTACCGCCGCTGATCCGGAAGACGGCGCCCATTTCGGAGCAGCGGTAGCCGTCGACGGCGAGTTCGCGGTAGTCGGCGCAGACATGCAAGATGCGGATGGTTCCCCCAACTGCGGAGCCGCCTACGTGCTAGCTGGCGACCTCGACGACCCTGACCAGTGGGAACAAGTCCACGGTCTCCACGCTGGCGACCCAGACGCCGATGCCCATTTCGGCCGTACGGTCGCCATCAGCGAGGACACCGTTGTGGTCGGAGCAGAAGACAAAGACGAAAGCGGTGTGTCGAACGCTGGTGCTGCCTACGTGTTCTCTAGAAACTGGACCGGCCAGAATGCGTGGGGACAGGTTACGAAGCTGACGTCCGACGACTCGGAAGAAGGCGACCACTTCGGCAGCTCGGTCGCCATCGGCATGGACACCATTGTGGTCGGAGCTCCAGAAGAAGATGTGAGTGGTAAGACCCACGCGGGTCGCGCCTATGTGTTCTATGAGTCGGATCAATACCAATGGGAACAGGTTGCAAGGCTTACCTCCGGCGACTCGGAGCTAAGCGGCCACTTCGGCAGCTCGGTCTTCGTGGATGGGAACACTGCCATAGTGGGCGCGCCCAGCGAGGACAGTGTCGCTCACGACAACAACTGCGGCGTAGCCTATGTATTCAACAAGGACCCGGACGACGATAGCTGGGGGCAATCCGCCGAAGTGGTGGGGGCGGCGCAGGCCAACAGCTACTTCGGGCAGGCGATAGCCTTGGACACGGTAGTGGTCCAAAGCCGAGACAACGCGGTGCTGAGGGCGGTGGCGGTGGTGGGAGCGCCCCACGAAAACGGCTCGTACGAGAATTCCGGAGCCGTCTATATCTTCTACCGCGACGGTGACGAATCCGGCGGCTGGAGCTTCATCAAGCGACTGGCAGCAAAGAACATTGGCGGCTCCACAACAAATGCCCACTTTGGCCAGGCAGTAGCCATTGACGGCGACCTGATCGTGGTGGGAGCAAGGGACCACCAACCTGACGGCGTCGCCGTCGGCGCAGCCTACATCTACGAGCGAAACTACGGAGCCACGAATGGCTGGGGAATAGTGGGAGAGCTTTCGGCCGACACCACGGTCGATGCTGCCCATTTCGGACATGCAGTGGACGTCAGCGGCGAGATCGTGGTCGTGGGTGCCCCCGAAGAAGACATAGGCGCTGGCGGCGCGGGCGGCGCCGCCAGCAACGACATCGTCAACGCGGGGGCAGTCTATCTCTTCGGTCGTCCCGCAGGCGCACCGAATGTGTGGGATATGATTCGCAAGTTGACCGCAAACAACCCGCAGGACCATGCGGGCTACGGGACATCGGTGGCGATCGACGGAGACCGTCTCATCGTTGGCGCACCGAACGAGGTCATTGATGGGGTCAGCGACGGGGCTAGCGACGGGGCCGTTGACGTGTATGAACGCGGCGAAGGCGGCGCGGACAACTGGGAATGGAGAAGACGCCTGACCGACAACGTTCCAAGTCCGGAAACAGACGTACACTTTGGCACTTCGGTGGCGCTGCGCGGCGATCTGGTCCTCGTCGGTGCGCCCGAAGAGGACCTGGGCAGTTCCAACAGCGGAGCCGCCTATCTTTTTCGCCTCCCAAACGACCAAGACTCCTACAAGCTTTCGATCACCACCACGCAAGAGAATGCACACTTCGGACGGTCTGTCGATCTGCAAGACGGCCTCGTCGTCGTCGGTGCGCCCGATGAAGATCTCGAGGGCGATGCTCGCGGCGCCGCGTATGTGTTCACGCCAGACGAGCACGTCCCGGACCAGTGGAACCTCGTCGAGCCCAAGCTCACGGCCGACGTTTCGCAGGATGGCGCGCAATACGGCCATGCCGTGGCCACCAGCGGCGACGCGGTCCTGGTCGGCGCCCACTACGAGAACGATTTCCGCCCTAATGCCGGTGCGGCCTACGCCTACGCTGCGACAAAGGAGCTGGGCGACACCTGCTTCGACGGCGCCGAGTGCCCGAATCGCTACTGCGTGGACGGGGTGTGTTGCGACAAACCCTGTGGCGGCAACTTTCTCGATGATTGCCATACCTGTAGCGCGGCCGAAGGCGCGAGCGCCGACGGCGAATGTACGCCTCTCAACGGCGTTCCCTGCTACGACGGAGGGACATGCGAGGACGGAACCTGCATGCCCCCCAACAGCAACGGCGACGTCTTCGGCGAGCGGCTGCCGGACCGGCCGAGCGAAGAGGGTTGCTCGTGCTCGACCGCAGGCACGCGCGCTCAGAGCTCGAGCGCGGCCCTAGCTCTACTGGCGCTGCTGTGGGCCTACGCCTCGCGGCGCTCACGCCGACGAGACCGCTAGTCGAGCCCGACACACCGACGCGACCGCTACGGGCACACGCTCGCCCAATCGCAGCTCACCTGCCCGGGATCCGTCTGCTCGGTGACGTGCTCGGGCACGCACAAGCTCGGCGTGCCGCCGTCGGCGCAGTGCACCGCGCGGCAGTTGGCGCTGGCGCAGTCCGAGCTGTAGGCGCACTCGCCGCAGAGGGGGATGCCTTCGCCCTTTTCGAGGTCGGCGGCTCCCGATGCGAGCGTGCAGCCGGCCGCCGAGCCGAACAGCAAGAAGGTCAAGCCCACAGCGCGAACGAGCTTCATCAGAACTCTCCAGAAACCCCAGCAAGGCCCGGCGTCAGAAGCAGTCGGACTCCGGCTGCCTCCGTCGCGGGCTCGTCCGCGCCTTCGCGGTCGAAAACGAACATGCCCAGCAAGGCCACGGCGGCGCCAGCTCCTGCCACCACGAACGCAGCCGTCGAGGCGTGTCCGGTCGCCATGGTCGCGTCCAGATCATCGTGCTGCGCGGGAAAGCAGACCCCATCGATGCACTGATCCTGCAAGCTCGAGGTTTGCGACAGCGACACCGCACCGGTCACCGTGCCCACCACCAGGCCGAGCCCTGCCACTCCGACGCCCGTCCAGAACACCGGGCCTAGATCGAACTCCAAGCCTGGCTCGGAGCTATCCGGCTCGGACGCCTCGTCGGCGGGCGGCGGCGGCTTCTCGGGCGATGTTGGCTCGGGCTCGGGCTCGTCCTGCGGCTCGAGCAGTGGTACGCGGACCTCGACGGCGTCTTGCTGGGGTTTCACGTAGACGGTGGTGGACCAGGGCTGGCAGCCGTTGGCCGTTACGTTCACGCGGTGGTGGCCGCCGTCTGCCGGAACCGCGGTGTCCCAAGCGCCCGGCCCCACCGGTTTCCCGTCTCGCTCGATGGCCAGCCCTGCAAGCTGGCGCAGCTCAGGGTCAACGGTGATCGTCAGCGTGGACAGCCGCCACTGCAGGACTTTGGCCCGCTGGGTCGAAGCGGCTTCGCGCGCAGCCGCTCTTGTCGCCTCACGGCTCCCTGGGCCCGCATCCTGTTTGACCCTTTTGGCTTCGGCAGCGGCCTCCAGGTAGCTCGCCCAAGCGCTGGCCAGGCGTTCGGTCTTCTCGTAGCACCTGGCCAGGTGGTGGTAAGTGGGACCGGTCGGATCCAGCTTCACGCACTCCTCGAGCTTGGCGCAGGCCTCTTCGTAGCGGCCTGCGCGCATGAGCTGGCCCGCCGCGGTAAAGAGGGCTTCGGCGGCAGCCTTGTCGGCCGAGCTCTGGGCCAGGGCGGGCGTCGTGGGCGAAACGCATAGCAATGTTGCGAGCGCGGCGGCGATCATCGCCGTGCCAACGCTCCTCTGGATACTCATTGCGCAACCTTGGTGCAGCAGCCCTGAGATTGGCGTCATTGCTCAACGATGGTCCCCACGGCCAGCCCGTGTCTCAGTGTCGGCTCCAGTCGCCGTAGGGATCGGCGCGGGGCCCTCCAGGCGCGGCGGCCTTGCTCGGCGCGGAGTGCGGCGCAGGCTTGTCCCCACCCGAGCCACCGCTGGCCGCCGTCGCGTCCTCAGCCGCAACTCCGCCGTCGAGGCCCGCCACATCCAGCGCGCTCGGCTCATCGGGCGCAGATGCTTCATCCGAGTCGGGCTCGTTCGCGGACCGCTGCGGACGAGACGCGACACCAACAGGCAAGGCAGCGGACTCGGCCGTCGGCGACGCGGTTGGGGTCGCAGAGCTATCACGCCGCACGGACCCCGACCAGAACAGCAAAGCCACGCCCGTAACGCTCACCACGGCGAACGCGGCCACTGCCCACACCCACGAGTGCTTGGCGCCGCCTGAGCCTGTGGCAGCGTGCGGAGGGCTGGCGAGGCTCAGTCTGTTTTCGGTCGAGGCCGTCGTCGTTGGATCGGGCGCAACGCATGCGGCAACATATGAAGGTGCAGTGTGGCTGCTCGGCAGCGGCGTGGTGGCGTCCGAGGCGAGATCCGCAGTGAAGGGGACGAGCGCTTGGGCGAGCTGGGCAGCGCTCGGGTAGCGAGCCCCCGGCGCCTTCTCCAGGCAGCGATGGACCACCGCCTCGAACCCGTAAGGCAACGGCCCGTAAGGGCTCTGCATGGGCGCGGGCGGATCCATCAGCACCTGACGGCAGAGCTGTGCTTGGATCGACGCAGAAAACGGCAAGCTTCCCGTGGTCAATCGATACAGAATCGCTCCCAAAGACCAGATGTCCGCACGCCCATCCACGTCAGGCGCGGCCGACCATTGCTCCGGCGACATGTAATAGGGCGTGCCGAGCATCACGCCTTGATGGGTCACGGCGTTGCTCGCACCGAGGTGGAGCAGCTTGGAGATGCCGAAATCCAACACCTTGACGACGGGCCGCCCACTTGCGTCTGCCGTGCGGAACAGGTTCTTGAGCTTGAGGTCGCGGTGCACGATCCCCTTTTGGTGCGCCTCGGCAATCGCCTCCAGGGCCTGCAGGACATAGCTCACGGCCTCGTGTACGGGCAGCGGTCCCTGCTGCTTGAGGTAGGCGTCCAGGTCGCAGCCCTCGAGGTACTCCATCACGATGTAGGGCGAGCCGTCCTCCAGACGGCCGAAGTCATACACCGTGACGGCATGGGCGCTCTCGATCTCCGACATGGCCCGCGCTTCGCGCCGAAGCCGCTCCATGGCGTCCGGGGTCGCTGCGGCGGCCTGGGTCATCAGCTTGATCGCCCGCAGCCAGCCCATCTCCACGTGTTCGACCGCGAGCACTTGACCCATGGCACCCTCACCAAGCTTGTGCTTGATGCGGTACTTGCCTGCGATGATGCTGCCGGGATCGAACACGAACTCCCCGCATTCGGCCTGCGCGAGCGCCGAAAGATCATGATACCACGTTCACTCGCTCCTAGAGGAACCCCTGGCAACGCTTGGTGGACTGCTGGGATATGCTGTTTGGATCCGGACGACCTGCCCCTGGACTTCGAATCGGAAAGTCGGCCTCACGCGGCGTCGTTCTCCTAAGGCACTGGCTAGGGCCCTAGAGCAACCCGTTGACCCCTTGCTTGTACACCTGATACACCCTAGAATACACAAAGAAAGGCTCACTGGGGTGATACATGCGCACCAACATCGTGATCGACGATCAGCTCGTGGAGGAGGCCTTCAGCCTGACCGGCCTGCGCACGAAGCGAGAGCTGGTGGACTTGGCGCTGAGGACACTCGTCCGGGATCGGCGCAAGAAGAGCCTGCTCGATCTAGCTGGCAGGCTGCGGCTTGCGGACGACTTCGACCACAAGCGCGCGCGGGAGCTCGGGCGTGGTCGTGGTTGACACGTCGGTGTGGATCGACGTTTTCCGGGACCGAACGGGCAAGCGAAAACGCCGCCTCGTGGAGCTGCTCGGCGCTGATGAGCTGGTGCTGACGCGCTTCACCCAGCTCGAGCTGCTGCAGGGCTGTCGCGACGAGCGAGAATGGAGCCTGCTGTCCGGCTACCTCGACACCCAGGACTACCTCGAGGTCTCGCCAGAGAGCTGGCGAGCGGCTGCGCGCCTGTACTTCGAGCTGCGGCGCGGCGGCAAGACGGTTCGAAGCCCGATCGACTGCTGTATCGCGCAACTCTGTCTGGACCACGGCGCTCTTCTGCTCCACCGCGACCGGGACTTCGAGACGGTCGCGAGCGCCTCGCACCTGTCACAGCGCTTCGTGCAGTGGTCGTAGGCGCCCGTCTGTGTGGCCCACCTTTCGCAAAGGGACGAGCTTGGGCAAGTTGTTGCTTCGTGCTATCCGAATCGGATGCCCAAGAGCAGTCGCAACACCGTGCTCCTGTGTCGGGGCTCTCGCTGCGATAGATCCAAGTCGAAGCGCAAGAGGCTGGAGCGCAAGCTGTCCGAGCTCGGTGGCGTCGAGACCGTAGGCTGTCAGAAGATCTGCCAGGGGCCCGTGGTCGGTCTGTGGGTCGACGGCACCGTGGAATGGTTCGGGCCGATCGCGACCAAGAAGGAGCGCGACGCGGTCAAGACCTTGCTTCGCAAGGGCAAGGTGCCCAAGTCCTTGAAGAAGCGCTGGGCGCCAAAGCGCAGCGGGCAAGTCCGATAGCGGCCGTATCGCCTTGCTGGCCTACCGGTTGTCCTCCCAGCGGCGCAGGACCTCGGCGATCTCCTCCTCCTCGGCCAGGCCCAGCTTGCGCCACACCTCCCGTCCCTGGCGGTCCAGCACCACAACGGAGGGCACGTGGTGCAGTGCGGGGAATGGACCCTCGCCCGCGATGGTGGCCTCGTCGACCAGGGCCACGGGATAGGACAGCTCCAGCACCGCGGCGAAGGCCTCGGCCATGGGGCGATGATGCGGCGGCTCCAGCACCAGGGCCGCAGCGTTGATGCGCGGACTGTGGCGGCGGAGCAGCGCGTTGACGATGGCGGCCTGCACCTGGCACAGATCGTCGTAGGTCGCCACCAGCGCGAGCACGCTCATCCGGCCTCGTAGCGAGGCCGTCGACACCTCGCTGCCATCCAGGGCCACATAGAAAAAGCGGCGCACGGGCCCTGCGCCGCCCTGCTCGGGCGAGAACTGCGCGGCGGGCGCCTCGGCCGAGCCTGGCGGCGAGCCGCTGCACGCAGCCAGGCCGAGGAGCAAGACTGCTGCGAGCGTCGCGAGCGCGCGGCCAGAGCGCCGCCCAACGTGGGGGGCCGTCTGGCTGGTGCCGCCTGAGCCATCCCTGCTCATGACGACGGCGGGGCGGCGTCCTGCTGCAGGCTTGGCCGCGGCGAGCTGAATAGATCGGCGCACTGGCAGAGCAGTTGTGGGATGGGCTTCCCGCGGCGCTTGTGCGCCACCACGGCATGCGCCAGCAGATCCACCATGGCTTCTGGCGACTGCGCGCACAAGCCGGCCCCTTCGAGCACCTGTCCCGGCTGGGGCGCGTCAGCATCGCGCACGATGGGCACCTGCCGCACCCAAGAGAGCCCCTCGTCGGGCACCAGCCTGCACACCAGCGCCCAGACGAAGTCGAGGTAGAGCGGGATGACCAGCACCAGCACCGAGCCGCCATCGGGATCGGTGCCGACAAGAGCGCGTCGCACCTCGGCCGTCGGTTTCAGGGCCGAGCCGGCCCCTTGGCAGATGCGCTCCAGCCGACCGGGGTCGGACTCGACGGCCAAAAGCGGCGCGTAGACCGCGGCAGGCTCCACGCCTAGCGCGGGCAGGTCCTCGGCCAGCGCCCGCAGCCAGGCATCGCGGGCCTCGTCGGCAAGCTCGGCATAGAGGTAGGCCGCAGCCGAAGCCGCATCGGCATCGGTGGCCAGCGAGCTCAGCCACGCTCGCCAGGCGCCGACCAGACGCTGCTCGTCGCGGCGGCCCGCACGAGGTCCGCCCTTGGCCACGGATGGACCGCTTGGGCCGGGCCGGCTGCGACCGTCCCGCATCACGAGCTCGCTCCCCCCGACAGCGGAGCAGCGTCGCGGCCGCTCTCAGCCGAGGCGTCGCTCCCTCGGAGGCGCAGCGGGATCTCCTGCTGCAGATCGGCGATCAGCTCGTCCAAGCGCCCTTGCTGCTCGGGCGTACACAGGAGCGTGAGCTCGCCGCCATGCTCGGCCAGCACCAGCGCCAGACCCTCGCTCGCCTCCACGATGGCCATGACGTACACCACCTGCTCGGGCGGCACGACGATGCGTCTTTGCACCATGCCGTCGGCCGCAGAGCGCGCGATGAGCTCGGCCACCGAGTCGGCTTGCTCGACCGACATAGCGGCGCGACCTAAGCAGACCTCGAGACGCGGATAAAGGGGAAACTGCACGACGCGAGCGCGCTCCGCTATGCTGCTCATCATGGTGCGAACCGTACCGAGCCGAGCGGCCGCGGGCCGACGACCAAGGCCTTCGCAGCCCGAGCTGCCCGAGGACGACAGGCCCGAGCTGCCCGCGCTCGACATCGAGGACGACGCGGAGCGCGGCGGGTCTGCCGACGGCTTGGGCTTGGAGCAGGACGAGGCCCTCGAGCTCGAGCTGCCCAAAAGCGGCGCGAAGGCGCTGGGAGACGAGACGCCTGCCGAGGTGCCCATCGATCTGAGCTTCGTGGTCGACGACGGAGGCCCCAGCGCGGTGGGCGACGAGCGCACGGGCCTCGGCGACGCGCCAGATGCCGCGGATCTGCCCATCGACGAGTGCTCGGGGTCCTTTGTCGAGCCCGACGGTACCGAGCAGGGCCTCGGCGACAGCGATGAGCTCGGCATCGAGCCCATCGCGGAGGCGGGTGAGGACAGCGATGCGAACGGGCTGGACGACCCGCTCGGCGAGCGCATCGCGAGCGAGGAGCTACCCACGCTGGACCGCGATGGCGGGGCGGATGACGAGCCGCTCGACGTGGGCGTCGCCATCGAGCCGCCAGACGGCTAGGGATCTACGAAGGCCTCGTGCAGCCGCTGCTGGGCCGCGAGCGCGTGCTCGGCCTCGACCACCGCGCCCAGCCGCAGCGCCGTGACGGACAGCGCGTGGGGACGAGCGCCCATCTCGGCCAGGATCCGACGAAGCTGGAGCAGGGGCTGGGGCGTGTCGGCCAGCCCGCCGCCCACCACCGAGACCAGCCCGAGCGGCTCGACGATCGCGACGGACGGCACCAGCTCGCAGAGCTCGGCACGGGCGGTCTGCCACTTGGGCGCCTTGCCTACCGAAAGCACCAGCGAAGCCCGATCTCGCGCCGCCTCGAGCTGGCGAATCCCCACCCCGTGACCGCACAGCGAGCTCACTACGCGTTCGAGCTCGGCAGAGCCCGCGCCGTGGCCGAACCGCGCCAGGGCCACGGGCTGGTCGGTCACGATGGCGCGGGCCCGCGGCTGCTCGCTAGGGCCGAACTTGCGCACCAAGGTCTCGCGCGCGCCGCCCTCGGTCGGGCTGAAGGTGCTGCGGGCGTAGAGCGCGATGCCCGCCCGCCGCGCCCACTCGACCGCCTGGGCGCAGACCACCTTGGCGCCTGCCTCGGCCATCTCTTGCAGCGTTTGGTAGTCCAGCTCGGGCAGGTGCTGGGCCGCGGGGACGGCGCGCGGATCGGCCGAGTAGACGCCGTCGACGTCGCTGTAGATCTCGCAGCGCTCGGCCTCCAGGGCGGCGGCCAGGGCCACCGCGGTGGTGTCGGAGCCTCCGCGGCCGAGGGTCGTGATCTCGCGCTTGTAGCTCATGCCCTGATAGCCCGCGACGATGACCACCCGCCCGCGCGCCAGCTCGTCCTCGATGCGGGCGGGCCGCACCTCGATAATGCGGGCGTCGAAGTGCCGATCGTTGGTGATGATGCCGCACTGCGATCCGGTAAACGAGATGGCGTCCAGCCCCCGCGCCTGGATGGCGATGGACAAAAGCGCCATGGCCACGCGCTCGCCCGTAGACACCAGCATGTCGAGCTCGCGCCGCGGAGGCTCGACCTCGGGACGCCCGTGGCGGGCGACCTGCCGAGCCAGCGCCAGAAGCTCGTCGGTGGTCTTGCCCATGGCGCTCACCACCACGACCACGTGGTGGCCGGCTCGGCGGGTGGCCACCACGCGCTCGGCCACGCGACCGAGCTTGTCCACGTCGGCCAGCGAGGAGCCGCCGTACTTCTGCACGACGACGGGAAGGGCGGCCGACTCGATGGCGGTGTTCATGGCCCTGGTCTATGGAGCCGCTAGCACCGCGCAGCAGCGGACGACAAGTTTCGCGCGTTTCGCGCCGCCACAGCTCACATCGGGCTGTAGTCGTTGGGCGCGGTCGAGCTACTGCGATCGAAGTGGAAGTAGTGCTCGTAGTCGGGGTCTTTGCTGTCGACGAACGAGTTGCTCGGCACCGCGGCGTAGCTCCACTGTCCGTCCGGAGGTCCCACATCTTCGTTGATCATGCACATGTGCAGATCGATCGTGGACGGCGAGCCGAGGTCCACCCACGGAATGCGCATCTCGACGAAGTCGCCAGCCTGGCAGACGTCGTTGCTGGGAATGAGCCAGCCGTCCTGCCAGGCCGAGCCGCTCCACGTCCGAACGTGGGTGTAGCTGCCGTCCGCCTTCCAGCGCACGTGATAGCGGGCCACAAACCCCAAGGTGGGCTCCTGCTCTTGGTAGAGCTGCCCCACGGTGGTGCCTGGAGTCCCGCCCAGATACAGCAGCACCCACTTGGTCGTGGAGCCTGAGTCCACGTCTTCCCCCTCCATCCCCACGTAGAGACAGTTGTCATCCCACGCGACGTAGCCAGTGTAGCTCCCGGACGAGGTCGCGAACACTTCGTCCGCGGTGACGAAGTCGTTGACGCAGTCGATCGCGATCGTGTGGCCGTCGCCCGCGCCCGTGCCGCCCGCGCCGCCGCCGCCGCCCGAGCCGCCGCCGCCGCCCGAGCCGCCGCCGCCGCCCGCGCCGCCGCAGCCGCCC
>CAYTYV010000047.1:0-22289 GCA_964441055.1 uncultured Polyangiaceae bacterium | reverse complement strand
ACCGAGCCCGACGAAGGCCCGAAGGACGCCGACTTGCCCGCGGTCGAGGACCCGCTCAAGGAGGCCCGGACCCTGCTGAACATCGGCCGCTACGCCGAGGCCGAGCGCATGGCCAAGGCGGCGCTCGAGGCGGACCCCAAGAGCGCCGAGGCCTACATGTACTTGGCCGAGGCCTACCGCGCGCTCGGAAGGAACGAGGACATGCAGAAGGCCTACGACCAGTGCGTGCGCGACGCACCCGAGAAGGACGCGCGGCGCTGGTGCCCCTACGGGCGCAAGCAGTGATACGAGCCGCCCTGCTAGCGCCGACTCATTTTGCGCAGGCGGGGGTCCAAGGCGACGTGAAGCAGGTCTAGGGCCAGCACCGCGAGCACGATGGCGGCGGCCGAGAACAGCACGGTGCCCAGCACGACCGGGCCGTCGCGGTTGACCAGGGCCTCGACTGCCAAGTAGCCCATGCCAGGCCAGCGAAACAGCCGCTCGGTCACCACCGCACCGCCGATCAGGGTCCCGACGTCGAGCACCATCAAGGTCGCGAGGGGCAGCAGCGCGCTCCGCAGCCCGTGCACCACGAGCACGCGAGGCTCGGAGGCCCCTTTGGCGCGCGCCATGCGCACGTGGTCGGAGGCGAGCACCGCGGACAGCTCGTCGCGGCTCAGCCGCGCGTAGATGGCCGCCCCGTACACGCCCAGGGTCAGCGCGGGCAGCACCAGGCACAGCAGGTGCTCGGTCGCCGTGCGGCCGTAGCCGTCATAGGGGAGCCAGCCCAGCTTGTAGGCCAGCACGTACTGCAGCACGAGCCCGAGCAGGAAGGTCGGCGCGCTCAGGCCGACCAGGGTGCTCCCCACCGAGAGCTGGTCCCAGAGCGTGCCGCGCCAGCGGGCCGAGACCAGCCCTGCTCCCAGCCCGATGAGCGTCTGGAAGAGCAGCGCTGCCAGCGCGAGCTCCAGCGAGCGAGGGGCCATTTCCGCAATGAGGTCAACAACTGGGCGACGATGGTGAAAGCTGTAGCCGAGGTCGAGGTGCACGCCCCAGACGAGCTCGGCGCAGCTCGAGTGCTCGGGCGACGGCTGCCGAGCGGGCAAGGCGGGCCCGCGATGGATCATCCTCGTCCAGAACCGCAGGTACTGCTCGGTCGCGGGTCGATCCAGGCCGTAGAGCGCGCGCGCCCGCTCGGCGTCGGCCGCCCGCGCCTGGGGGCCCAGCAGCATGCGGGCGGGGTCGCCTGGCAGAATGCGCGAGGTGAAAAACGCCAAGGTGCCCACGCCCGCGATCACGATCGCGGCCCACCCGAGCCGCCGAGCCAGAAACCGCAGCAGGGGGATCATGGCATCCCCTCGGCTTGGCCCCGCGGGCTCAGCCAGACCTCGGTGTAGCGCTGCGGCAGCACGGGATGGGGTCGATAGCCCCTGACGCGAGGCTGTGTGAGCTCGTAGGCCCGCGCCGCGTACAGCGGGATCCACGGCGCCTCGTCCCGCACGAGCTGCTCGGCGCGGAGGTACAGCCGCATGCGCTCTTCGAGGTCTTGCTCGAGGCGCGCGCGGGCGATGAGGGCGTCCAGCACGGGGCTCGAGAAGAAGGACCGATTCTGCGAGCCGGTTTGCCGAATGCCCGAGGTGGTCAGGATGGGGTCGAAGAAATTGGACGGATCGGGGAAGTCCGCGTGCCAGCCGTCCCAGCCCATGGCCACGGCTCGCCGCTCGGCCGTCTGGCTGAGCCAGCTCGCGTAGCTCACCAGCTTGAGGCGAACGCGAATGCCCACGCGGGCGAGCTGTTGCTGGAAGATCTCGGCCGCGGCCTGCGGGAACTGGTCGGGCACGGTCACGTAGTCGATGATCTCGGGGTAGCCCCCCCCATCCGTGGCGGGCTCGTACGGGTAGCCTGCGCGCCGCATCTCGACCAGCGCAGCGGCCGGGTCGTAGCGGCGCATGGGGCCCGCGCGCGACGGCCCTGGAATCGACTCGGGCACCATGCGATCGGTGGGCGTCACCTGGGGCCGCACCTTGGGCAGCACGCTGGGGTCGAGGGCGTGCGCCACGGCGCGGCGCAGATGGCGGTTGTCGAAGGGCGGTATCTCGGTGTTGAGGAAGACGCCGTGGGTGACGTGCTTGGTGGACCAGAAGGCATAGGGCGCCCAGCGCGCTTGGGCGCGGTACAGGGCGATGTCCGCGCTGGTGAGCTCCCGCACGCAGTCGAGCTCGCCCGCCTCGAAGCGGTAGCGCTGGCTGTGCGAGGGCAGGTTCAGGTGCCAGACGATGCCGTCGAGGTAGGGCAGCTCAGGCCGATGATAGGCCTCGAAGCGGCGCAGGGCGATCCGCTCGCCTCGGTGCCACGTATCGAGGACGAACGCGCCCGCCCCGCAGGGCGCAGCGGGGCGCTTGGGATCGATGCGGCTCGGAACCGAGGGGCAGACAGGCGCGGCAAAACCCAGCGTCATGACGGGCAGAAAGGTCGCGTCCGGCTCGCTCAGGTCGATGCGGATGGTGCGCTCGTCCACGACCTCCACGCCTGCCAGCTGCTCGGCCTCGCCGCGGGCGAAGGCCTCGTAGCCCGCGATCATCCGGTACAGGCTGGCGCCAGGGCAGGGGGCAGAAGGGTGTAGCGTCCGCTCCAGCGAGCGCTTGACGTCCTGGGCGCGCACCGGAGCGCCGTCGTGGAAGCGCAGCCCAGGGCGCAGCCAGAAGGTGTGCCGCCGCCCTCCGCGCGAGCTCTGCATGCGCTCGGCCAGCTCTGGCCTGAGGCGTCCCTGCTCGTCCCAGTGGACCAGTCGCGCGAAGATGTGCTGGCCGACGGCGGTGCTCAGCTCGTCGTAGGCCAGCGCGGGATCCAACGAGCGCGTGTCGACGCTGGTCGCGAGCCGCAGCACGCCGCCGCGGTGGGGCTCGGCTTCGAGGGAAGCGGACGGGCCGATGGGGTCAGCCGGTGGGCTGGGCTCAGCCAGGGCCACGAGGAAGAAAGCCGCGGTGACGATGAGAACATCGATCGGCAATCGATGGGCGCGGAGCCGAGGCTCCGGCTGGCTGCGGATCTCAAGCGCATCGCGCAGGCCGTCACCCAGGCGCGTGAAGCCGAGCACCGCAAGCAGGATGGCGAAACCGGAGGCTGCAGGCAGCGAAGGCCGAATGCTCAAGTAGTGCTCGGCCTCGTGGAGCATGCGGCCCCAGGTGGCCTCGGGCGGCCCGATCCCCACGGTGAGGTAGCTGAGGACGGCCTCGGCCAGGATCATCTGCGCGACCAAGTGCGTCGCGATGACGAGCAGGGTGCCTGCCAGGCCGGGCAGCAAATGCCGCCCGATGACGCGCGCGGCAGAGGCGCCCAGAGCGATCGCGGACGCGACGTAGTCGCTGCGACCGAGCTGCATGGTCTTGGACCGAACGATCCGCGCGATGCCAATCCAACCGGTCAGCCCGAGGATCAACAACACCGTGGAGGCATCGGTGCGGTCCACGGCCACGCCCACGGCCGTGACCAACAACAGGAAGGGAAAGGCCAGGGCCACGTCGACCAGGCGCATCAAGGCGTCGTCCAGCCATCCGAGCGGCAGCCGGATGGCGCGGCCGCCTAGCGATGCCCGCAGTACGGGTCGGCGGCACTCGGCATAGCCCGCGACCACGCCCACCAGGGCGCCGATGGTCACGGCGATCGCGGTGGCCCCCACGGCGACCAGCAGCGACAGGCGCGCCCCCGCCGCCAGCCTGGCGAGCAGATCGCGAAACAGCGGATCGGTGCCCAGCAGGTGCTCCGCGCTCGGACCGGGGGGGGCGCCCGTCGCCCCTCGGCCGAGCGAGAAGTCGCTGTGGTTGGGCTGGTGCTCGAGCAGCCAGGGCCCGAAGAGCGCGAAGAGCACCAGCGCCACGACCAAGCCGAGGCCCAGCATGGCAGGCGGCTGTTGGCGCAGGCGGCGGAACACGCGGGCGGTAGGCATCGCACACCCAGGTGACTCGCGCTCAGCGACGACCCAGGAAAAACTCCGTGGCGACCGAGGCGAACTCCGAGGGATGCTCCTCGTGCGGGGAGTGTCCCGCGTCGAACAGCTCGAGTCGGGCGCCCGGGATCTCGCGCACCAGCTTGAGCGCGAAGGCCGCGGGGACGATCCGGTCGTTGCGGCCCCAGACGACCAGCGTGGGGCATTGGACGCGGCCTATCCGCGCCACCACCGCGCGGGTATCCAGCATCGCCCTGCGCACCGCATAGGCGCTCTCACGACCCGACGGCGTGTTGAAGGTAGCGTAGTGCTGCTCGATGCGCTCGTGGGGAAGCGCAGCCTGCGGCGAGAAGACCTCGTCCTGGAAGTAGCTGCGAAACAGCCAGCGGCCGTAGAGCTGCTTGAAGAACACGCCGCCCAGCACGGGCAGCCGAGCCAGCCGGGCCTGCCAGCGGGCAGGGAAGGGGTAGCAGAGGGGATCGACCAGCACCATCCGGGTGAGCAGCTCGCCGTACTGGGCGGCCAGGATGATGGCTACCGCTCCGCCCATGCCGTGGCCCAGCACGTTGGTGCGCCCCAGCCCGTAGGCGGCCACCAGGTCGGCGATGGCCTCGGCAAAGGTCTCGATCCCATAACGGTATCGCGCGGGGCTCGGCTTCTCGCTTTCGCCGAAGCCCACCAGGTCAGGGGCGATGACGTGGAAGCGACGGGCCAGCGAGTCGATGATGTCGTCGAACTCGAGGTGGCTCACCAAAAAGCCGTGGACGAGGATGACCGGCTGCTCGTGCTCGAGGCCTGCCTCCACGACCCGCATGCGCACGCCCCGCGCCGTCACGTCGCGGCTGACCCGCTGGATCCCCTCGGTATGCTCGCTCATGCCCAAGTGCACAGGGTAGCAGCAGGCCGGGCGCAAAGGGGCCGCTCAAGCGATTCTTGCTCGGTGATTCGGCTCGAGTGCGGCTCGCGCTGACAGCCGTGGCCGCGCTCCTGGCTCCGCGAGCACGAGGGACCGGTCGCGGGGAGCTTGGTGAGACAGAAAATGTCACCCCCAGGTCGTCTCGAGCGGCTTGTGCAGGGGGCTAGCAAGGGCCGAAAAAAAAAGCATGGCATTCAATTGACTGTATTCCATTGAGTGGAATAGGGTTCTCCGGTCGTAGGGAAATACTCCCAAGAAACGCGCGGTTACGGAGCAGAACCCGGTGGTCCAAGTGGTCGACAACATCCCAGAGCAGCGCAGGCCCAAGGGGGCCAGTCGGGCGCCAGCCACCGTGGTCCAGATCTCGGAGGACGCGCTCGAACAGCTCGAGGCCGCCCATCCGGACGGCATCTCTTCGGCAGCCCTGTTGGAGTTTCTCGCCGTCCAGGGCGTGCGCTTCAGCGAGGCCACGCTGCGCAAGTGGGTTCAGCTCGGGCTGCTGCCCCGCAGCGTTCGGGTCGGTAGCAAGGGCAAGCACCGAGGCTCCAAGGGCCTGTATCCGCTGCGCGTGGTCCGCCAGATCCTGCGGATCAAGGAGATGATGGCTCGTGGGCTGACCATCGAGGAGATCCAACACCAGTTCCTTTTCGTGCGAGGTGACGTGGAGGCGCTCGAGCAGAGCTTGGACAAGATCCTCGAGGTGCTCGAGCGGGTGGCCAAGGAGCGGAACGCTGGCACGGTGGGTGGCCGTGCCATCTTCGTCGAGCTGCGCAAGGCGCGCACGCTGGCGCGAGAGCTCGTCGACCGGATCGAGCGCATGGAGCAGAGGCTGTCCGGCGAGGCGGAGGCGAGTCGCTCGGAGGTCGTGGCCTCATAACCCTTGCCCAGCGGAGGAGACCATGGCGACGGACATCAAGGACAAGGCGATCATCGACCACGAGGGACTGGCTCGGCGCCTGCAGGAGATGGCCGGTATCGCCGATCCATTGGCCATCGACGGCTCGCTGGCGCGCGAGGCGGCGAGCCAGACCGCCGAGACCGCCGTGACGCGCGAGCAGCGCCGCTCCCGCCGCAAGCGGGCCGTGCGGGCGCGCACCATCAGCGTCAAGCGCATGACCAAGCGCGAGCTGGAGCTTGGCCGGCTGCTGTACCCGGAGACCGGGTACTGGAAGCCGCGCCAGCGCTGCGAGTGCGCGGGCGCCGAGCGCCCCTGTCCCTACGTCTCGTGCAAGTACCACCTGTACTTGGACGTGTCGCCGCGCACGGGCGCCATCAAGCTCAACTTCCCCGACCTCGAGGTCTGGGAGATGAACGAAACCTGTGCGCTGGACATCGCCGATCGGGGCGGAACAACGCTGGAGGATGTGGGGGCGATCATGAACTTGACGCGTGAACGCATTCGCCAGGTCGAGGTACGGGCCCTGGCCAAGCTCGAGGCGCTTCGGGAGATGATGGCGCTGCGGGACTACGTCGACGAGGGCCCCATCGGCAAGCGCCGCCTTCCGGTGCTGCGGGACGAGGAGCGTCCGGAGGGTGCGGACGACGAGCCCGCGCGCGAGGACGACGACTTCGCCACCGATGCCGACCTGACGCTCGAGCTGGCGGACGAATTCGGGTAGCCGGGGGGGGAGCGCGCTCAGCGCTTGGCCCGCTCGGCCGCCGCGGGCTGCGAGGCCCGAGCGGGCGAATCCAAGAAGGTGGCCCTGATCTCGCTCTCGAGCGCCTGTTGGATCTGTGACTGCAGCGCTTGAAGGCCGCCCGCGGCCTTGACCAAGTTGACGGCGTAGAGAAAGGCTCGCACGCCGTTGTCGGCAATCGGCGAAGAGGACGGGTCGCGCGGGGACTGCTCGTCGGGTGGGGGCGGGGGATCGAGCAGCACAAGCGCACGCGGATCCACGCCGTCGACCACCACCTCGGCGCCTGGCAGGTCGGAGATGTAGACCTCGGCGTCCTGGAGCCAGCGGCGAAGCTCGGGGGCGAGCGCCTCGATGGCGCGCTGGGTGAAGCGGGTGAAGGTCTCGCCAGCGGGCGTCCAGGGCGGTGCGCCCAGGGCCAGCTCGATCTCGCGCGAATGCAGGAACGAGGCGACGGCGCCGCGGCGGTCCCCGCGCTCCTCCTGCAGCAAGCCGAAGTAGTAGTGGGCATCGGCGTGGTCGGGCTGCTCGTCGATGGTCTCGCCGAGCAGCCGCTCGGCCTCGTCCAGCTTGCCCAGCTCGAAGTGCGCGCGGCCCACCAGGAAGCGCTGGGCGGGATGGGCGTAGGGACCGGGAGGCAAGCGGGACAGCACCTTTTCGGCGGCCTCGGTGTCCTTGCTGCCAGCGAGCGCTTCGAACTTGAGCAGCAGCGCGTCCAGGGTCTCGTCCTCGAACTCGGAAAGCTCCAGAACCTGGTCGCACAGGCGCAGGACCTCGTCGTACTCTCCGAGCGGATGCAGGTATAGCTCGGCGGCGCTCAGCATCACCTCGACGTAGGTCTCGTCCAGTAGCAGCGCCTGTTCGTAGGCCTCGATGGCCTCCTCACAGTCGCCGTCGAGCGCCGCGACGTAGCCGAGCAGGTTGTGCACCTCGGGGGCATCCGGCTCGAGCTCAAGCGCGCGCAAGGCCGACGAGCGGGCCCCCGTCAGGTCGCCCTGCTGTACCAAGTCCCACCCGCGGTCCAGGTGCGCGGAAAGCTGATCCATGTGTGGATGCAGTCCTGCGAACCGCGGCGCGAGTCAAGGGCTAGAGCTATTCGTGGATGACCACCAGCGTGCCGGGCTTGTCCTGGGTGGCCCACGCCCCGTGCCATCCTCGCGGCAGCTGAGGCAGGGTCCAGGCGAACAGCCACTTGGCATCGGCAGGAGCGAGGTTCACGCAGCCGTGACTTTGCTCGCGGCCGAAGTTCTGGTGCCAGAAGGCGCCGTGCAAGGCGTAGGAGCCGTCGTAGTACTGGACGTAGGGCACATCCTCGATGCTGTACGGCAGGTCACCCGAAGGACCATCGCCGTCCATGGTGGTGCTGATGTGCTTCTCGCGGATCCGGAACTTGCCGGTTTTGGTGCGATGGTCGCGCGCCTTTTTCTCGGAGCGCTTGCCAGGGGAGATGAGCGCGGCGTACACGGGTCGGCTTCCCTCGAAGGCGACCAGCGACTTGCGGCGGAGGTTGACGTCGATCCACTTCTCGTCGGGACCGAGCCCATCGGGCTGGGGACCGGGCTCGGTGGTGGTGCCGTCGATGCCGCGCATCCACCATCCCTCGACGGTCTCGCGGTAGCGCCGCTTTTTGTAAAGGCGCGTTTGGCCCGTCAAACCCACGGCGGTAAAGCGCGCCACGCGACCTGCGCGGACCGGGCTCTTCTTGCCCTCCTCGAAGCGGTACTTGCGAGCCTTGGCCGCCCGAATGAAGCCGACCTGCCCGACCTCGTCGCTCATCTCCAGGCCCTTGAGCTCGGGCGTTTTGGGGATGACCATCCGGTCGGCGGGGGCCATCAGACCGCCCGTGCTCCTGTACCACATGCGGTTGTTCCGCCCGAAGGTGCGGTCGATGGCGATGAAGAAGCCCTTGACCATGCGCTTGGCGATGGGCCCCTTGCCCTGTTCCTCGAGGTCGGCCAGCGTTACCTCCAGCGGCTCATCGCCGGATTGCTGCCACCACGGCGTATCGTCCTCGATCGCGCCGTCCACTGCGCCGCCGTCGAGCAGGACGGCGGCGTGAGCCGCCGCGTCGCCGCTCGCAGCGGCGGCATCCGCGTAGATGTCAGCGGCCCGGGTGCGGCCCGCGTCGAGCTTGGAGCGGGCAGGCGAGGGGCGGTCGGCTTCGGCCATCTCGGGGTCGGGCTCGACCGGCTCCTTGGACTTGGCTTTGACCGAGCGCTTGTTCGCCTTCTTCTTGAGGTAGGGCTCGTACTCGAGCATCTGCTCTCGCGTGGGAAGCGAGCGGTACAGCGGCGTGCCGTGCGCGGTGTTGTAGGCGTAGCGATAGGGCAGCAAGGCATCGAGGTTGGGCGCCTTGACGCCGTTGCGCACGCGCGGGTCGTTCAGATCCAGGGTGGAGTACTTGCCGCAGACGTAGCCGCCGTCCACCAGGGGGTACCAGCCGCGTCTACACGAGGCGGTCTTGACGGGCCTGTCGACCACGGGCGCCTTGGCTCCGCGTCGGAGGTAGCCGATCCAACGCTTGGAAAAGCGCGTGGTGGCGTAGACGGGGGTGCGGTGTGCCATGGCGCCCAACCACGGCCCCGGCCACGGCGCGTCAGGCGCGCCAGCGTCCTCGGCGGCGGCCTCCGCGGTAGCCGAAGGCGTCGGCTCAGCGCGGCTGCTGCGGCCCGGCTCTGGAGCCGAGACGGCGGACGGGCGCCCAGAGGGGTCGGCCTGAGTCGCGCGTGGCCCGGGCGGGTCCTCGCTGCCGCAGCCGCTGGCCCAGGTCGCGGCGCCCAAAAGGCCCGCGCCCAGCACCACCCCCAGCACCGCCCCGAGCGCGGTGGAGGCGCTCGATGGCCGAGCGCGACGCTGAGCTGCCGTCTCGCCCGAGCGGCGGCCGCCACGCGCAGCTGGGCTGCTGCGGCTCGGCGATGGGCGGGCAGCAGCGCGCATTCGGCGGTTGCCCGTCGAGGTCTTGGATGCGGCAGCATGGGGTCGACGCCGGTCAGCCATGGAAGACTCGTCCGCTTGCGGACGCTCTTGGGTACGCCAGTTCCTTAGTACTTGCATTCCCGCTGTCGAACCAATTCTCAACCACGCTCGACGATCACCGAAAACATCGTTCAAGGGCATCTAGCGGGGCTCCGCCCCGAGCCGGGCGGCTGGTGTTTCGTTTTTTTGTTCGATCTTTCTGTCCGATCGTTGCCAGGATCGTGCCAAGCGGCACGCTACGCGTTTCTGGGGCAGGACCGACAAGGCGCCGAAGTTCGCGCATTTACCAACGGATCCCTCGGTTTTTGCCGTTGTGCGAGAAGGCGACTCGCGGGCCTGGGCCGTGCGGCCGATGCTAGGGTAGGGTGTGGCGTCGATGACGCGCAGCCGAGGCCTTGCGGACACGAGCCCGCGGAGCAGCGCGCAGGCCCTGTGGCTACTGCGCGAGCCGCGGTTGCGGGTGCTGCTGACGGCCATGGTGGTGGCCTGCCTGCTGCACGGCATGATCCTGGCGAGCGGGCTCGCCCCCATGGTGCCGTGGCTGTTCAGGGGACAGGCCGAGGCGCCCCCGCTCGACGAAGAGGTGGTGCTGCCCATCGAGCTCGACGGATGGCTGACGGACGGCGAGCAGGGCGCGCAGGCCCGGAGCGCTCCTTCTGCGGGGGCCGAGCCGCTGCGCGGCGTGCCTGCCGACGACTGGGGACAGGTGGATGCTGGCTTGGACGACGACGAGCCCAGCGTGGACGACTTTTTCGACGACGAGCCCGTGATGGATGCGGGTGCTGGTCCGCAGGATGGCGGCAAGCCGGTAGACGCGGCGGCCGAGGAGGCAGGCCTGTCGGATCCGTACGCGGAATGGGACGACGATGGGGCGACCGCCGTCAGCGGCGACGCGGGGTCCGATGCCGCGCCAGGCGCCGAGCAGCCCGATGGCGGGCTGGCCGACGACCAAGCCGACGCGGGCAGAGCGGCCCCACCGCCGCTCGAGGACCCGACCGTGCTCGCCAAGGGTGGCCGAGCGTCCTTTGCCCCCAAGCACCCCAACGTGGAGATCTACTTCGCCACCGACAAGATCCGCGAGCACGCCTTGGGCGCCGAGCTAAGCCAGATGCTGCTGGCCTTCCCGGAGTGGCAGTTCGTCATGGGCGGCACCGAGCTGGACCCGGTGCAGGACTTCGACCACATCTTGCTGGCGGGACCGCAGATGCGCCGCCCCGAGTACGTCACGGCCGTGGTGCACTACAACGCCCCGCTCGGCCGGGTTCGTCGGGCGGTCGATCGGGCTCGCCGCCAAAGCCAGCCTCCTGGCAAGTGGCTCAAGGGCTACCCCTTTGCCGTGACCACCGTCTCCAACGGACATCACGTGGCCGCGCTCCTGCCCGCCAAACGGCTGGTGGTGATCCATCCCGCCAAGGAAAAGGACCAGATACCGCTGTTCAAGGACATCAAGCCGTTCCAGAAGTCCACCGAGGTGGTCATCGGCCTCAAGATCGCGATGCCCTGGCGCGCGTTCATCGGCGTACCCGGGGTCCAGCTTCCCAAGAGCTTGCGCTGGATGCGGCTTACCCTGACGCCCGTGCCTCGCGGCGATCAGCCGGCTGGCGGCGGCTACATCATCCGCGCCGAGGCCGAGGACGAATCGGCGGAGGCCGCCCGCGAGCACGCCGCGGAGATCGCGCAGATGCTGGAGGTCTTTCGCGTGCCCGTCGAGGTGCCGGACTGGCTGCCCTTTGCCGGACGGCTGCTCGGGGGAAAGCGGCTGGAGCTCATCGGCAAGCCGAGCTTCGAGGTGGTGGACCAGCGCATCACCGTGCGGGCGCACGCCTCGCCCAAGCAGATCCGCTTCATCGTGCGCTGGGTCAAGCGGCAGAAGGAGGAGCTCAGCCGCGAGATCGAGGCGAAGCGAGCGCGCAAGAAGCGGCGCACGGAAGCCGCGAACAGGCGTCCGGGCTCGGGCAAGGACGCCGGGGTGAGCAAGCGCAAGGGAGCGGTTCGTCGTGCGCACCGACGTAGGCTTGTTCCCCCAGAGCGACCCGATGCGGCGGCAACGCGGGGTCAGGACCGCGCGCCCGACGGCGGCCGCTGAGCTCGTCCGCTAGCCAAGAGCCTGCCCGTGGGGCCAAGGGCGAGCGGACCTGCCGGGCGTCCGCCGCGGCGCGAAAGCAGCGGCGGACGGGATGCGTCGGCGCGCGGGCGTGGTTCTGCTAAAGGGGAGGTCACCGCGCCCGAGCAGCCCCGCAGCCTCCGCGTCGCAGCCATGAACGAGCCCGAAGCCCTACCCGCCGTGTTGGACGCGCTCGCGGCACATCCGCGAGCCGACGAGCTGGCCCGCGTGGTCCACACCGTCGCGCTGGCGGCAGCCGACGAGCAGCGCGCTCGTCTGAGCGACGGCCTGGAGGAGATCCTAGCCGAGGCAGGCCTCGGCCACGACGATGGCGAGACACCTCTGGGCAACGCGCTCGAGCTGCTGACGCATCCGGCCGACGCCGACGGCCCCGCGCGTCTGCTGCTCGGCGCCCTCGTGGCACGAGGGATCGCCCAGAGCCCCCCATCCGGGCCCGAGCAGGCCCGCGCGCTCGCGCAGCAGCTCGGCTGGCTCGCAGCTCACACCGCGCTGGTTCCGACCGCGGCGGTCGACGACGACTGGACCGGCCCTGCCGAGCGGCTGTGGGCAGCGCTCGGCGAGGTGGTGGTCGAGGCCGATGCACCCGCGGCTGCGGCCTCCGTGCGCGTTCTGGGCCTGGGGGCAGCGCTAGCCCTTGCGGCCAGCCCCTCGCGGCGCGCCCGCACCGCCCGCGCTGCGCTTGGCGAACGGCTTGCCGACCCGGGGCTGTGCGCCGTCGTGAAGCTCGGCGATGCGGGCACGTCTGCGCCGTCGGTGCCTCTCGCAGAGCGGACGGGTGGCACGGCGCAGGGCGGCGAGGCGCGGGTGGCGGGGGAGCTCGTCCCCGCGCCCATGCGGAGCGTGTGGTTTGTCTTGTGGGCGGCTACGGGGCTGCTGCTCGTGCGCTGGGTGCTGCGACTGCTCGCCCGGCTGCTGCTCCGATGGCGGCGCCCAGCCGAGCTTCGCGTGGGCCCCTCGGGCCTGACGCTCGCCTGGAGCGCACGGCTGTGGGGACGGACCCTCCGGTCCGGCGAGACGCACATCCCCACGGCCAATCTGGCGCGGGCGGTGCGCGAGGTGCGCTTTCCGCGCTTGGCGCTGTACGTCGCCATGTTGGCCCTGGCGCTCGGGACCTACCTCGGCGTCTCGCTGGTGACCGACGGCGCGCGGGCTGGCTCCCCCGCGCTGGTGGGCTTTGGCGCGGCGGTCTTCGGACTGGGGGTGCTGTGCGACTTCGTGCTCACCGTGCTGGTCCCGGCCGGCCGTGGCCGCTGCCGCATGGTCATTCAGCCGCGCAAGGGGACGACGCTCGCGCTGCTCACTGCCGATCCCCAGGCCGCCGACGCAGCCCTGCGGCGCCTGGACCGGCTGGCGCCGACGGACTGTTCAGAGCCTGCCCAACGCTCCGACGGCTCGCCCACGGGCCCGTGACCCCGCGAACTTGGCCTTCCTCGGCGCCCTTGGCTAGGCCAGGAACAAGCGCTCGGTGGGCCTAGCTCTCCCGAGCGGCCCACCGGGAGGTAGGAAGATGCCATCGAAGGCAGAGATGTGCGAGGAGCTCCGCAAGATGCTGCGCGACGTGTTTGCCGCTCGCGCCAGGGGCACCAGCTATACGCGCATGGCGCGCGCTCACGGTTACGTCGACGGCTACATGAAGGCCATGCTGGAGTGCGGCCGGGCGACCAAGCGCGAGCTGCTCGAGCTGGTGTCGGAAGAGCGCGCGCGGGTCAGTGGCCCGGCCACGGCCGAGCTCACGGGCGCGAGCCTCGACGACGCGACCGACGTTGCGGCCTAGCGGCATGGCCACCCGCAACGAGCTCATCGCCGATCTGCTCATGGGGGCAGCGTACGCCGACCAGCACCTCGACGGCCGGGAGATGGACGCGGCGCGACGAACCCTGGCCAAGGCCATGCGCAGCAAAAAGGTGCCCCCGGGGTTGGTCCAGCGCCTCGAGCGCTTCGACCCCAAGCGCTTTGATCTCGAGGCCACCGTCGCCAAGCTGCGGCTCGCCTCGGATCAGCACAAGCGCCATCTGCTCGAGCTCATCGCCGAGGTCCACGCCTCCGACGAGGTGCTCGATCTCGACGAGGACGCCTACCTTCGCGCCGTGGCCCGCGCCCTGGGCCTACCGCCCGAGGCCTATCAAGACCTGGCCATCGAGAACCTGAGCATCGAGGCCATCACGCTCGCTGGCGACGCGCTGATGGACGGGGATGGGCGCAGCGGACGGCCGCCGCCGCTGCCCACCTAAAGCCCTCGAAAAAGGGTTTCACGGCCCCGAGACCACGCGTACCTCCCCGTGCGTGTTGGGCGAGGCCGCGCGCCACCAGTTCACGATCCGTCGCGCGCCGTCCTGGTGGACCTGCTGGGAGAAGAAGCCAGCAAAGCCCTCCTGCGCCACGGCCTGCCTGGTCCACTCGTGCCCGCCGCCCGCAGGCGCCCCCACGGCCAGGCGCAAGGTGCCCGCGGTGGCGTCCTGATAGCTGATGTGCACCTCGCCGCCTTGGCTGACCAGGATGTCCGAGTCGTCGCCCACGATGTGCAGGCCGTCGGCAAAGGCCACGCCATCGACGCCAAAGCCATCGTCGACGATCTCGGGCGTGCCAGGCACCGAGCCCTGCTCGACCCACTGGTACATCAGCGCCTCCTGGATGCCGTCGACGTATGCCAGGTGGTAGTCGCCTTGGCCGTCGATGAAGAGCGAGGTGCCGATGCCAGCATCTCCGGTATCGTTGCCCTCAGCGTCCTCGCCGTCGACGATGGTGCTCAACCACTCACCGCCCGATCGGCTGGCCACCATTACGTTGCCGTGGATCCGGTCGTAGAAGGCCAGCCCGAAGCCGCCTGCGGGCGTGGCGGCCATAGATACGTACAGCCCGCGGGCCTCGGGGTAGGTCTTCACCGATGAGCTGCCCGCCACCTCGGCGCATTGCGACTGCCCCCCGATCTCCACGCAGGACTCGCCGTCGCCGCAGCTGTCGGTGCAGTCTTTGGCCTGCTTGGCGCATAGGCCATTGGACAGCACGCACTTGGTGCCCGTCGGGCAGTAGGCGGCTCGGCATGGCGTAGCCGGATCGACGCTGACGTCCTCGAAGCTCCACTGCGCCTCGGCCGCCGAAGGGCTGGAGCCAGTCGCCAGCCGCACTCCGCTCTGGACCGCATTGTTCTGTCCAGGCTCGATGAAGGCATAGGCGATGACCGGCCGGCCCTCGACGAACATCAGCTCGGCGTAGCGCCCGACGTCGCCGTGATCCCGTTGGTCCACGGAGGTGGTCTGCCAGGTGCTGCCCTCAAGGCTCGCATAGCGCAGCGTGCCGCCCGTGACGTCGTAGTAGGCCACAGCGGGAGCGCCGTCGGCTGCGATGGCCACCGAGGTCCACAGGCCCACGTCGTCGCCAGACTCGGTGATGCCGCGGCGGAAGCCCTGCGGGTCGTAGCGCTCGATATCGGTCGTGGCATCTGCGGGCAGGCCATCGACGACCTGCCAGACGACGCCGTTTCCGTCGTGCGGGCCCACCACCAAGTCGCCCCAGGAATAGTCGTCCTCCCAGTTGGCCTCGAGATAGCCTGCGACCCAGAGCGTGCCGTCCGGCGCCACCGCTGCCGAGGTGTAGGCGCCGATGAGACCCGGCTCGAGCGGGACGCAGTCGCCGCGACCGCGGCAGCCGGGCTCCACTGCCGCGGTCTCGTCCGAGCACGAGCAGCCAGAGCTCGAGCTGGCGACGGCCAAGGCGCCGAGCAGGAGCGCGCCACGGACCGAGCGCAAGCGCCGCAAGCGGCGAGGTCGGCCGCCGCGCGAGCGCCGCAGGGCAAGCGCGCCGAGCGCCGCCGCGGCCAGCCAAAGCCCCGGACCTAGCCCGCGTTGGCGGCGTGGCAGCTGGCACTGGCAGCTGCCGCCATCGCCCGAGCCGCGTCCCCGGATGAGCTCGAGCGTGGTCGAGCGGCTGTGACCGGCCTCATCCTCGGCCTCGACCTGGGCGAGGTCGGCCCCTGCGCCGTCCAGCGGCTCGAAGCCGGAGGCGGCCTCCCAGTCCGTCCACGGCCCCCAGCTGGGGCCGTCGGGGCCTAGCTCGCCGAGGCGCAGGCGCAGGCGCAAGCCGGATGGTGCGGAGATCGCATCGGCGGCCTCCACCTGCAACTGCCCGTCGGGTTGCTGGAAAAGCTCTAGCTCGGGCGGCTCGCGGTCCACCACGAGCTCCACCGTTGCAGGACTGGGGTCCAGGCTGAGGGCGTCGCCCACCGCGCGGGCGCGCACGCTCACCCGGTGGCGCCCCGGCAAGCGCAGCACGGGGTCGCGCAGCCTGACGATCGACTCGCTCGTGAACGGATGCCAGGGCTGATCATCGACGCGTACCTGCCATTCGACCGGTCCAGTGCCGCGGTCCAGCGAGCCGGACAGGCGCAAGGTGGCCTCGACCGGCGTGCCCCAGCCCATCGGCTGCTCGGTGGCTGGACCGAGGTCGAGCTCCATCAGCTCGGCCTCGGTATCGGCCTCGACGACCTTGGCGCCCGAGGCAAGCGCCAAGCCAGCGAAGATCCCGAGGAAGCGGTCGCCTCCCTGCTCGAGCTTGCGCAGCCCGGGAGAGCCCTGCCCGGGCTCGGTAGGCGGAATGAGCAGCTGCAGGCCAAAGTCCGCCAGCGACTCGTTGAGGTTGAAGGCAGGCAAGGCCCCGCCCAGAAGGTCGCCGACCATGCTGCTGACCAAGCCTTGCAGGGCGGCTGCGATGATCGCGGGATCCTCGCGCACCAGCGGCGTGTTGCTCACCGTCACGTTCAGAAGGCCGATCTCCTCCAGCACGGGTTGGAGCCCGTCGGGGGTGACCTCCAGGTTGGCCGGAACGTCGATGTCCGCGGCCACGGTCATGGCCCGGATCCACCGATCCAGCGACCAGATGTAGAAGTCGATCTCGATGGCAGGCAGCGTGAGCCGAAGCAGTGGATCGTCGACGATGTCCGTGCCGTTGCCAAAGGTGACCTGCGGCGGCTGCTGGGGCCGCAGGATGATGGCCAGCGGCTGGGGGGCCTTCTGGCGGCCGAGCTCCACCATGGACTTGGCGCCCAAGCCCAGCGCGATGACCCCGCTATTGAGCTCGGGCGGCAGCAGATCGCCGCCCACCCCCAGGCACAAGGCGCCGCTGTTGTAGATTTGCGCCAGGGCGTAGTTGAGGAAGCGCTCGGAAAGGGCGATGCCCACGTGCGGGCCGTCCATCTGCTCGGGCCAGCCCGCCACCGCATTGGCCATGAGCTCCGCGGGAATGGGCACGCCAGTGGGAAGGGCGATCTCCGATAGCGGCGCGCAGCTCGTCGTCGGGGTGGGCTCGGCGCCGCCGTACATCCCAAGCGTCACGCCGCCAGCGATCGGGTTCAGGTCGCCCCAGGCAAAGCCCGAGCCGTCGGGACGAGCGCTGTGGCCGCCGACCGCGAAGAGCATGTCGAAGCCCCCCTGGGTGCCAGGGGATATCGAGGCCAAGAGCTCGCTCAGGTCGATGTTGCCCTCCATGCCCAGGATGATGGAGGCGCACGGCGCATCTGCGTCCGAGCCGTAGCGGCAAATGCCGTCTACCGCCGTGGTGCCGAGCGGGCAGGGGGGGTCGAGCTCGGGGTTGGCCGGCTGACAGAGCTGCTCCTCGAGCATCGCCCCGAGCTCGCCGACCAGCGAGTCCAGCAAGAACGGCACCAGGATGTCCTTGAGGGCGCCCAGGATCGCATCGTCTACCCCGGTGCCGCAGAAGCGGACCGCGTCGGCGATGTCGCCGCTGTCGATGGACAGATCCTCCACCTTGATTTGGCTATAGCCGTTGCGCACGTGCTGCGGGTTGGTGTCGATCTCGATGGAGAGGTTCGCCGTGACCCCGATGTGGGCGTAGTCCTGGTCATCGGGCGGGCAGGCGTCGTTGCCGTTGCCCACCAGCGTGGTGTGGCTCTCGATCAAGCCCCACAGCCAGGCGAGATCGATCGGCAGCCTCTGGATCCGCACCGGGATGGTGGTCTTGTGCACGCCGGGATCCATGGTGCGGAGGTTGTGCGGCGGGGCCGACTCCAGGTACAGATCCGCCTCGGCCAGGTTGATCTCCACGATGCACTCGGGCGGGTCGACGGCGTCGTTGGGTCCGTTCGGACACACCCAGTATACGACCAGCTCGAAGATCCACAGCTCGAAGCTGCCGTAGATCGTGTCGATGGGGAAGGTCATCACGCCCGAGCCGCCACCCTCGCCCAGGAAGGTGCTGGCCAGGGCGCCAACGTTGTCCTCCAAGAAGGCGATGCCCGAGTCGGTGAGGCGCACCGAGGCTGCGTTTTCGATGCGGTTTTCCGCTGGAAAGCCCGCGGGCAACGGTGCGACGCCACCGCACGAGCAGCTCTCGCCGCTGCAGGCGGCGAACAGCAGGACGAAGACCGCGGCGAGCAAGTGCTTGGCAATGCGAAGCATCGACATCTCCTATGCCCCAACTGAAGGGTCGATCCCCCGTATGCATCCTACGCGTCGGGGCGAGCCCCGCGCAACGTCAGCCTTTTCGGGCCCTACTGACCGCCTGCGCCTGCTGCGCCTCCAGCGGCTGCAGCGCCACCCGCGCCTGCTGCGCTGCCTCCACTGCCGCCCCCGCTGCCGCCAGCGCCGCCGCCACCGCCCGCGCCCGCCGCGCCGCCCGTGCCCGAGGGGCAATCGGTGCGAAGCTCGACCGCGCTAGCGGCGAACTCGGCGGTGACCCGAACGGAATCGGTGCAGCCGTCGGGGGTGTTGTCCGAGCACCAGTCGCCCTGGAACGCGATCTGGTCGGCGGCGTCGCGCTTGCAGTACCTCTTGCCGTCGGCGGCCTCCTCGCCCCAGGCGTTCGGATCGCCAGAAAGGACGACGCACAGGCTGTGCCCGATGATGTCGACGATGATCTCGTCGGCCTCCTCGAGCTCGATGAAGCCGTCCATCTCGGCGTCGTTGACGAAGTACTCGATGCCATCGGTGAAGTCGGGCAGGCAGTTGTTCAGCGGCTTGAGCCCTTCGGCGTTGTAGCGGCCGACGCAGTTCTGATCCTCCGAAATTATGCCGTTTCTCAGGGTGAGCTGGTGAAGCGGCATCTCGACGTAGTCATCCGGGTCGTCCATGCTCAGGAAGATGGGTACCCGAAGGTAGTCGAAGGGGCCTGCCTCGAAGCTGCCGTTCGCGCCCAGGGGGGCGTAGACCTCCATGGGTCCGAAGCCCGTGCTCGGGTCCAGGAAGCAATAGCCGTCGAACGGGTCGTGCTGGGGAAGGGCCCCGCCCGTTCGCGCCATGCCCGTGTTGGTATCGAACTCCATCAGCCAGTTGAAGCTGCCGCCGCCGCGCACGTTGCACTGATCGGGCAGGTTGATGTTCACGCCCACCGAGATGACGCCGTACATGACTTGGGTGGCCAAGGACGGCGGCGAGGTCACGGTGAGCTGCGCCATCCGCAACGCGAACTTGTCCTTACCAGCGTTGTCCACCAGCCCCACGCAGTCGCGATTCGCCGCCGGGCAGTCCGCGGGCAGGGAGCAGTTGCCCGAAGGGGTAGGGGCGGTCTCGTCGTCGTCACACGCGGGCACCAGCACCCCCGCGGTCAAGCCCAGGCCTGCCGCCGTGAGCAGCCATCGTCTCATCGTTCCAAGGTGCGCGTTGTTCATGTCGGATACCTCGATTGGGTCTGGTTGGTTATGATGAACGAAGCGGATTAGGTTTGGGGCTCCGCGCCGATCTCGACGAGCTTGCAGATGGCGCCCACCCGCCGAGCCAGCTCGGCGCGCGAGAGCTGGGCCACGCCCGCCGTTCCCACCGCTTCGACGCAGAACGAGGCGGTGGCCGTGCCGTGGACGATGGCGCGACGCATCACCCCGCTGTCGAGCGAGCGCTGCGTGGCCAGGTAGCCGGCCAAGCCGCCCGCGAAGGAATCGCCCGCCCCGGTCGGATCCACGACGTGATCCAGCACCATCGCAGGGGCGGCGAAGATGCCCTCATCGTCGAAGTAGAGTGAGCCGTACTCGCCGCGCTTGACGATCAGGCGGCGCGGGCCGCGCGACCGGATGTCGCGCGCGGCTCGGCAGATGTTGTGGATCCCGCTCAGCAGCCGCGCCTCCTCGTCGTTGATGACCAGCACGTCGACGCGGCCCAGCAGCCGGGCCAGGCTCTCGGGCTCGCCCGTGATCCAGAAGTTCATGGTGTCGGCGATGACGAGCGCCGCGGGATCGGCCTGGTCCAGCACCTCGAGCTGCAGATCGGGGTGGATGTTGCCCAGCAGCACCACCGAGCTATCGCGGTACGCGGCGGGCAGCTTGGGGCGGAAGTCGGCAAAAACGTGCAGCTGGGTGTCCAGGGTGTCCCGTCCGACCAGATCCGGATGGTAGCGGCCCGACCAGCGGAAGGTCTTGCCCGTTCGGCGCTCGATGCCTGCGGTGTCGATCCCGCGGTCCCCCATCGCTTGCAGGGTCATCGGAGGAAAGTCCTCGCCCACCACCGCCACGACCCGCACGGGCGCGAAGGCCGATGCGCACAGCGAGGCATAGGTGGCCGAGCCGCCCACCACGTCCTGGAAGCGGGTGCGCGGCTCTGGGTCGGTCGGATCCGGGCCCGTCACCGCCATCGGCAGCTCCAGGTCGTCCAAGGCCATGGATCCGACGACGAGAACGGTCTTGGCGCTCACGATGGTTCCGTAGCAAGTGGGGCTCAGGGCAGGGAGAGTCGTCCCTGAAGCATACCCATACCATGCCAGGCCGCAGGCCTGCTGACCAGGCTGCCGTAGCCTCAGGCGGGGGAGGTCCGTTTGCGCGGAGCCTCGCGTCAGGGCTTGTCGCGACCGGACGGCAGCAGCCAGCCGAGCTGCGCGCCGACCTCGGGCGAGACGAGATCGGGGTCGGTCATGACCGCCTGGGCGAGCGCGTTGCGAGCCGGGCTGCGGCTGACGTCGGGCAGCTCGAGCGCCAGCTTGCGGATGACCCTCTTGGCCTTGCCCACGAGCTCGCCCAGGCGCGCCAGGATGGCCTCCACGGCGACCGGCTCCTCGGATTCGTGCCAGCAGTCGTAGTCGGTGGCCAGCGCCAGGGTGGCGTAGGGCAGCTCGGCCTCGCGCGCCAGCTTGGCCTCGGGCATGTTGGTCATGCCGATGACGTCGACGCCCCAGCTTCGGTACACCCGGCTCTCGGCACGGCTGGAGAACTGCGGACCCTCGATGCACACGTAGGTGCCGCCTCGGTGGACCCGCGTCTCGTCCGACCGATCCGCGCTCGAGCTGGCGGCGCGGTAGAGCGCTTCGGCCATGATGGGGCAGACCGGGTCGGAGAAGGCCACGTGGCCAACCACGCCGTCCTGGAAGAAGGTCGAGACGCGGCGCTTGGTCAGGTCGATGAACTGGTCCACCACCACCAGGTCTCCGGGGGCGATGTCCTCGCGCATCGAGCCCACCGCGCTGATGGACAGCACGTGCGTGGCGCCCAGCATCTTGAGCGCGCAGATGTTGGCGCGGTAGTTGATCTCGTGCGGGGTGAGGCGATGCCCGCGGCCATGGCGCGGCAGAAACAGCAGCCGGTCGTCGCTGCCCTCGAACTCGGCCTGCACGAGCTCGTCGCTCGGTGGGCCGAAGGGCGTCTGTACGGTGACCGGCTCGACTCGTTGCAGGCCTTCGATGTCGTACAGGCCCGTGCCTCCTACCACTGCCAGGGTGCTGCTCATGGGCTCCTCTTTGCCGACGGGCTCGCCTTCTGGCTGGCCGCCAAGAGCTTTTCGCAGCGCAACGCGTGACGCGGGCGGCGCGAGCGCTCGGCGAACACGACCGCCCGCAGGTGGCCGTAGGCGCGCTCGATGTCGTCGTTGACGATGATGTAGTCGAATAGGCCGTAGTGGGCGATCTCGAGCCGCGCGTTGGACAGCCGTCGCTGCGTGGTCTGCTCGTCCTCGGTGCCGCGCCCGCGCAGCCGTCGCTCCAGCTCCTCGAGCGAGGGCGGCAAGATGAACACCCCGACCGCCTCGGGATAGTGCGCCTTGATCTGGCGGGCTCCCTGATAGTCGATGTCGAAGATGATGCCGTGGGCGCTCGAGCGGGCGAGCTCGATCTCCTTGATCGCGGTGCCGTAGTACCGCCCGTGCACCCGGGCCCACTCGGCAAAGGCTCCGACGCGGATCATCTCCTCGAAGACCCGCTCGCTGACGAAGTGGTACTCCCGGCCGTCGACCTCGGTGGGTCGGGGAGGGCGAGTGGTGTGCGAGACCGAGAACCTCAGGTCGGCGAACTCGGCGCGCAAGCGGTTGCACAGGGTGGTCTTGCCCGCTCCGGAGGGCGAGGACACGATGAGCAAGACGAAGCTCTGGGGATCATCCGCTGCGGCCATGGCGTGACGGTCCTTCTCGGTCGAGAGGCATCCCGAGTGGCGGGCACCGCTCCGCGCTCGCTACCCCCCGCGTCGACGTCTGATGTCGGCCTTCATGCGGTGATACTCGATCTCCCACATGCGCGAGCCTTCTTCGACGTGCTTGAGCTTCTGCCGAATCTCGGCCTCCAGCTTGTCGTCGGCCTCGGCGGCCTGGCGCAAGAAGGCCCGCATGCGGCGCTTGAGCTCGTGGTCCTCGGCGTAGATCTCGTCGATGTTGGCCGAGTGCATCAGCATCTGCAGCAGCTGCTCGAGCACGTAGTCCAGGCCCTCGTCGCCCACCTGGATGCCGCGCCGCTCGGCCACCAGTTGCTTGATGCGGCCGAACTCGCGCTGGGGCAGGTTGCGCTGGCGCATCAGAT
>CAYTYV010000046.1:0-22546 GCA_964441055.1 uncultured Polyangiaceae bacterium | reverse complement strand
CCTCCCAGGCTACCACGGGGCGCCGCGCGCGAACGCTCGTTGTTCTAGCCCCAAGGCCTCTGAAATCCCGGAAAACCCCTTGCAGCTGCCCCTACCCGTACGGATCCATCTCACGCCTAGCGCGCACCCCGCTTTTCCAGCTTTTCCCAGCGCTTGGAGACCGCTAAGGTGCCCTCTACGGGACCTGCGCGGTCGCGCGGGCCAGGGGACAGGACGATGATCCAGAAGATGAAGATCGCTCCACACCTGTTCATCGGGCTGGGGGGCTGTGGCAGCCAGGTCGTCAACGAGATCGCCCGCAAGTTCAAGCGGCACGGCGAGCAGTACGCCCGCTATCGGGATCTCGTCCACTTCGTGGCCTTCGACACCGACCAGCACGAGCTCAAGAGGGCCGAGAGCGTGGACGTGCGGGTGCCCATCAGCGACTTCGACAAGCGCGCCTTCGTGGCCCACGGCTTTGGCCAGCGGGGCGCGCCCGAGGACCTGCTGCTCACCTCGTGGTGGCCCGAGTACTACCTGCCGCGGGACGTGGCGGGCGCGGGGGCGGGGCAGATCCGCATCGAGTCGCGGCTCAGCCTGTACTTCACCCTGCGGTACAAGCCCGAGGTGCTGACGGCGCTCGAGCGCATGATCGGCCGCTGCTTCAGCATCGATGCCCGCTTCCGCGACGTGGACAAATTCCCCATGGTGCACGTCTACGCCTCCCTGGCTGGCGGCACGGGCTCGGGCTCGTTCATTCCCATTGCGCTCTTGGCCCACGATCTGTTCCGCGCCCACAAGCGGCCCGTGGTGTGCGGCACCTTCGTTCTGCCCGCGGTGTTCAAGCGCGCGGGCCTGCCTGCCCAGCAGCTCGATAAGATCATGGCCAATGGCTATGCCGCGCTGATGGAGCTCGAGCACATGCAGGCGGCCAGCGTCGAGAGACCCATCTCCTTTCAGTACGACCCGCGCAGCAAGGAGCTCGGGCGGGTGACGCACCGCTGCTACGATCTCGTCTACCTGGTCGACGACATCGGCGCCAAGCGCGAGGTCATCACCGATACCCGGCTCATCTACCAGGCCATTGCCGATAGCGCGCATACCCAGATCTTCAGCGACATCCTGGGGCGGCAGTCGTCCACGGCCGATAACGACGAGCGCGAGATGGGGGTGGCCGACGTCCAGCAGTACACCAAGCGCTACGGCGCTTTTGGCCTGAGCGTGCTGGTGGTGCCCGACCACGACATCCTCGACTACTGCGGCCATCGCTTTGCCGCCGAGGCGCTGACCCGCACCTTTGCGCTGCCCGAGGACGCGAGCTCGGCCGAGCCCGAGGACTTTGCCGACCGCGATCGGCGCGACCAGCAGTTTTTGCGCACCCTCATCGCCCAGGCCAACATGCCTGGGGAGGCGGGCGAGTTCTTCCGCGGGATCATGAGCCGCGCGGACGGAACCGAGAGCGAGCAGGGCGCGGTGGACCGCTTCCTGCGTTGCTATGATACCGAGTTCGGGCCGCGCTTCGAGCGGCATCTGAGCGGGCTGCCGCGCTGGAGCGAGGACCGGCTGCTCGAGATGGACGAGGCGCCCGAGCTGGTGCGCTCGGAGATGCCCAAGCGGCTGGAGGCCTGGCGCCGCTTTGCGGCCGAGGCGCGCGAGCAGATCGATCAAGAGGCCAAGCTCATCGCCGATGAGGTAGCGGGCAGCGCCCACGAGCACAGCTTCGGCAAGCTGGCCGGAGCGCAGGGGCCCATCTTCGAGCGGCTGTTCCTGGTGCGACTGTCGGCGCGGCTGCGCGAGATCCAGGCGCAGGCCCGCGCCCGCGAGAGCGGCGCCCAGCAGAAGCTCGCGGGGCTCGAGGCCGCCTACATGCGCTGGGTGGAGCAGCTCGAGGAGGCCGCTCCCAAGACCCTGACCGAGTACCTGCGCGGCAACGACTACGGCATCGAGGTCGTGCCCGAGTTCATGGGCTGGTACCGCAACAACATGGAGGGGCCGCAGCTCGCCCTGCTCAAGAGCTCGGGCGTCGTGGATCTGTGCGAGGACCTGCTCGCCGAGGTGGAGCGCCGCAAGGATCAGCTCGGCACCCTGTTCGGCGAGCTGGTCGACATCCGCGGCAAGCTCGAGGGCATGTGCAGCGAGCTGCTGCGCTACGGCATCAGGCGACAGGAGGGCGGGCTCGCCAACGAGCACGTGCTCGACGTGGAGGTCTACCAGAACCACGAGGACCCCGAGCCCTTCCGCATGTGGCACTGGGTGTTCGATCAGCGCGAGCTGGCGAGCGACTACGATCCCACGCGGATCTTCCCGGCCATTCAAAAGGCCTACGCCAAGGTGCGCCACGCCCGCCACATGAGCGAGGCGGTGTGCGAGGCCCTGGTGGACATGGGACGCGAGCGCTGGCAGGAGCGCATTGCGGGCAAGGCCGAGCCCCAGAGCCTGGGCGAGATGGGTTTGGAGCTGCGCAGTGGGCTCGAGGAGGAGGCCCGCGCCGCGCTCGCCTGGGCCAAGCTGCGCAAGCACCATGGCGATCCCCACGAGATCAGGTTGCGCGATGTGGCGCGGGAGTGGGAGCTGGCGGGCGAGACCATCGGCGCGGGCGAGGTGGACGACTACATCGCCCACAAGATCGAGTACGCCGCCAAGAAATGCGCCCCCTTCTTGCGCATGATGCGCGAGGAGCAGGCCACCGCGGTCGAGCCCAAGCGCTACATCAGCGTCTATTCGGCCTACCTCGACGACGAGCGATTGAACGCGGCGCTCACCGCCAACGATCGCTTCCCGGTAAAGGGCGGGGACGTGCTCCGCACCGAGGACCCGAAACGGGTGGTGTTTTATTGGAGCGAGCTCGGCATGCCCGTCTATCGGGTGGAGAGCATCGACGAGTACTTCGAGCGCTACAACTACGTCAAACGCGATGAGCTCGGCCGCGGCAAGGTCTACCGCTGGGAGGATCTTCCCTACCAGCCCAAGGGCGCGGCCGCCCATGCCGAGCACTGCGAGGGGCGCAAGGTACCCGATATCCCGCTGCACATCGACAAGCGCTGGGAAGGCGCGCCCGACCAGACCGAGTGCCTGGCCCAGGTGGCGCCCAAGGCGGTGTTCTCAGGGCAGGGCCGCATCGCTTGGCTCGAGAGCCGACAGGCCGTGCAGACCGCGCGGGCTGGCGAGGCGCTGGTGCAGTTCGTGCTCGCGCAGTGCTTCGAGCTGGTGGTGCGGCGCGAGGACGAGCGCATCGTCTTTGCCAACGAGGATATCCCCGAGCGCGACCGGGTGCTGGGCAAGTTCCGCGACGAGGCTTTCGCGGCCTTTCGCCAGGCCAAGCTGCCCATCCGCGAATGGCTGGCCAATGGCATCGACGCCCGCGTCAAGGCCTTGGTGGCCGAGCGCGACCGCGACGGGGCCAAGGCGCTGCTCGGGGCCCATCGCGAGGCCTTGGGCAAGCTTCGCCTGCAGCTCGAAGGCAAGGAGCAGGCCTTTGTGGAGCGGGAGTACGACGCCGCCGAGCAGGCGCTCAGCGGCCTGCTCGCCAAGATGTAGCGCCACAGCTGGCGCCTGGAATCCGCCGGAATGTAGAGCCGCTTGAGCACCAAAGAGCAACCCGAGTGGGAGTCGACGGGCGCGCCACCGTCCGTCGGCGGCGAGGGTCCCACGCTGGTCGTGGGGGTGGGGGCCTTTGGCGCCGAGATCGTCGAGCGGCTCGAGGCGGCGCAACAGGGGCGAGCAGGGGGGCTTGGCTTGCGGGCCGTGCTGCTGGCGCTCCGTCCGGCCGAGCCCGTCGCCGAGCAGGCGCAACGCATCGTGCGCGAGGCCGAGGGGCTGCTCGGTCTGGGCGCGGCCGTGCGTGGCTCCGAGCCGGGCGATAGTCGCAGGCCCATGCTGGACGTTTTCCTGGTGGGCGATCTGGCCGACGCCGAGGTGGCGGAACGGCTGCCGCCGCTGCTCGGACGGGCGGCGAACGCCCTGTTGCGGCGCTTCAGCAACATCTTTCCCGGCCACGATCTGCCCAACCTGAGCGTGTGCCCGGTGGTGGCTCTGCTGGGCGTGCGCGAGCCTGGCGCCAGCGTCGATCCCGGCAAGGCGCTGGGCGAGCTCGAGGCGCAGGCCGGCCGCATCGGCTTTCGCGCGGGCTCGGTCTCACCCGTGGCGCGCATCTTCGTGGTCGAGCAGCAGGCCAGCCGCTACGAGCTCACGCGCGGCGAGGTGGCCTCGACCGTGCTGGCCTTCATGTCGCTATTGTTGGGCACGGCGCTGCGCCATCAGGAGCCGCTGAGGAGCTTTCTGCGGAGCTCGATCGATCACCGCCGTCAGCAGCGCCCCTTCGCCTCCTTTGGTTGCGCCACCCTGGAGCTCAACCTGGTGCCCTATTGCGTGGCGCGGGCAGCCGGAGATCTGGTTACCGCCGTGCGCGCCGCCGCGGGTGCGGCAGCGGGCGACCAGTCGGTGGCGGCCGAGCGGCTCGTGCCCGATGCGGCTACGCTCGAGCGCGCCATCCAGAGCCCGAAGTCGGGCGACGATCTGGTGGCGCTATTGCGGGCGCACACGCCGCACATCGACTTCCCGCGCATCGGCTGGCGCGACAGCCCCGAGCAGATCCGCGAGGTGAGCTACGGCTGGGGCTGGTTCGATGCGCTCGATAGCGCCGTCAAGGCCCAGGTCGAGCGGCTGGACGAGCGGGAGATGGACGAGGTCACCCGCGTGGCCGACGAGCGAGGCCTGCGGCAGCTTCGCGCCCTGGAACGAGAGGTGCGCCAGGCCATTCGTGGCGCCGAGGGCACGGGCCCGGGCGGCTGGGCCGAGGGGCTGCGTCTCGCCCGCTTCGTGCGCACGCGCGCCGAGCGTCAGATCACCCGGCTGGGCGAGTCGCTCAAACGGGAGAAGCTGCCCGAGTTCCCCTCGCCGAGCGGTGTCGAGTCGGCCTTTCGCGAGCTGCGCGCCGAGTCCACCCTGAGGCCGCGACCGGGGCGGATGGCCTTTTTCGGCGCGCTTTCCGCGGTGGCCTTGGCCGCCTTGCTCCATTACCTGCCCAAGTGGATCGCGGTGGCCCTGGTCTGGCGCAAGGTGCCGATCCTGTCCTTGGCTCCGTCGTCGATGGACGTCTACGCGGGGCGGCTTTGGTGGCTGCTCGATCCGCCCTACGCATTCTTTTGGATGCTGCTGGCCTTTGGCGCTGGGGTGTTCGCCTGGCTCAGGCGCGTGCGCCGCAAGCGGCACGAGGCCTTGCTGGCCGCCCAAACGGATCTTCAGTCCGCGGTGGGGCGATACCTGAGCGACGAGGTGGGCCCGAGCATTCGCCGCTACTACGAGAGCCGTCTCAGCTTCACGCTGCAGGCCTGGGCCCTGAGGGCGCTGCGCCGCGTGCGCGAGGTGGCCGACCGCGAGGCCGAGCGACTGGGCGCCGTCGGCGCGGCGCTGGATCGGCTGGGGCGTCAATTCGAGGCCGAAGCGCAGAAGGCCGAGCGGGCCGAGGGCGCGGAAGCCGGGGATCTGGTCTACCGCACGGCCGCCTCGTCCGAGCTATTGCGCGGTAGCTACGATGCGCTTCGGCCAACAGGCGCGCTGGCCGACAAGCTCTTTGCCGAGATCGAGCCGCCCGAGCGGGACGACGAGCCCCCCGAGTACCTGCTGGAGGAGCGGCTGCGCGCCTTTGTGCGGCCTTTCGTGGAACCGAGCGAGAAGCTGCTCGAGGACCACGCTGGCCCGGTGGTGGAGCAGTTCGTCGCCCAGCTTCACGGCAAGCTGGGCGTTCCCCTCGAGGTCCGCTCCTTTGACGAGGGCACGGGCGAGCAGCACTACCTGTTCGCGCCCGCCTGGGCGGGCTCGACTCTGGCTCGGCTGCGCGAGCGGCTGCCGACCCTGCCCGAGCCGCAGACCCACGATGATCCCGACCGCGTGCACTTACTGACCGTGCAGACGGCGCTCGGCCACGAGCACATCGCCTTGCCCGCGCCCGGCTCGACGCCGCGCAAAGGAGGCGCCGAGTGAGCGCGCTCGCGGCCCCGCTCGGCTGGCTGGTCCAGCAGTTTCTGGCGTCGCCGCTTTGGGCGAGCGCGGTGGTCGTGGTGCTCGCTTTGGTGCTGGCGCTGCTCACGGCGGCCGGGCTCTACCGCTTCTTCAAGGCGCTGAGCGACCGCGTCTCGGGCGGGCCGCTGTTTCTCGTGGCCGCGAGCATCGTGGCGGTGGCGTACGCGGTGCTGCTCGCCTATTTCGCAGCGACCGGACGCAGCTTTGAAGGGGGCACCATCGAGTGGGTCACGGGCGTGACGGGCCGCTCGCTACAGCCGCTCGGCGTCTTTCGGCACCCCTTGCTGCTGGGCCTGTACTTCGTGGCCTTCCAGCTCGTCTACCTCGGCTTGGTGCTGGTCTTGGCCTGGGCCTTCGGCTTGTTCTCGCGGGCTCGCGACGGCGGGGTGGCCCGCGAGGTCGAGGAGGTGTTCGGCACGAGCTATGCCGAGCGGATCTTCAAGCTGTGCGGCTACCACCGCGCCGACGCCCCGGAAAAGCGCTTTGCCCGCTACGGGCGCAAGCTCGTGCGGGCCATGTGGTGGGCGGTGGCCCTGAGCCTTCCCGCGGCGCTGACGGGCGCCATTCCCGTGGCCCTGTGGGTGGTCGGGGTCATCGTGGCCGACGGCTTTCGCCGCAACCTGAGCGAGCCGCCCGAGGCGCCCGAGGAGGAGGAGCGGGAGACGGCCGAGGAAGAGGAGGGCGCTCGGGCAGCGCGCGATCCGAACCAGCTCGTGCGGGCGCTCCGCGACGATCCGCGAGGCCCGGAGCTCGGGCTGCTCGCGGGCGGGATGCTCTACGGGCGGGCAGAGCACCGAGCCGGAACCACGCGGGTGCAAGAGGAGTCGGAGCTCGTCCGCGACATCCTGGCGGCGCTCGACATCGAGGCCTTCTACGTGCACCAGGAAGCCGCGGCCGAGGTGATCGTCAGCGGCAAAGACGTGCTCATGGAGACGCCGCCGCTTTCCGGCCGCCGCACGCTTTGCGATGTCTTGGCCATGCGCGCGGTGCTGCTCGAGGGCGGCACCGCCCTGTATCTGAGCCCGGATGCGGCCGAGAGCGCCCGCCGGGCCGAGGCCTTCCGCGAGCTCGCGCAGCGATCCAAGTGGCGCTGGGCCATCTACCATTGCGATCTGGCGGAGGTCGGGCGCGAGGGGCTGGATCTCGACAGGCGGCAGCCGCAGATCGTCTTTGCCACGGCCGAAGAGCTGCATCGTGAGCTCTGCCCGCTCAGCGACGACTGGGACTTCTTTCTGCAGAACCTGGCGCTGGTGGTGGCCATCGACCTCGATCGCCACGCGGGCCCCCAGGGCGCCAACCTCGGCTATGTGATGCGCAGGCTCGGCCGGCTGTGCGAGCGGGCGGGCTCGGAGCCGCGCGTGCTCGGCACGGTGGCGCCCTTTGGCCCAGACGTGCAGAGCTATGCCGAGCGCTTGATGGGTCGGGCGCTCAGGGTGGTGGGCCCCGAGTCGAATAGCCGCGGGGCGCCCAGCCAATACGTGCTGCTGGGCGCGCCGCATAAGCCCAAGGCGCTGCATTCGGCGGTCTCGTCGCGAGGGGTGGCGATCGCCTGCGGCTACCAGGCCGAGATCTGGGGCTACGAGGGCGTGCTCTCGCGCTTCGAGCAGCAGCAGCAGGTCAACAAGGTCTTGCTTCAGTTCAGCAAGGCGGTGGTTGCCGCGGGCGAGCCGATCGATTGCCGCTTCGATGCGGCTGAGGCCATTGCCGTGCGCATGGCGAGCGCCACCGCGGCCATGATTCCGTTCTTCACCTGCCACACGGGACGCGGGGCGCTGGGCATGGCGACCTTTTCGGCCGAGGAGATCGGCGATCGCCCCGAGCGAGGCCAGGCGGCGGCCCTGCCATTTCAAGGATTCGAGCGGCCCGAGGACGACGACGAGCCCGCGCCTAGCGAGCGAGAGGCTGGCGCAGCGGAGCGGGGCGACGGCGGGACTGGCGAGGAGGCGACCGAGGCCAAGGGCGAGGGCGATACCGAGGCCGAGGGGGTCGAGGGGGAGGCAAAAGCGGGCGCGGCGGACGCGGCTGAGGCGGCCGCTGCGGCGGGCGCGGGCGCGGCTGGGCTGCTCCGCGGGCTGCAGACCGATGCGGTGGTCTCGCTATGGCTGCCCGATGCAGATGCATTCTCGCGGCTTTTGGCGCGCAACCCCAACTGGGTTCACCCGAGCGGCATGCATCCCATGATGAAGCTGGGCTCCAGTTTGGTGGCTTCGGCCGATAACCCCGCCATCGCGCTGCGCCATCTGCTAGCCGCCGTGCGCGAGGTCCCGATGACCGAGGGCGAGGCCGCGCGCCAATACCCTGCCCAGGCCGTGGCCGCGGCGCTGGAGCAGACCGACGCGGAGCAGCGGCCCAGCTTGCGAACGCGGCTGCGGCTCAGCGAGCAGGGCGCAGTGGAGCCGGTCACCGAGCTGTGTTGCGAGGCCGAGACGAGCATCGAGGGCTCCACCGAGGTGGCTTCCGAGAATACGGCCGAGCTCGTCAATCGCTCGGGCGGCGAGCGCGTGCTCTCGACCGATCGGGTGCGCCTTTTGTGTGCGGCCTACCCCGGACGGGTGCTGGTGCGGGGTGGTCGCCGCTATCGGGTGTTGCTGCCCGAGGAGCAGGGGCGCATCGACGAAGGCGTGGCCTGGGCCGAGCCCGAGCGGCGCCGCATCCAGACGAGCCGTATCCGCACGCTGTCGGTGGATTTCGAAGGGCAGGGCGACGAGCTTCGGCTGGGCGGAGGGGCGACCGTGCGCTTCCACCATCCGGGCGTGAGCTTGACCGAGACGGTGCTCGGCCTGCGGCAGATCCACGAGGCGCGGCGCTTCGGCGACTCCATCGTCTACCGCGAGCCCATTGAGGCCAACTATCCGACGCAGGCTGCCGTGCTGCACCTTCCTTCGACGACCGAAGGAGCATTGGAGGCGCTCGAGATGCTGGTGCGGACAACCCTGCCCGCGTTCGTCTACCACGGCGAGGACGACCTCGATGTTGCCTGCAACCACGGCGACGAGCCTGCGCTGGTCATCGTCGACCGCCACCCTGGCGGCGTGGGCTTTGCGCGGGCAGTCACGAGCGCCGTCCTGCGCCACGCGCTCTACTGGGCCCGCGAGATCGTGAGCCGCTGCGGCGAGAGCGAGCCATGCGCGCGCGACGACGGCTGTCGCGAGTGCATCTGGGGCGCGCCGCGGCTCAGCCCCGACGGGCAGCCGCGGCCGTCGCGGACGGAGGTGGCGGCGCTGCTCGGGGAGCTGCTCGGGGACGAGGGGACGTAGGGACGGGGGCTGCCCGCGGGCAGCCGGAGTCAGCGGTGGCGGGCGCAGCGGAAGCCGACTTCCGGGCCAGAGCCCGAGGGACCGCTTACCAAGTTCACGGTGAACACGCCCGCCTCCGTTCCGGTGAGCCAGGATCCTCCTCGGCGCGCCGTCGCGGGAACGCCGTCAACATACGTCCCTGAGCCATTGCGAGCCCTGCCATCCACATTCCATGTGCTGTCGTCGCCGTAGCCACCAGGCCACGCCGTGGTGGCGAGTTCTCCATCTTCTTGCTGCCAATCGTAGCCCGCAACAAACCAATCCGCCGTCCATTCCCACAGCGAGCCAATCATGTTCTCCACGCCAAAGCTCGACACGCAGTCCGTGGCCTCTCCGGTCGTCACCGGCCCCGTTCCGTCGGTGATGCACCAAGGAAGCGCGTCGTTCGCCCCGGGGTCGGGCGTGCCCCGTGCGGCTCGCTGCCACTCGGCGTTGGTGATGAGGTGTTTGCCGACGTTGTCGCAGGCCGCCGATGCTTGGAACCAGGTCATATGCCGGGACGGGGCTACGCCCACCACGCTCCGTGCGAAGATCCGCGTCTCGACAGCAGAGCAGTCCTGCCCGTTGCCCAGGCACGGATAGTCGTCCGCCGATGCCCCGTACTGCGTCCCGCCCGTAGGCTCCGACCACACCGACGCCTCGTACTTGTCCACGCAAATATCTCCGACTGGCACCATGATGTCGTTCGGATCGCTCGGATTGACGCAGCCGCCGGTCATCCACGCCGCGGCCTGGACGCTGCCTGCCACGTCGAGCGTCGCCGCGGGCGCGGCGGTGCCAATGCCGACCTTGCCTGCCTGTGTGACGGTCACCTTGCTCTCGCCCGCGCCGCTGTCGATGGACATGAGCGCGTCAGGGTCCGTGTAGGCCGCCGCGTTGCTCGCGCCAGCGCTGTGCTCCGAGTCGATGGTGAGCTCGGTAGCGCTCGCTATGGCGATCACGGTGAACACCTCGCCAGCGATCTCGATGGCCGCTCCCACCGCCAGCTCGTCCGCAAAGTCCGTGCCAGAGCCGCTGACGTCCGACGAGCCAGGTGAGACCGATACCTCGCCCGTGAGCTCCTCGGTTAGCGTCCCGCGGGTGTGTAGGCAGGCCTCGGGCGAGTCCGCGCCGATGCCCACGTTCGCCACCGTGGTGACCTGCTCGTCACCGTCGACCCAGGAGCTGGTGCCCGGCTCTCCGGCAGGCCCTTCGGGCCCGGGCCCCAGCGGCTCGGCGTCGAGCGTGCATGTGGACAGAGCCAGCGCGAAAACCGGTGCGCTTCGCTTGGTGATCATCGTCGCTCCCTCTGTAGTGGGCCCGCCCCGTCCGACGGGCCATCCGGAGGATACGATACTTCGCCGCAGGCGCCCAGCCGACGCCCACGTGGGTCCGCGGCTGTTGTGAAGCGACCCGGGGGGCAAGCGGGTCGTCGATCCGCTTCCGTGTCGCCATGCTGACGAACGCCCCCGATCTTGCCGTGCTCTTTGGGCCATAGCGACGAAGCTGTTTCGAGTGCGAGGGGTCGTATGCAGGCCAACGTTCGTGCTTCGCTCCAACGGCGTCGGGCTGCGGGAGGTGCTTGGCTGCCAATCGATGCGTGCTAGAGCCGCCTCAAGGCCCCGAGGCCGCGGATCGTGGGGCGCGGCGGGCACGGATGCAAGGCGTGGAGACGACAGAATAGTAGGGCCATTCCGAGGAGCCCTGTCGCGGTAGACGCATTCGCCACGCGGGCGAACCGACGAGGGCGGGTTGAGACCGACCCCACTGTCGATGTGGTCTATAGGAAATCGCTATGGGAATACGACGCGCAACTATTGAGCGTCTCTCATGCGAAATGCAATGGCGCCGCTCTCCTTTCCGTCGTTGCGAGTCGCGCGATTCACGGGCTGCGTTCCGCGCCCGATGGGAAGGTCAATAACCACGTTTTGTGGGCAGCTGACGCACGTTTGTGTCGATATGGTCTACAAGGAGGTTCGCTATGGGAATTGCAGTAGCCAGCAATGCGACGCAGACGAGCTGGCGGGTCATTCACCAGACGCTCGTCGGGTTGGTCGCGCGTCAGGCTGAGCTCGACTACGAGTTGGGGCTGTGGCTGCTCGCGGCTCGGCGCGTAGGCGTGCATCGGCACGTCGGCTACGGAAGCTTCCACGAGTACGCCGAGCGGCTCTTGGGCTCGAGGCCGCGGCAGACCGAGGAGCGGCTGCGGGTGGCCGAGGCGCTCTCCGAGCTGCCCGCGCTCGGCGAGGCCTTGCGCACGGGGCGGCTTTGCTGGTCGGTGGTGCGGGAGCTTTGCCGCGTGGCCGTGGCCGACAACGAGCGCGAGTGGCTCGACTGGGCCGAGGGCCGAACTGCCCGGCAGGTCGAGGCGGGGGTGTCGGGAAAAAGCAAGGGCCAGGGGCCGACGGACCCATCTGACGACGCGGTGCGGAGCTATCGGCTGGTGCTGGAGGTAGAGGCCGAGACGCTCGCGCTGTTTCGCGATGCCGTGCGCAAGCCGCGGCGCGAGACTGGCGAGCCGCTCAGTCAGGAGCGGGCCCTGGCGATGATGTTGCACCGCGAGCTCGCGGGAAGCAGACGGGACGGCGCGGGGGGCTTTCAAGTGGCGATGACCGTGTGCGAGCGCTGCGGACGAGGCCACGTCGAGTCGCAGGGCGAGCTGTTGCCAGCGCGGGCGAGTGCGGTGGCGCGGAGCCAAGCGCGGACGGGCGCGGCGGCGCGGAGCCGACCCACGTGGGCGAAGACCACGAGCAGGCCGAGGAGCGGACCCACGTGAGCGAGGGCTGCGCGGACGCGGAGGCCGAGCCGCCGCTGGGTCCTCGCGCGGGCTTCACCATTCCCAGCCGGCCGCCGCGTGCGCGACGGCGCATTGCTCCTTCGGTGGCGCGGGCGGTGCGCCGCCGCCAGCGGGACCGTTGCGCGGTGCCGGGTTGCCGCTGCGAGGTCATGCAGCTGCATCACCTTCGCTATCGCGAGGGCCGCTGCGAGCCTGACGACCTCGTGGGCCTTTGCTATGCCCATCACGTTCGAGCCCACGACGGCCAGCTCTTCATCGAGGGAAGCTGGACCGGGGGGCTTCGCTTCTACCATGCCGACGGCACCGGGTATGGCCTGCGGTCCACGGCGGCCGTCCTCGAGGTCCGCGAGAAGGCCGAGCGCGCGCTCGTGGGGCTCGGGTTCCGAAAGGCGCGCGTCAAGCAGGCGCTGGCTCGGCTGGGCACAAGCGGTGGCACCGAGCCCACCTTCGAGCAGCTCCTACGGCAAGGGCTGGCCGCGTTGACGTGAGCTCCGAGGCCATTGCGGTGACCGCGCCGCCGTGGTGGGACAGGTATACTGCACGGCCATGACCGACGCCTTCGCGCCCCCGCCCACCGACGAGTACGCTCGCCAGCTTTGCCTCATCAACCGCCTCACCGAGCCGGCCGTGGACCAGGCCATAGCGTGGCTGGGCCTGCCATCGGCTAGCCGCGGACTGGACGCGGGCTGCGGCATCGGCAGCCAGAGCTACGCGTTGGCGCGGCAGCTCGGCACCGCGGGCCAGGTGACCGGGCTGGACAGCAGCGAGGTGTTTCTCGAGCTCGCTCGCGCGGCCTCGCCCGACGCCTCGACCGCGAACGTGGATTTCCGCGTTGGGAGCCTGCTGGCGCTACCCTTCGGCGACGACAGCTTCGATTGGGCCTGGTGCAAGGACGCGCTTTGGCCGGGGCCTCCCAAAGCCGGGTTCATGGCGGAGCGTCCGACGGAGGGGCTGCGCGAGCTCGTGCGGGTGGTGCGCCCCGGTGGGCTCGTCGCGCTGGTCTACTGGTCGGGCGAGTCGCTGCTGTGCGGCCATCCGGTATTGGAGGCGCGGCTGCGAGCCGAGCAGGCGACGGTCATCCCGTACCTCGCAGCCGTGGAGCCGCGCTGGCAGGTTCTGCGCGCCCTCGGCTGGATGCGCGAGGCGGGGCTCGAGCAGACCCGCGCGCGAACCTTCGTTGCGGATTTGTGCGGTCCGCTCGACGCCGACCAGCGGGGCGCGCTCGCGCAGTGCTTCCACATGCTGTGGGGGACCCTCGCCAACGAGATCTCCGCCGATGACCGAGCGCAATACGAACGGCTCTGTCGGGCAAACTCCCCGCACTTCGTCGGCGAGCTACCCGGCTACTTCGGCTTCATCGCCTACACGGCCTTCGTCGGGCGCGTGGCCGCGTGACGTGGTCGGCCCGCTCTGCCCATGGTACGAGGCGACCCGTGGACGCCAAGACGCCGATGGCGGAGCTGGTCCGCCGAGCACGCACTATCCGACGCTTCGACGAAGGCGATCCCATCGCCCCGTCGACCTTGCGAGAGCTGGTCGATCTGGCGCGGCTAACGCCATCGGCCGCCAACAAGCAGCAGCTTCGCTTTCGCATCGTTGCCGAACCGACCGAGCGCGAGGCCGTCTTCGGCTGTCTGACCTGGGCTGCGTCGCTGCCCGAGTGGCCCGGGCCCGCGCGGGGCGAGCGTCCCACGGGCTACATCGTGCTGTGCGGTCCAGGTGCTGTGGACGTCAACTCGGGCATCGCTGCCCAGACGATCCAGCTCGCGGCCTGCGAGCGCGGCTACGGTTGCTGCATGATGGCCGCTATCGACCGCCGCGCGATCCAGCGGTTGCTCGCCATCCCGGATCGCCTTCAGATCCAGCTGGTGCTTGCCCTCGGCCGAGCCGCCGAGTCGGTGACCATCGACGAGGTTTCCGACGGGGCGGACCTTCGCTACTACCGTACGCCGGACCAGGTCCACCACGTGCCCAAGCTGCGGCTTCAGGATGTGCTGCTCTGACGAGGGGCGTCCGGCCGCGGGAGGAGAGCGATGACGGCATTCGAGGACACCGACCAGCTCTATCATGTGCTCGGGGCCTTTCTGCGGCGCGTGGCCGACGAGCCGGAGGTGGCGGGCGCGCTGCTCGAGGGGCAGATCGTGCTGCGCTTTCGCTACACCGAGCCCGAGGGGCAGATCACCATCGATCTGCGCCAGGCCCCCATCACCTGGGTCACGGGCGAGTGCGAGCTCGAGCCGGACGTGGAGATGATGCAGTCCGGCGACACGGCCCATCAGTTCTGGCTAGGCAAGCTCAACGTGCCCGCGGCTCTGGCCACCCGCAAGGTGGTTAGCCGCGGGCCCGTGGCCAAGGCGCTCAAGCTCTTGCCCGCAGTAAAGCCCACCTTTGCGCTGTATCGGGCAACGCTCGAGGAGCTGGGCTACGAGCACCTGATCCCGTCCGAGCAGCCCAGCCGCTCGCGCGCGCGCGGCCTGTTGCAGCAGTTGGCGCGTTGGCTGCGCCCTGCCGCCCGTACGGCGATCCCCGACGCGGCCACGTTGAACCAGCATTGGATCCCGCTCGAGCCCGACGCGACGATCGAGCAGCCCGCCTGGCGCGAGCACGGGCTGCCAGAGGATCCGGGGGCGCTCAAGGTGCAGATGCTGCGCCGCATGATGCTCATTCGCGCCTTTGAGCAGCGACTTTCCGACGCCAATCGACAGGGCGAGATCCCGACCGAGGCCATTCACCTGTCCATCGGCCAGGAGGCCACCGCCGTGGGAGCTTGCTTTGCCCTGCGCGCGGGCGACTACCTGGCGACCACCCATCGCGGCCACGGGCACATGCTGGCCAAGGGCGTGGAGCTCGACGGCATGATGGCCGAGCTGCTCGGCAAGGCGGCGGGGCTATGCGGCGGCAAGGGGGGCTCGATGCACGTGACCGACGCGGCCGTGGGGGCTATCGGCGCCAATGGCATTGTCGGTGCGGGCCCGCTCATCGCCGCTGGCGCCGCCCACTCGGCGCGGCTGCGCGATACCGATCAAGTCGCGGTGGCACTGTTCGGCGACGGCGCCACCAACCAGGGGATGTTTCACGAGGCGCTCAACTTCGCGGCCGTCCTCGATCTGCCCGCGGTGTTCATCGTGGAGAACAACCTGTACGGCGAGTTCACGCCGCTAGGAAAGCACACCCGCGTCGCTCGCCTGGCCGACCGCGCGGCCGCCTACGGCTTGCCGGGCGAGACCGTCGACGGCAACGATCCCTGGCTCGTCTACGAGGCCACGGGCCGAGCCGCGGCCCGCGCCCGCGCAGGGCAGGGCCCCACCTTGCTCGAGTGCCTGACCTACCGCTGGCACGGCCACATGGAGGGGGAGACGGCCGCCTATCGCTCGGCCGAGGAGATCGCCACCTGGAAAGATCGCTGCCCCATCAAGCGCTGGCGCGCCGCGCTGGTCGCCGATGGGCTCCTGTCCGACGCCGAGGCCGAGTCGCTGCAGGACGAGGCTCGCGAGCAGGTGGACGAGGCCTTTGCCAAGGCCCAGGCGCTGCCCGAGCCCGACGCGGGCGAGCTCAGCACCGACGTGTTCTCGCCCGATGCGAGCGCGCTCTACGCAGTCGAGCTTGGCGCCCCTGCGCGGGCCCGCGAAGCGGAGCGTGAGATCACCACCTCGCAGGCCCTGTTCGAGGCGCTCAGCGAGGAGATGGAGCGCGATGACGGCGTCTACCTCCTGGGCGAGGACGTCTCGACGGGCGGCTACTTCGCCGTGACCGTCGGGCTGGTCGACCGCTTTGGCCCCAAGCGCATCGTGGACACGCCCATCAGCGAGTACGCCATCGTGGGCTCGGCCGTGGGCGCGGCCATGACCGGCTGCCGTCCCGTGGCCGAGATCCTGTTCAGCGACTTTTTGACCACCTGCGCCGACCCCATCGTCAACCAGGCCGCCAAGCTGCGCTACATGTCGGGCGGGCAGTACTCGTTGCCGCTGGTGGTGCGCACGCCTGGTGGCGCGGGTCTGGGCATGGCCGCGCAGCACTCGCAGAGCCTGGAGGCGCTCTTCGCGAACGTGCCCGGGCTGATCATCGTGGCGCCTGCCACCCCGCGGGATGCCAAGGGGCTGCTCAAGGCCGCCATCCGCTCGAACAACCCCGTGCTGTTCTTCGAGAACAAGCTCGCCTACGCCGCCACGGGCGCGGTGCCCGAGGGCGAGCTCTTGGTGCCGCTCGGCGCGGCCGAGGTCAAGCGAGCGGGCCGCGACGCCACCGTAGTCAGCGTGGGCGCGGCGCTCGGCAAGGCGCTCGATGCGGCCGAGCACCTGGCGGCCGACGGCATCGAGGCGGAGGTGGTGGATGTGCGCACGTTGGTGCCGCTCGACCTGGCGACCATCGTCGGGTCCGTGGCCAAAACCGGACGGCTGATCACCGTCGAGGATGCGCCGCTCTGTCACGGCTTCGGCAGCGAGATCGTGGCCCGCGTGGTCGAGGCGGCCTGGGGCGCGCTCCGCGCCGCTCCGCAGCGCGTGGCTGCCGCCGACGTTCCCATTCCGTACAACAGCGCGCTGGAAAACGCCGCGCTTCCCGATGCCGAGCGGATCGGCGCGGCCATCCGGCGGTGCATGGAGCGCTGAGCGAGCGCGAGCCAGGCAGCCCCACGGGGGGCCTACCGGATCACGGTCTGACAGCCGAGCAACACGCGGATGGAGGCGCCCAGGTCGGCCTTCAGGGCCGCGCAAGTCTCGGGACAGAGCAGGATGAGCGAAGGATCGTCGGGGTCGTCGTAGTACCAGCCATCGCCCTGGCAGGATTGGTCCTGGGGCACCAGCTCGGGCTCGGCGCCAGGCTCGCCCGACGTCACCTCGATGTTCACCTCGGTGATCGCCACCTCGCCTAGCAGCACCTGCTCGGGCACGGCGTACTCGCAGGGCACGGCCTCGCCGCGCACCTTGAGCAGTGCCTGGCGGAACTCGTCCTCGACGTTGTTCGCCCCCACCAGGATGGCGCTGTCCGTGCCGCCTGCCTCGGCGATCTGATGGGCGATCGTCTGGTTTACCCCTGGCAGGCCGACCACAAAGGTGGTGACTGGCGGGTCGTAGCCCAGGCCGATGGCCGCCAGGGCGGCGATTTCGTCCGGGTCCTCGGGATCGATCCCCCCGCAGCTATCGGCCGGCCCCTGCGGCTGCCCATCGGTGATCAGTAACACCGCCGAGACCTGCTCGGGGTTTTGCTCTGCCACCTCGATGCCCTTGAGGATAGCGCCGCCGAGGGCAGGATACATGGGCGTGCCAAAGCCATCGGGCACCTCGGCGTTCATGGCGGTCATCAGCGCTGTGGCGTTGGACGGCAGCTCGCCAAAGGGCACGGTGGGCTGCTTGTAGGCGTGCTGGTCGCAGACCGGAGTGGAGTCGGGATCGCGCGGGAAAAAGCGCAAGGCCACGCCCAAGCCCGCCGAGTAGTCGTCCGTGACAAAGGCCTCGAGCCCCGCCTTGGCGCTCGTCCAGGTGTCGCCCGCCATGGACGAGGACTTGTCGAACATGATGTACAGGTTGACCTTCTTCTCGACGGCCTGCTCCTCGTAGAGCGCGCAGGTGGCATCGGGATCGAGGCCGCCCCCGCCGTCGAGAACGAAGGTCATGCCGCCCGCGCCCGCCGCGCCCTCTTGGGGCTGCTCGTCGTCGGCACAGGACAGCGGACCCATGACCGCGCCAATGCCGAGCGTCGCGCCGAGCGCTCCCGCGGTCAGGGCCAAGGCGCGAGCGCGCATGATCCGGCTAGCTCCCGATGAGCAGCGTCGCGCCCGACACGCCGTCCATGCCCACGGCGCCATGACCGCCCGAGTTGTTGGTGCCGCCCGGCCCGCCGTCGCCTGGTGAGCCGACCGTGCAGGAGTAGTTCAGCTCGAAGGTGTACACGGCCAGCGTGCCGTAGGCCAAACAGGCGCTGGGACCGCCGCCGCCGCCGCCGCCCGGACCGCCGTCGCCGCCGTTGGAGCCCGCGCCGCCTTGGCCGCCAGGCGCGCTGTCGTCGTGCCCAGTGCCAGGCGAGCCACCTGGCCCGCCGTCCTGGCCGTCAGCGCCGTCGCCGCCTGTGCCGCCGTCACCGCCGCCCATGGTGCCGATCTGGTTGTGGGTCACAACGATCATGCCGCCAGCGACGAACACGCCAAAGCTGCCGCCCCCGCCGAGGCCGCCTAGCCCGGGCGCGCCGCCGAGGCCTCCGCAGCCACCGCTGCCGCCGCCGCCGCCCTTGTCGGCATTGCAGACACCGCCCCAGTCGCCACCACCGCCGCCGCCGCCGCCGCCGCTGCCGCCCTTGCCGTTGACGCCGATCACGCCGTCGCCGCCGTTCGGGCCCACGTACAGGCCGCCGTCGATGATGCCGAGCTGGGCGCCCCCGTCGCCGGGCACGCCAGCGGAGCCATGAACGGTGATCGAGCCCCCCGTTCCGCCCGAGCCAGCGTTTCCGAAGCACTCGCAGCCGCTGCCGCCGCTACCCACGGGGGCGCCGCCCGTTCCCGCCGCTCCGGCCACGCCGTTGCCCTCGTCGTAGCCGCCGTCGCCCCCGGCTCCGCCGTACTCCACGCAGGAGGGCTGCGCGCCGCCGTAGCCGCAGTTGGTGCCCTCGCAGCCGTTGGTGCCGTTGTTGCCGCTTGGCGCCTGGTTGCTGCCGTGCGGCGTGCCGTCCGTGCCCTCGCCGCCGTTCGCGCCCGACTCGACCAGGATCACGTTGTAGCGCACGTACAGGTCGGCAAAGCCGCCCATGAGCCTTACGCCGTAGGCGCTGGCGCCAGGCGTCGTGGGCGTCTCGGCGGCGATGGTCATGCCCTCGATGTGGGTGACCTGATCGATCTGCTCGGCGAGGAACACCGTGCCCTCGTGATGGACCGTGGTGGTGGCCTCCTCCTTGCGGCGGAAGGCGAAGTCGGCATCCTCGTGATCGAAGCCGCCGTAGACGCTGATGCCCGAGACCATGGTGACGGCCTCGTCGTAGATCTCGCCCGACACGCACACCCCGGGCACCCCCTGGTTCTGGGCCTTGTCGATGCCGTGAGCGATGCTGTCCATGGGATCGGTTCGGGTGCCCGCGCTCGAGGGCGTGCCGAGGGTGAGCGAGACGAACACGCATTGCTCGACCACGCCGTCGGTGCCGTCGCAGTTTTCGTCGATGAAGTCCTCGTCGATGGGATCGTCGCCCGAGGTCTGCTCGCAGTAGTACTCGCAACCGCACACGCCCGTGAGCGGGTTGTTGTCCAGATCCCAGTAGTCGTCAGGGCAGCCGCCCGCACACGGATCTCCACCGCCCGCGCCCGCAACGCCGCCTTCGCCGCCCAAGCCGCCCGCGCCCGCGACGCCGCCCTGGCCGGCAGTGCCGCTCGAGCCGCCCAAGCCGCCCGAGCCGGCCGTGCCGCCCGAGCCGCCGCTCGACGTGGTGGAGGTGGTGGTGTTGCCAGCTCCACCAGTCGGGTCGTTGTACTCGCCGGTTCCCGCCTCAGAGGCCGCGCAACCGAGCGGTCCTCCCAGGGAAGCGACGAGCACCACGCAGCCAAGCATTCGCAGACCATCGACGTGCATAGTGCAAGTATCTCCTGCGGTAGGGCGCTTTTCAAGCAAACCCTCGTGCACGCGCGCCATCGTCGCGCCCGCTGCTTACGCCGCGTATGCCGTGTATGCTTGGCGACAGCATCAGCGGCATCGCAGCCGAGACAGGACCATGGAGATCCCCACCGAGCACCGCATCGAGGTCAAGGTCTACTACGAGGACACCGACTCGCTCGGCGTGGTCTACTACGCCAACTACCTCAAGTTCTTCGAGCGCGGCCGCACCGAGCTGTTCGCCGCGGGCGGGCGGCCCATCGGCGAATGGAACCGACTCGGCTTTCTGGTGGCCGTCTACCAGGTCAAGGTCACCTTCCTCAAGCCGGCTCGGCTTGGCGACCTGCTCGAGGTGATCACGCGGCGGCTTCAGAGCCCCAGCAGCTACCGCGTCAAGCTCCGGCAGCAGATCCTGCGCCAAGGCGAGGTGATCACCGACGGCGAGATCCACCTGGTGTGCCTGGACCAGGCCTTCGAGCTTCGGGAGTTCCCGCCCGAGCTGCTGAGCGAGGAGCCGGACGAGCGCTGACGGCTACTTCGTACCGTGGCAGAAGCCGTTGATGTCGTCGGTCAGCTTGGAGGACCGCTGCGCCGAGTCGGACAGGCTCTTCATCGCCACGGTGATCTTGCCCAGGTCCTTGCTCTCGGAGGCGGCAGCGGCGTCGCGCGAGGCCGAGGCCACGTCCTTGAGAAGCTGCGCGTAGTCGTCGCGGTGCTTCTGTAGCTCGGGCACGGTGACCTCTACGGCGGCGACCTTCTTGGCGGCCCCGTCCAGGTCGTCGGCCATCTGGTTCAAGCCCGCGGCGTCATCCGGCGGCCGGTCCGAGAGCTTGCCTCCCTCGGCGTTGATCACGGTGATGAGCTTGTTGCACTCGGCGATCTTCTTGCCGCAGCCCGTGCACGCGATGGCAGCGCCCGCCATGGCGAGGCATCCGACGAGGGTACGAAAATGCATGACAACCTCCTGGGCGCCCACCGAAGCCGGATCCGCGCTGCGGCGTCAAGTGCGGACGCGAGGCTCGTCAGTCGGGCTCTGCGCCCGCCGTTCTGCGCCCGCCAGTCTAGGCCCGCCTGGAGCCGCGCCTCGTCACTCCCCGAGCATCCGCTTGGTCAGCCGGGCGTCCAGCTCCTCGGCGCCGATGCCCATCGCCTCGGCCACCGCCGTCAGGTACTTCTGCTCGTGCGGGACCACCTTTCCGTCGATGATGGCCGCATGAATGAGCAGCTCCAGGGTGGCCTCGCGGACCTCTGGGGACAGCTCGGCGATCGACTCGGCCGCTTCGGCAGCGCTGATGGTTGGCGTCAGCACGGCGTCGCGGTCGGCGGGAACGCCCAGCCCTGTGAATACACGCAAGAGAAAGCTGCTTTCGGCCGGATGGAACTGCTTGTCCGTCAAGAGCAGACCGGCGATGAGCTCGCAAACGCGGCGCGCAATTGGCTCGTCCACGATAGACTCCTTAGTTATCAGCCTACACCACGACGCGGACAGACGTGCTACAATTCGCGCCTACGGAGAATGCCCATGTCGGAAAAAGAAATTCGGGAGACCATCCGGCGGCTGTGCCGTCAGCTCGATCGCAACACGCGCCTGAAGGTCGCTCGCCGCGGCGCGCGCGTGGTGCTGCCCATCGTGCTGGGCGCGGGCTTGGCCGTGACGGCCTGCGACGACGATGAGACCGAGACGGGCACAGGCACGGGCACGGGCACGGGCACCGCGACGGGCACAGGCGCGGGCACCACGACGGGCACGGCGGCTGGCACGGCCGCGGGCACGGGCACGCCCAGCGGGGGCGGCATGGGCGGCGGTGGCGGCTCGACCGTGACGGGCGGCATGGGCGGCGTGGGCGGCGTGGGCGGCGTCGGTGGCACCCCCACCGCCGACTACATGGCGCCCGATCCCGACGAGCGCTACTCGTAGAGCACGCGGTAGAGCCGCGGCGACATCTCCCGCAGCTCCTGGCGCGGATTGGGGAGCTTGTGCACGCTTTGCGGGTAGATGATCTCGTGGTCGACCTCTTTGAGGAAGTAGTGCGGCCGATCGAGTAGCGGCCGTGCCGTCCAGGTCGAGCGATCGTCGGGGTTGTAGTAGATGCAGGCCATCCGTACGCGCTCATGATCCAGGTTGCGCCGCAGCGCCTCCTTGAGCTTGACCACCACGTCGCTGAACAGCCGACCCGAGCGAAAGGTCGTGTCGATGATCAGCACGTTGTCCTTGCGGCTGATGCGCTCCTGGAGATAGCGCATGCCGATGATGTTCGTCCGATAGCTGACGTGCGTCTCGGCTGTGTTGAGGCTGACGTGGTCGGGCGGCGGAGCGTCCTGCCCGCGCTTTTTTAGCTTGTACTTATAGACCTCGTGCACGGGCAGCCCCGCCGAGATCCCCCCGGGCCAGAGCGCGATGAGGATGTGCGGGAAAAAGTCTGCATCGCGCGCGATATTCACCCCCAGCCGCAGCGCGTCCAGCAATAGCTCGCGCGCCGAGATGTAGCGGTAGGGCCGATCGCAGTGCTCGCTCGTTACCTCGAAGCCATCCGAGCGAATGATGCGCCAGATGTCTTCGTCCTTGTCGCGGATGAGCCGGTCGTCGGGATCGCCCGGGTCGCAGAGATCGGCCAGCTCGTGGGGGTAGTCGATCCACTGCCGACCCGGTAGCTCCTTGAGCGAGACGATCGGCACGCCGCGATACTCGTGCAGCTCGGGCTTGGAGTGCACGGCGCCCACCACGATTTGCTCGGGCGCATTGGCCCGGGCCTGATCGCGAATGGTCTGCACCACCCGATCGATGGTGCGCCCCGACTCGTAGACGTCGTCGATGATGAGCAGGCCGTCCTCGGGACAGATCACCTTGATGACGTGGCCCAGCCCCTTGATGCTCACGCTGCCCCGCTCGGCAATGCCCGTGTACG
>CAYTYV010000045.1:0-22622 GCA_964441055.1 uncultured Polyangiaceae bacterium | reverse complement strand
GCTCGAGAAGAAAAAGCCCGCCGAGGCCGAGCTCCGCGGCGAGGTGCAGCTCGAGGCCACCTGGGACGGCGCCGAGAGCGATCTCGATCTGTCGCTGCTCCACCCCAAGGGTCATCGCGTCTCCTGGCTGGGCGCGCCCACCAAGGCGGTCATCACGGCGCGCGATGTTGACAGCACGAGCCGCGAGGGCCTGGCCCTGCGCGGCGCTCCCGCGGGCGAGTACGTGATCGAGATCGCGCGGGCCAGCGGGCAGGACGCCGTGCGCGGCACGGTCACCGTGAGGGCGCCTGGCGGAGTGCACCGCTCGATCCCCTTCACCCTGGAGGCCGGGCAGAGCCGCGTGCGGCTAGGCGTGCTGAGCATCCGCTGGCGATCGCAGCTGGTGCGGGCCTGGTAGCGGCGGCGAGTACCGCTACCGCAGCGGGCTCTGGCGGACGCGTCGGGCGAGCCTGTCCAGGGCCTTTTGCACCTCGTCCGAGGCGCCGCGCTTTTGCGCCTCGATGAGCGCCAGCGTGCTCGGGTGGTCCACCACCAAGATGGCGCGGGTCAGCATGCGGCGAACCGGCTCGGCGTAGACCGCGAAGGCTCGCACCAGGGCCTCGGCTGCGACGTCTCGCGTGGCCTGCTCCTCGCCGTTTCTTCTCACCTCGGGCGTGCGCCAGGCCCAGGCCGAGCCCACGTCGCCCAGGGCGCGGGCTAGATCCAGCGCAAGGGCGCGCTTGGGATGGGCGTCCAGGGCCTCGGCCAGCCGCTCGGCAATGATCCGACGGCGGCAGTGGCCCATGCCCGCCAAAACGGCGCGCTTTTTGGGGCCGGGTGCCTTGGACATGGCGATGAGCTTTTGCGCCACCGGGTCCGTGCCGAGCTTGCCCAGGGCTGCCGCCGCCGACTTGACGACGAGAAACTCGGTCTCGGAGCCGGCCAGGATGGCCCGCAAGATTGGCTCGGCTCTGCTGTCGCGCAGTCGGCCCACCGCATCGAGCAGGCCCGTCCGCCAGGCGAGCCAGGCCGAATCGCCGAGGCCGCCGCGTTCATCGCTCTCGAAGGCCAGCCGCTCTAGCATGGGCATGAGCGCCCCCGGACCTTGGGCCCGCAGCATGGGTCCGACTGGCACCGAGCGGCCGCGCTTGCGCGCGTCGAGCCCGGGCAGCGCGCGGCGCAGGGAGGCCACGCGCTCGAAGCTCTGCGGAGAGGTGGCGCGCACTTTTTCGATGTCTTGCGTCAAGCGTTGGCGGGCCTGGGCGGGAAGCTCGCTCGGCGCGATGAGCACCCCTCGCGGCGCGGCCGAGGCCGCGGGGGCCACGACCAGCAGGCTGAGCGCGATGGCCAGCGCGAGCGCGTTTTTCCGGTAGCTCATAGCCCGCTCTCCCACCAGCCGTCCCCAGCGGGGATGTGGCGCGTGGCGTTGGTGCCGCAGTGCACTTCTCCCATGCCCAGGTGATACATGGTCCAGTCCTCGATCCACTGGGCGGAAACGCCGTGGGGCTCCAAGGCCTCCTCGAGCTTTGCCTTGAAGATGTCCTCGCCGCCGATCTCGGGGCCGTGCGGATCGGGCGGCCCAAAGTGCCCATCGGCCAGGTAGATACCGTTGACCATGCCTGGCACGTAGGCCACGAGCCCCATCGAGACCTGCTCGAACAAGGAGGGCACGGGTACCATCTCGGGTTCGGTGATGCCCGTCTCGGCCGTCATTACTTCGAGCTGGTCGTCGATCGAGGCGGCCGCCCAGGCGTTGTCGTTCATGAGATCGGTGTCGGTCAGCACGTCGTAGATCGATATCTCGGCGGGCGAGGTCCACCACCACAGATCCTCGAACATCACCACCGAGCAGTCGGGGCCCGGATCGTCGACGTCGCAGTGCTCCTCCAGCATGCTGCGGGCTAGGGCGGGATCGGCGACCAGCATGGCCCAGCCGCGGGGCGAGCTCGTCTTGACGAAGCTCAGGGTCTCGTCCACGTGCGCCACGTCCAGCCACCAGGTGTCGATCCGCACGATGTCCTGCACGCCCTGGGCATCGACCATCCGATCGAGCGACTGATCGGGCGCGATGCCGCTGTCAGGCGAGCCGCCGCGCAGCACGCGGCCGAGCGGCCAGCTCTGGCCGCCGTGCGAGTACGGGGGAATGGTCTCGAAGTTGCCGCAGGAGTTGAGCGTGCCGCGTCCACTTCCGTGGCTGGGGTCATCGGGATCGTACTGCGTAAGCCCGGCCACGTCCGGGCCGCGCAGCGCGGTGTAGACCAGGCGGCCCGCGTAGCGCAGATCGCCGTCGTAGTTGGCCGAGCGCAGGTTGACGTGGATGACCTGCTGCTGGCCGCCCGTGCTCGGCATGGACAGGTAGGCCGTCTCGAAGTGGTCCTGCGTCCACTTGTCGCTGCCCACGACGTTCCAGTCGAAGCCGTAGAGCGGCTGGGGCACGGCGGCGGCGCCCATGGCGGCCTCGAGATCGGCGATGAAGGCCTCCGAGGGGGCGTAATCGTCGTAGACCGTGGCGTAGACCCGGTCGATCGGGTGCAGGTGGTGGCGGAAGAGCAGCGGCGCGGCCCGTAGCCGCACCGTGTCGATGCCAAAGGGCTCGCGGCCGGGATCTGGGCCCAGGTCCACGCGCAGGGACAGGTCCACGAAGCCGTCCCAGATGTTTGCGTCGCGCACGACGTCGACCGCCTCGATGGCGAGCTCGACGCCAGCGCGAAGCTCGGCCGCGGACAGGCGATCGCTGGCCGGGTCAAAGGGCTGCAGCGAGCTGCCGTCGCTGGCAAACAGCCGCACGAAGCCCGAGCCCGGGCTCGAGACCAGCACCGTGCCGACCGCCTCGTCGGGCGCCTCGGGCCACGGCACGCTCAGAATTCGCGCCAGATCCAACAGGTCGTTGGCGCCGTCCACCACGTCGTTGGTCGCGTCGTGGCAGGCTGCCAGCTCCTCGTCGCTGCCCGAGCGCGCGCACACCGGATCCACCCCGTCGGTGCCGTCGTCATCGATGTTCGGCAAGAAGATGGCGCCGCGCTCGCCGTCCCAGCCGTCCTCGCCCTCCTGATCGCTGTCGCCCGTCAGATCCACGGTGCCGTCGCGATCGACGTCGGCCCGCAGATCTACGTGCTCGTCGCCAGGGCAAGACGGGGTCTGTCCGTCGCAGTCCTCGTCCTCGGCCGTGCCGCAGTCCTCGAGCTCGGGCAGCACCTCGCCGCTGCACGGGCCCCAGCCCTCGCCCGAGGGCTCACAGGTCTGCTCGCCCGCGCTGCAGATGCCCACGTCCAGCGTGCCGTCAGGGCCCGAGTAACACGCTCGAACGGCGCCGGGCTCGCAGCCGTCGCCATGGCCGTCCGACCAATCGATCTCGTCCTCGCCGCCGCAGGCGCCGAGCGCGAGAGTCGAGACCAGAAAGGCAGTCCGCAAGCAAGTGCGATAGGCGTTCATGACAAGAGGCGGTGGCGGTCCGCGCTCCGCGGCCGCCCGAGGTCGACCGCCCTCCCCAAAGCGCGGGCAGGAGTTTGCCTGAGTATAGCCGCTTGTCGCCCGGGCGCGAGCGCAGGGCCCCATCTTGCAGGAGTTGGGCTACATAGTGAGTAAGGTGCGTCGGTCGTAGCGACGGCGCTTTCCCATGGCCATGCCAGCACAGACGAGGGGCGTGATCTTCGATGTGCAGCGCTTCTCGGTGCACGACGGCCCTGGCATCCGCACCACGGTGTTCCTCAAGGGGTGCCCGCTTCGGTGTCGCTGGTGTCAGAACCCGGAGTCGCTGCGGCCCGGGCCCGAGCTCATGGTGACCGACGAGCGCTGTCGCGGCTGCGGCAGCTGCACGGACGGCTGTCCGAACGGGGCCCTGGAGCCGAACGGAGCCCTGGAGCCGGGTGCTGGGCCTCTAGCGGCCCCATCGGAGCGGCATAGCCGGGCGCGCTGTCAAGGCTGTGGGCGATGTGCGGAGCGCTGCGCCTTTGGCGCGCTCGAGCTGGTCGGACGCGAGGTGGGCGCCCAGGAGCTGGTCGAGCTGTTGGCGCGGGACCAGCCGTTTTATCGCTCGAGCGGCGGTGGGGTGACCCTCTCTGGCGGCGAGCCCACCTTGCAGCTCGACTTCGCGGTCGAGCTCGCTCGCCAGTGCCGACGGTCCGACATCGGCGTGGGCCTGCAGACCGCGGGACAGTTCCGCTGGGCCGGCTTCGAGCCGCACTGGGGGCTGTTCGAGTTCATCCACTACGACCTGAAGGTGCTGGACGCCGCTCGCCACCGCCGCTTGGTGGGCGGCAACCCTCGGACCATCCTCGACAACGCCCGCAAGCTGAGGGCGGCGGGCGCGCCCTTGGTCTTTCGCTTGCCCGTGGTGCCCGGTTTGACCGACGGCGAGGACAACCTGCGCGCCGTAGCGGCCTTCCTGCGCGAGCTCGACATCGGCTCGCTGAGCCTTTTGCCGTACCATCGAATGGGCGAGGTCAAGGGTCGCCGTTTGGGCTGGCCGCTAGGGCCGCTCGATGCCGCCATCGGGAGCGAGGCCGAGGCCGGCTTGGCGCGCGCCGCCGCGACGCTGACAGAGCTGGGGCTGGAGATCGCACCATGAAGTACCCCGACGCTGCTGCTACAACCGCCACCGTCAACCCGCTGGGCGTCGAGCTCACGGACCGCGTGCGCGCGCTGCATCAGGAGGTGCTGTCCGCCCAGCCTGCCTTGTGCGCGGAGCGGGCCGTGCTGGTGACGCGCTACTTTCGCCAGCGGAGAAATCGGCGCAAGCCGGTCGCGATCCAGAAGGCCGAGGCCCTGGCGCAGGTGCTGCGCGAAAAGGTGGCGCACATCTACCCGGGCGAGCTCTTGGTGGGCTGTTTCACCTCGCATCGGGTGGGCGGCGGGCTGTTTCCCGAGCTCCACGGCGTGGCCATGCTCGAGGATCTGTTTCGCTTCGAGCGCCGCAAGGTCAACCCGCTCAGCGTCTCGGCCCGCGCGCGGCGGCAGCTCCTCGCCGAGGTGATGCCTTTCTGGCTGCCGAGGTTTTTGTCCGCGCGCATCCGGCCGCGCTGGCAGGCTGCGCGCTTCATCGCCCGTCAGCTCGGCGGCACGCAGTACCTCATCAACGAGGCGGGCGGCATCAGCCACTTCGTGCCCGACTACGCGGGACTGCTCGGCCGCGGCACCCAAGGCTATCGCCAGGAGGCCATCGACCGGATGGAAGGGCTCGATGCAGACTCGGACGCAGCGCACTTCCTGGGCGCCGTGGTGCGGGTCTGCCAGGGGCTGGAGGACTTTGCCGAGGGCTACCGACAAGCGGCCCTGCGCCAGGCCGCGCGCGAGCCGGATCAGGCGCGCCGCGGCGAGCTCGAGCGCATTGCCGAGGTGTGCGGCCGCGTTCCGCGGCATCCGGCCCGCAGCTTTCACGAAGGGCTGCAGGCCATCTTGTTCGCCCAGATCGCGCTCAACTTGGAGTCGCTCGATAACTCGGTCTGCCCGGGCAGGCTCGATCAGATCCTGGCGTCGCTCTACCGCAAGGACTTGGCTGACGGCAGCCTCGATCGGACCGCCGCGCTCGAGCTGCTCGGCTGCTGGGCGGTCAAGCTGTGCGAGATCGTGCCCGCCTTCTCGCAGCGGCTGACGCGCTTTCACGGCGGCCTGTTCAACGGCCAGGTGGTCGTGGTGGGCGGCACCGACCGCGCGGGCGAGGACGCCACGGGCGAGCTCAGCGCGCTGCTCGTCACGCTGATGGCCGAGCTGCGCACGCGCCAGCCCAACTACCACGCCCGCATCCATCGGGGCAGCCCCGCGGGCTACAGGCAACAGATTGCCGCGGCGCTCGCTCGCGGCGCGGTCTCGCCCGCGCTCTATAGCGACGAGGTCATCGTGCCCTTGTTGGAGGGCCGCGGCGTGCGCCTGGAAGATGCCCGCGACTACGCCACGGTGGGCTGTGTCGAGCCCGTGGCCGCGGGCAAGAGCTTCTTCTCGACCGATGCGGCCCTGCTCAACGCCCCGCTGTGCCTCGAGTGGGCGCTCAACCAGGGAAGGCGCTTTGGCGAGCGGCGGCGCCAGGGCGCGGCCACCCGGCCCGCCGAGCAATGCACCAGCATCGATCAAGTCGTCGAGCTCTTTCGGCGTCAGCTCGTGCACCTGGTCGACCGGCTGCTGGCCGATCTGCGGCTCATCGAGATCGCCAACGCCGAGCACCATCCTACCCCCCTCACGTCCATGCTGCTCGAGGGCTGCCTCGAGAGACGGCTCGACGCCTCCAGCGGAGGCGCGCGCTACAACGCGAGCGGCATCCAACCCGTGGGCAGCATCGATGTGGGCGACAGCCTGGCGGCGCTCGAGGCCGTGGTGTTTCGCGACCGCCGCTTCAGTATGGCCGAGGTGGTCCAGGCCTGCCGCCGAGATTTTCGGGGCGCCGAGGCCCTGCAGGCCTGGCTCGGGCGGGCGCCTAAGTACGGCAACGACGATCCGCGCGCCGACCGCTTCGTCGCGCGGGTGATGGAGCTATTTTCGGGCTGCCTCGATGGCCGCCAGAGCAGCCGCGGGGGAGCCTACGCGCCCGGCTACTACTCGGTGACCGCGCACGAGGCCTTTGGCAGCGTGGTCGGCGCGATGCCGAGCGGCCGCCAGAAAGGGGCGCCGCTTTCCTCGGGGCTGTCGCCGACCAGCGGCTCGGCCCGCTCTGGCCCGACGGCAGCCCTGCTCAGCCAGGCGCGGCTTCCGCTCGAGCTCGCGCCCAACGGCCTGAACTACAACCTGGAGATCGATCCGTGGATCGTTCGGGGAGACGAGGGCGCGCAGCGCCTCGGCACCCTGCTCGACGGCGGGCTCGAGGCTGGCTGCATGCAGATGCAGGTCAACGTGCTCGATCCGCAGATCCTGGTCGAGGCGCGCGACAACCCCGGCCGATACCCGGGCCTGCTGGTGCGGGTATCGGGCTACTCGGCCTACTTCGACGACCTCTCGCCGTCGATGAAGCAGGAGATCATCGACCGCAACGTGCACGGCGCCGATCGGTAGGCGAAGCGAGCAATTTCCGAGGCTCCCGCGTCGGTGCTGGCGGGCACTCGAAAAACGGGTATCCTCCCGGGGTCGCCATGCAGCGCACGCGCTTTCGCAGGGTAGCCCAGCTCGCGGGCAAGGTGCGGGGCCTGTTCCCGCTGACCTTGGCGGGCACGCTGGTGGTGGCTGGCTGCCTTTTGGCGCTCGGCTACTACGGCCTCCAGCGGATCGATCTGGTCTTGCTGGCGGTCGGGGCGGCTGGGCTGGGCCTGGTCGGCATCTGTTTGCTGCTCACCGGGCTCGCCGCGCTGCGGATGTTCTTGGCAGCGCGGCGCCAGCGCCAGGCCGACGGCTTGCGCCTCGAGTGCGGCTACTGGGCTCCCACGGGCTTTTCGCTGCCCAGCTTGTGGTACCTGCCCTTCGTCCACGTCTCGTGGACCTGGCTGTTGCCCGAGGCCGAGGTACGCGCGGTGCGTCGGCGAGGCCGGCTGCACGAGGAGATCAACGCCCGCCACCGCGACGCCATCGGTCAGGTCGTCCGACGCTTCGACGTGGGCGACATCTTCGGGCTGACGAGCATGTCCTTCAACCAGGCCGAGACGCGTCCGGTCAGCTTGCTGCCGTGGATCGGATCGCTGCGGCAGATGCACGTGGTGCGCGGCATGGCGGGAGGCACCGACATCTCCCATCCCGAGGGCCCCCCCGAGGGCGACCCCTTTGACATGCGCCGCTACGTCCAGGGCGATCCCATCCGCTACGTGCTCTGGAAGGTCTTCGCCAAGACCCGCGATCTGGTGGTGCGCGAGCCCGAGCGCGCCATCAGCCCCTCGCGGCAGACGGTGGCCTATCTGGTGGCCAGCGAGGGCGACGACCCGGCTGCGGGCGCGGCGCGCGTGGCCGTGGACGTGGGCGCCTTTGGCGGCGAGTGGACCCTGGGCGCGGACGGCTGCGGCGAGGTGGCCGACAACAAGGACAAGGCCCTGGAGGTGCTCACCCAGTCGGCGCGGGCCACCGAGGCGCAGTCTGGTGCAGGCTTGGGCTCCTTTTTGGACAAGGCCAGCAAGGGCACGGTGGGCCGAGCCGTGGTCTTCGTGCCGCCCAAGCCAGGCCCCTGGCTCGATCGCGTGCTCAAGGCCATTCGCGGGATGTCGGCTCACTCGGCGCAGATCGAGTTTTTGGTCGGCACCGACGGCGTGCGGCGGCCGCCGTCCCGCTCGTGGTGGCGTAGGCTCTTGTTTGGTCGCAAGCGGCTAGCCGCGGCCGACGAGGCCGCGCGGCAGGCCGATGCCGAGGATCTGGCGGCCGTGGTCCGCAAGCTCGGCGGCACCCGGCTGCGCGTGCTGGTGGTCGACCGACCGGCGGGCTTGGTCTTCGGTCCCAGCCATCTGAGGAAGTTGGGGGTTTAGGTGGCCGTCGCGCAAAGGACCCGAGCGGCCTCCTGGCCCCGCGCCCGCACCCAGGGGCTGGTGCGCGCGCCGCAGAGCCGACGGCTGGTGACCAGCAAGCGGCGGCCGCGCTGGCTGCGCCATCCCATTCGGGCCTTTGCCATGGGCATTGCCGCGCTGGCGCTTTCCTGGGGGATCACGGGCGGCGGTGGCACGGTGATGGCGGTGCTGGGCGCCGTGGTCGGCGTGCTCGTGGGCGAGCGGCTCGGTCGCTCGCGCTTCAGGTTGGCCGCGGCCCTGGGCGGCTTGGGCGCGGCCCTGGTGCTGCTTTTGGGCCTGGCCTCCGCCGTCACGGCCACCGAGCTGGGGCCCACCATGCTGGGACCAGCCGGAGCGCTTGGCCTGAGCGTGATGCTGCGCTTCGGGGCCGTCACCCTGATCCCGGTGGCGGCCTTGCGCACCATTGCGGTGCGTCGCCCGAGCTTGATCGCGCTCGAGGCGGCTGCGGTGGTCGCGGCCCTGGCCGCGCTGTTCGCCGCCCACCGCGACGGGGTCATCGCGCGGCCCTACTGGCTCAGCGACTGGGCCTGGCGCGCGGGCATCGATCCCACCACCGTGCTGCTCGCCATCGGCGCGAGCGCGGTGGTGGTGCTCACCATTTTAATGGTCACCGAGACCGGCCGCCGCATCTCGTTGCTGTCGGTGCTGGCTTTGCCGCTTATCGCGCTGCTGGTGGCGAGCATTTTCGACGTGGGGAACCTGCCCAAGCCACAGGTCGACAGCGAGCTAGGCTTGACGCAGCAAAGCGAGGGCGATCCGCCCATCGATCGGCCCGACCAAAAGGGCGGCTCACCTCACGGCGGAGGGCGACGCGACGAGGACCAGGACCGGGACCAAGACTCGCGCGGGGGCACGGGCGACGAGGAAAAGGACCCGAAGGACCAGGGCCGCTCGGGCGACAAGGACGGCGACCAACGAGACCGGGGCCAGGACAAGGGCGGCGACCAGAAGCACCAAGGCGGCCAAAACGACCAAGCCGTCCAAACGGACGCCGACCAGGACCACCAAGACGGCCAAAAGGACGGCGATCAAAAGGATCAGGGCGACAAGGACGGCGACCAAAAGGACCAAGACGGCCAAAAGGGCGACGGCGATCCGCAGCAGGGCGGCCAATGCGACGATCCGCAGGACTCGCAAGACCAGCAGGACCAGCAAGACCAGCAGGACCAACAGCAGGACGGCGCCTCCCAGCCCAAGCCGCCCGAGTTCGACCAGCCTCCGCCGTCGAGCCCCGAGTCGAAGCGGGCGCCTATGGCGGTAGTGCTACTGGGCGACGACTACGCCCCGCCCTCGCAGCACTTCTACTTTCGCCAGGAGGTCTGGAGCCACTACAACGGCACGCGCCTTATCGCCCCGCTGCGCGGCGACGTCGACCGCGACGTGCCCGCCGAGTTTCCCACGGGCCCGGACACCGTGACCGATGCGCCGACGCCCAAGGGCCGAGCGCTCATCCACGCCAAGGTCGCGCTGCTCATCGCGCACAAAAAGCCCTTCTTCCTCGAGACGCCCGTGCGCGTGGACACCGCGCCCATTCCCAACCCCCAGCGCTTCGTAAGAGCCTATCGCTTCGAGTCGCTGTCGCAGACCATTGACTACCGCAAGCTGTTCGGTCGCCCAGCGGGGCATCCCAAGTGGTCCGAAGAGGTGCGGGCGCACTACCTCGCGGCTCCCAAGGACCCGCGCTACGGCAAGCTCGCCCAGTCCATTGTGGCAAAGCTTCCGCCCGACAAGCGCAAGGACCCCTTCCTCCGCGCGCTCACGGTCAAGCTCCACATGGACCAGGAGTTCACCTACCACTCCAAGGAGCGGCACGCGGGCGTGGCCGATCCCACGGCCGACTTTCTGTTCGGCAACAAGACGGGCTACTGCGTGCACTTCGCCCACGCCGCGGTCTACCTCTGGCGCTCGCTGGGCATCCCGGCTCGCGTGGGCGCGGGCTACGCCGTGGCCGAGGACAGCCGCCAGGGCTCGACCATCGTGATCCAGTCGGGCGACGCCCACGCCTGGCCCGAGCTGTACCTCGACGGGGTGGGCTGGATCATCCTGGACATCGCGCCCGCGCGCAGTCTGGACCAGCCGACCGCGCCGCCCGACGAGGAGATGATTCGCCAGCTCGGCGAGCAGGCGCGCGAAGAGCCCAAGCCCGATCCCGAGCAAGACCCGGCCGAGGCCGATACCGGCTACGGCGGGCCGACCGGCCGCCAGCTCCTCAACATGCTGTTCTGGATGCTGCTCGCCACCCTGGCCACGGCGCTCGCGCTGCTGTACGGCGCCAAGATCTGGCGTCGGCTGGCCCCGCGCTTTGCGGGCGCGCGGCGCATGCCCAAGGTCGGCTATCGGCTGGCCCTGGATCTATTGGCCGAGGCCGGCTGGTCGCGGCGCTACGGCGAGACGCGCGCCGCCTTTGCCCGCCGCGTGGCCGCCTTTGCGCCCGCCTTTGCCAAGCTGAGCGGCTGGAACGTGGCGGCCCGCTTTGGCAACCCCGCCATCCCGTGGGCCCAGCGCGGCGAGTACTCCCGCTCGGGCTGGCGCCAGGGCCTGGCCGATTTTCGCAGGCAGGTGCCCGCCGCGGCCAAGCGCTGGCGCCGCATTCTCGGACTGTTCAATCCCCTTTCCATTTTCGCAGCACGCTGACGATGACCGACAACACCGCAAAGCCCAAGGCCCCGGAAGCTGACCTCGACACTGGCGACGATGGCGAGCGCATTCAGAGCAAGTACGTCACCGAGGAGGCGGCCCCACCCATCACCGACCTGGAAGGCGCCCACGGCGTGTTCACGCGCATCCGCACGCGTCTGACGGCCGCGGTCAAGGGTCGGGACGACGTCATCGATCTGATCATCATCGCCGTCTTGGCCGATGGCCACGTGCTGCTCGAGGACTTTCCCGGCTCGGGCAAGACGACCTTGGCCAAGGCTCTCGGCGACAGCATCGTCGACGACATCCCCGACGACATGATCGTGACCATTCGGCGCATCCAGTTCACGCCCGACTTGCTGCCCCAGGACGTGACGGGCACCACCATCTTCGATCCCAATACCAACCGCTTCTTTTTCAGGCCCGGGCCGATCTTCGCCCATATCGTGCTGGCCGACGAGATCAACCGCACGACGCCCAAGGTGCAGTCGGCGCTGCTCGAGGCCATGGCCGAGAAGCAGACCACGGTGGACAACCGCACGCGCCTGCTCGACGAGCTGTTTTTGGTGATCGCCACGCAGAACCCGCTCGATCTGTCGGGCACCTTCCCCTTGCCCAGCGCGCAGCTCGACCGCTTCCTGTTCAAGATCCGCATGACCCACATCGCGCCCGAGGCCGAGTACGAGATCCTGACCAAGCTCCGCGAGCTCAAGCAAAACCTCGACCGACCCGATCTCGCGCGGGTCACCCGCACCGAGATCCTCGACGCCCGCAAGGTCTGCCAGGATCAGATTCACGTCGATCCGGAGATCCACAAGGCCCTGGTCAACATCGCCCAGTACACCCGCAACGATGAGCGCATCCTGCAAGGCGCCTCCACCCGCTCGCTGGTCTTGACCGTGCCCGCGCTCAAGGCGCGCGCGCTCACCCAGCGGCGCAACTACGTGACGGCCGACGATCTGCACTACCTGGCGGACAAGATCTTCACCCACAGGGTCGAGTTCGCCCCCGGGGTGGAGCAGCCCGAGGAGGTGATCCAGGAGTGCTGCAGGCCCGAGCTCGAGCGCCTCGCCCGGCTAAGCATGAAGAAGTGATGGTCCCTGTGCGCCCGCCAGCAAGCCACCGACGACCAAGAGCCCGACGGCCCAAAGCCGGCCGCGACGGCTTGGTTCGCTTTGGCGAGCGCCGTCGGGGCAGGTGGGTCGGCAGCCTCGGCGTGCTCGCGCTGCTAGTGGCCGCGCTGGCTGCGCTGGCGCTTTCGGACGCGGGCGCCCAGGGCAAGAAGAAGCCGACGGGCCCCGAGATCGCCGCTCGCACCGACCAAGAGCGCGAGGCCATGGCGCTATTGGAAAAGGACCGAATGGTCACCGCTCGGCGCAAGGCCGAGGAGCTGCTCGCGCGCAATCCCCGCTCGATGGTCGGTCACTACGTGCTCGGCACGGTGCTTCATCGCGCCGAGGGCTCGCTCGCGCAAGCCATGTTCCACCTCGGTCGCTCGCGGGAGCTATACGAAAAGCAACACCGCCATCCGGGTGCGCCTGGGGCGCCGTGGCAATTCCATCGCGAGCTGCTTTTCGCCATCCAGTCGCTCGCTGGGCAGATGGAGGAATACGACTACCAGCTGCAGATCCTCGATTACTACGACGCTCTCTATCAGCCGGATCTGGTGGCCGAGCACGCCTGGCCGCTTATGCAGCTCGGCCGCTTCGACGAGGCGCGCAAAGCGGCCAAGAAAGCGGTGCAAAAGGGCGACGACCAGCAGAAGTCGCTGGGGCTCAACACCCTGTGCGCCATCGAGGGCGAGGCGCGCAAGCGCGACGAGTACTTCAAGGCCTGCCTGGGCGCGCTCGAGCACGCTCGCAAGGAGAACGCCAAGCTCAAGGACATCGACGAGCGGCATCGCTCCCAGCTCGCCGTGCACGCCTACAACGCCGCGCTGGCGGCCCGCACGGCCTTCGAGCCCGAGCAGGCCGAGAAGATGGCCATCGAGGGAACCAAGCGACTGACCTTCACCCCGGCAAACCCGTGGCGCTTTTTGGTGCGGCTTTACGCCGACCAGGGCCGCGTCAAAGAGGCCGTCGACGCCCTGCGCGAGATGCAGCGCTGGCGCACGCGCCAGCCGGCTCATGTGCGCGACCAGGTGCGGGCCGAGACCGACGTAGCCTTTGCGACCGTGTTGCTGCTCGCCGCCCGCACGGACACGGCGCTGCTGCTGACGGATCTGGCCCTGGATCGCCCCGACCGCCGCGGCCTGGTCTCGTCCACGCCCGAGCAGGCGCTCGGGGCCCACGCGCTGCTGCGCCGTGCGCTGCGCCACACCCACGCCGAGCTGCAGGCCGAGCAGGCGAGCTGGACGGGCATGACCGAGCAGCTGAGCGAATGGCTGCGCGGCGCGGGCGACCGGCTGCAGAACCAGATCGACGACGAGCGCATCATCCAGGTGCTGAGCGACGAGGACCGGCTGGTGTCCACCTTCCGCGTGTTCAGCCGCGGGGGCATCGAGCCCGTGCCCGTGTGGCTGCTGGGCGATCTGGTAGAGGTGCTGGGCCCGGGCGTCGTCTCCGTGGCGCTGAAACGCGTGCGCAAGAACGACAAGCACGCTGGGCTGGCCCCATACCTCGGCGCCGTCCAGGCCGAGGTCGAGCTCGCCCGCGGCGACGAGGAGAAGGCGATCCGGCTCGGGCAAGCCGCCATCAAGAGCCTGCCCAAGAGCGAATCGCTGCTGCGCGCGCGGGCCGCCGCCACCGCGGCCGAGGCGGCACGGCGGGCGGGCAAGTCGTCGCTATGGCTATCGCTGCTCGAGCAGGCCGTGCAGCTCGACCCGAGCGTGATCCGACGCCTCGGCCTGTGGCTGCCCGCCCGCGTCGAAGTGAGTTCGAGCTCCAAGGGGGCACGGCTCGCCCGCGAGCTGTTGGCGCGATCGCCGCGGCTCAAGATCCGCAAGGGCGGCTTCAAGATCGCGCTTTCGGGCGCGGCCCCGGCCGTTCAGGTCTGCCTGTACGGGCCCCATGGGGGACGCCTGCAATGCGCCACGGCTGCGGTGGAAGTCGATCCAAAGGACAAGAAGAAGCCGCTCAAGGCGGCCGAGTATGCCCAGAAGATCGCCGAGACCTTTCACCGCGAGGTGCTGGCCGTCCAGCTCGGCCTCTCGGGTACAGACCTGAGCTCGCTCGACGGCTCCGTCAACGTGGCCGACCAGGCCGCCCGCGAGCAGCTCGAGGACGTGCTCGACGACCTGACCGGGGAATAGCGGGACCGGGGAATAGCGGGGACAGCCTACTTTTTCGCCTTTCGCAGAAAAGCAAAAAGTAGCCTTTCCCCTTTACTATACCGCCTGCTGCATGGGCAGCAGCACCACGTCCTCGGATGCCCTGAGGGCGTCGCGACCGCGATAGAGCACGACGCCGACCGGGACCCGCTGGCCGAAGGCCTCCATAAACGAGCGAAGGCCCCGCAAGTCGTAGGGCGAAACGCGGGTGCCTCGCTTGATTTCAATGGGAATGAGCCGTTGTTGATACTCGATGACCAGATCCACCTCGGCCCCCGCATGGGTGCGCCAGTGGTAGAACCGGGGAGAGGCGTCGAGCAATGCGGCTTGCGCGCGCAGCTGCTGAAGGACCCATCCTTCCCAGCTCGCGCCTACCCCGGGGTGGACCTCCAAGTCGCGCGGTCCACGCAGCTCGAGCAGCGCGTGCGCCAATCCCGCGTCCGCGATCCAGCCTTTGGGCGACTTTACGATCCGCTTGCCGACGTTGGCTACATAGGGCTCGATGCGCCTCCAAAGGAAAGCCCCTTCCAGTAGATCCAAGAATGCAGAGATCTTGACGGTCGAGACGCCGAAGTCCCTCGCGAGCGAAGACAGGTTGATGACTTGCCCTTGGCGCGCTGCCAATAACCGCAACAGTCGCAACACCGGTCCAGGTCTCAGATCGGAACGAGCGCGCGCGAGGTCCCGTTCGGCAACTAGCCGGATGTAGGAGTCAAACCAGCGCCGCCACCGGGTGTCATTGACGAGCAAGGCCGGCTCTGGCAGCCCGCCGTGGAACCAGAGCGCGCCGAGCTCTCCGTCATCCAGAAAACGCCGTCCCTGTACCGAGGCAAGCGCTTCGGACGCGTCCCAGCTGCCGAGCAGAGACGATAGAAATGGCGAGGGGGGTTCTTCGCGATGCTCGGCCACTGAAAACGGGCTCAGCCGAAGCAGGCCTGTCCGTCCGGCAAGGCTTTGAGACGCCTCCTGGGCCAGGGCTCCCGTGGCCGAGCCAGAGAGCACGAAGCGGCCAGGCCGACGATCTCGGTCCACGGCTACGCGCAAGGCCGGGAACAGCTCGGGCACCCGATGGGCCTCGTCGAACCAGACCGAATCGGGATGGTCGCGCAGGAACAGCGCGGGATCGTCGGCGAGGCGCGCAGCACTGGCCGCATCCTCGAGGTCGACGCGAGCCCATCCGCCGAGCTCGTGGGCCAGCAGGGTGGTCTTGCCGACCTGACGAGCCCCGAGCAGGAGCACCACTGGGAACTGCTCAAGGTACTCGGCCAACTGTCGGGCGAGATGGCGGGGACGGTAGCGTGACGGGGGGACCACCAGCTAAACGGTAACTTGAAAAGCCCGTGTGCTCAATATAATTTTCAAGGTACTGTGCGGCAGCGAGAGGTAAAGGAGGTACTTTGTTGCTTCTCGCAGAAAAGTAAAAAAGTAGCCCGTCCCCTTTACCTGAGGGCCGCGACCTCGTCGAAGCGGCCGAGCAGCTCGTGCTGCTCGACGATCTGCGTGCCCTGCTCTACGTAGGTCTTGATGGGGCCAGCGAGCGCGGTGTCGCCGAACAGGTTGGCGCCGACCAGCCGCCCGTCGTGGAAGGCCAGGCGCAGGTAGCTCGGCCCGTCGCGTCGCTCCACCACGGCGTAGCTGCCGTCGCTCGGCTCGAACTCGCCGATGCTGAACAGATCGATGCCCTGGACCTTGAGCCGATGAGACGGCGGCAGGCCCGGGAACTGACGGCCCCCGCCCGCGGCATTGGTGCCCGCGACCAGCCCCTGGGCGTAGGAAGCAGGCCAGATGCCGTAGACCACGCCGCGATGCTCGGCCACGTCGCCCGCAGCGTAGACGTGCGGGTCGGAGCTGCTCATGGCATCGTCGACGATGACCCCGCGGCTGACGTCGAGGCTAGCCGTCCGCGCCAGATAGCTGTTGGGTCGAACTCCGGTCGAGAGCAGCACCAGATCCGCGTCGATGATCTCGTCTCCCTCGAGCCGGATCCCGCGGGCCTCCTCGTCGCCCACGATCTCCTTGGCGCGCACGCCACAGCGCACTTGGATCCCCTGGGCCTCGAGGGCCTCCTGCAAGAGCTGGCCGGCTGGCTCGGCGAGCTGGCGTGGCAGCAGCCAATCGAAGCCCTCGAGCACGGTCACCCGAGCGCCCCGAGCCCTGAGCGCGCCCGCGGCCTCGAGGCCCAGCACGCCGCCGCCCAGGCAGGCGCAGCGGGCTCCCGAACGCGCCTTTTCCAGGATGGCCAAGGCGTCAGCCTTGGTGCGCAGCACGAACACCCCCGTCTTGGCGGTGCCCGCGATAGGGGGCACGAAGGGGTGGGCGCCCGTCGCCAGCACCAGCCGGTCGTACTCGAGCTGGCGACCACCCTCGAGCTCTACCGCCTGGGCCTGGCGATCGATAGCGGTGACGGTGCCAGTGAAAAGCTCAATGCGCTGGGCCTCGTACCAGGAGGCAGGCTGCAAGGCCAAGCTGTCCTCGGCGACCTCGCCAGCTAGAAAGCGCGTCAGGTTGAGGCGGTAGTAGGGCGGCTCGGGCTCTTTGGAGATCAGGGTGATGACCGCCTCGGTCGAGCTCATGCGGGCGTGCTCGGCAGCGGTCACCCCCGCGATGCCCGCGCCCAGCACCAGGATGCGGCGGCGGTCGGACGAGGCTGCCGCCGCGCGCTCGGGCGGCTCGTGGGGCTCGAACAGGCTCTGCTCTGCGCCGCACAGCGGGCAGCTCTTGGGGGGGGCGTCACCGTCGTGGACGTGGTCGCAGATGGTGCAGCGCCAGGCCTTGGCCGCGGGAGACGGTCGCTCCTCGACCACCTCGAAGAGGCTGAACATCTCGGCGCCCACGCCGCAGACCGGGCATTGCTCCGGCGGTCGCTCGCCGTGGTGGATGTAGCCGCAGACCTCGCACTTCCACGTTCGCGCTTGGCTCATCGCGCTCGTCCTCCGCACGCCGCTACCCCCCTGTGCACGGGCCCGTCAGCCCCCTTCCAGGTTGAACTCCATGAAGTCGAACCAGAAGCCCATGCCGCTCAGGCTGTCGATCTGCGCCTGCACGATGGCGTAGTGCCCCTCTTCGATCTCCGCGAAGCGCTGGAAGAGCTTCTGCCCGTCGGCATCGAGCTCGCCGACCAGCTTCTTGTAGTACTCTCCGGTCTCGCGCTCCACCTCCAGGGCCCGCTTGAGGAGATCGAGCTCCAGGGTGTGGTCCTTCTTCTGGCCGACCTTCTGCTCGAGCTTGCCGATGCCCTCGGCAATGGCCGCGGGCGAGGGAACGGCGGTCTCGAGCGTTGCGGCCGTGACCTTGCCGGTCTTGTTCCACTCGTCAAGGCGGCTCTGGAGGTAGGCCAGGTGGTCCTCCTCCTCTTTGGCCAGCACCTCGAAGATGCGCTTGCCCGCAGGGTCGGTGGTCTGTGCGATGGCGTCGCGATAGACCCCCGTGACCTTGGTTTCGAACTCGATGGCGGTCTTGATGGCCTCTTCCAGCGTCATGCTCGAACTCCTCGTCCCGGCTCGAAGCTCGGGTGCTCGCCGCCGTATGCGACGCGGGCGCCAGCGGGGATAGTAGGCCGGGCCCGCGCGGCGACGGCTAGTTGTCGGTCAGCACGAAGTCGTCGTACTCCACCTCGAAGCGAAGCTTGTGCTTGGCCTCTTCTTGTGCCAGCGCGGCGAACAGCGAGCTCATTGCCTCGTCGTCGATTTGCGCGGCGATGTCGCTGTAGAGCCGGAAGGCGGCCTTTTCCTTCTTCATCGCTAGGATGAGGGCATCCTGGTAGGTCATGTCGCCAGTGGGCTCGACCGCGACGAGGTAGTCGCCGATCTTGAGATCCACGATCTTCTTCTCGGAGCTCTTGAGCTGCTTGCCTGCCTTGACGCCTTCGAGCTTGGACTTGTGCCCCAGCTCCTCTTTGGCGAACTGCTCGAAGATCTTGGCCATCCAGGGCTTCTCCGCCTTGGCGGCGAGATCGGTGTAGAAGTGGTGGGCTTCGGCTTCCCGCTCGATGGCGAAGTCCAAGGCCTCGTCAACGCTGTTCCATTGATTCATGCTCGTTCCTTTGTGGGGCTTTCGGGGGTCGCGGCTCGGGGCCGACCCAGAAGCTGTGTCCACACCGCGGATTGTCAAGCGGCGGACCGCGACCGTGCGCGGTGGCCAGACGCGACTCGGGTCCTGCCCTCTGTGCGCCTCGCCGTGGCGGTGACCAAGAGCACACCGCATGCCTGCTCGAAGGGGGCCGGACCCTATCTGCGCTGGTGGGGGTCGTCAACCGCGGGGCCGTCGGGCGCGTCCTCGTTGGGCGCCAGCCCCAAAAAGGCCGCCACCTCCGGGTCGGCGGGCTGCTCGAGCGCCTCCTCGGGCCGACCGACCTGTCGGATGCGCTGGTGCAGCATGACGGCCACCCGGTCCGCCAGGGCCGAGGCCTCGGCCACGTCGTGGGTGACGTGCAGCATCGTGGTCCCGAACTGCTGGTGGATGCGCCGAAGCTCCTTGCGCAAGCGCCTCCGCGCGCCGCCGTCCAGCGCCGAAAGCGGCTCGTCCAGCAGCAGCAGGCGCGGTCGGGTCACCAGGGCTCGGGCCAGGGCCACCCGCTGCTGCTCGCCGCCCGAGAGCGTGTCCGGCTTGCGGCCCAACAGATCGCCGATGCCCATGGTCTGGGCCAGGGCGCGAACCTCGCGGCGCACCGCAGCCTCTTGCTCGCGGCGGGCCCGCAGGCCGTAGGCGATGTTGTCGTAGGCCGTCATGTGCGGGAACAGCGCGTAGTCCTGGTAGGCCACCGAGAAGCGTCGCGCCTCGGGCGGCACCCGGGTGATGTCTTGGCCGCGCCAGCAGACCCGCCCGCGGTCGGGCTCGAGCAGCCCGCAGATGATCTCGAGCAGCACGGTCTTGCCCACGCCCGAGGGGCCCATCAGCACGAAGTGCTCGCCCTCGCTGACGCACAGGTCCAGATCGGCGAGCTGGAACGCGCCCAGGCGCTTTGTCACGCCGCGCAGCTCAAGCATGCCGCTCTCCCCCGGGCGCTCGCGCGAGCCAGCGCAACAGGGCGAACAGCCCCACGCACACCAGCACCAGCAGCACCGCCACGGCCCGCGCGCTGCCCAGGCCGTAGTCGTTCAAGCGCTGGTAGACCAGCACGGGCGTGGTCATGGGGTAGTAGGCGATGATGATGACCGCCCCGAACTCGCTGATGCCGCGGCCCAGCATCATCACCATGCCCGAGACGATGCCGCGCCAGGCCATGGGCAAGGAGATGGTGAAGAAGACCCGCGCGGGCGAGGCGCCGAGCGTGCGCGCCACGTTCTCCAGTCGCTGAGGCACGGCCGCAAAGGCCTCCCGCGCGCCGTTGACCAGAAACGGCAGCGAGACGAAGGCCATGGCCAGGCAGATGCCACCGAGCTCGCCCACGAGCCCCACCCCCCAGCGCTCGGCGAGCGAGCCGAGCCAGGTGGGGCGGCCGATGACCGTGAGCAGCGCGATGCCCGCGGCCGAGTGAGGGATGATGATGGGCAGATCCAGCACGCCGAGCAGAAGGGCGCGGCCGCGGAAGCGTTTGCGGGCCAATAGATAGCTGAGCGGTACCCCGCAGATGGTGCAGGCCGTCGTGGCGATGGCCGCGGCCATCAGGGTAAGGCCGATGGAGCCCGTGACCTCGGGGTCGCTCGTTGCCTGGCCGAGCTCGCCGAGCGAGCTGGTGGCCACCAACCCGAGCAGCGGGGCCACCACCAGTAGCAACACCAGCGAGCCCATCGCGCCGAGAGCGAGCTGGAACCACGGCGGGCGGCTGCTCTGCGCCGCCCCCGAGTCAAGAGCCGTCATGGCGCTCGACCTCCGGCAGGCTCGACGGTGCTGAGCCGACCGTGGGCGCGCGCGGCACGGGTCGGCACAGCGGTTTCAGCGCAGCGGGCAGGCGGTCGTGGTGGTCGACCCAGGCGGGCGCGATGGGGCTCTGACCGTTGCGCGCCATGATGGCCTGCCCATCGGGCGACAGCAGCAGGCCGAGGTAGGCCTCGGCGAGCGCGGGACGCTCGGCCCGCTTTGGAATGGTCACCGAGTAAGCGATGGGCGCGCCCACCCGCGCGATGCTCTCGCCTGGCCTCTTGCCCGTGACGCGGACCTTGGCCTGGGCGTAATGGGCGCCGAGCTCGGGCGAGCCCAGGTCGAGCTCGGGCGGGAGATCGAGGATGAGCAGGCGGTGCTGCAAGGCGACCGAGCGGTAGATGAACAGGTAGTCCAGCTCGCCCGACTCCAAGAGCGCCAACAGATCGGTCTCCTTGGGCCGGACGTACTTGCGGCCGTCCTTCTGCTCCAGCTTCTGTGTCAGGCCGGGAACGCCGAAGAAGCGCTCGGCGAGCTGGAACACCATGACGGTTCGATAGCCGCAGGGATCGCGGTGGGGATCGGAGCGGCCGAAGGCCACGTCCTCGCGCAGCAGTAGCTCGTGCCACGGAAGGCTGCCGAGCTCGTCGCGGCCACGCGAGCGCTCGTGGTAGGCGATGACCATCTCGTTGGTGGCAAAGCGGATGTTGTAGTCGGCGTGCTCGTCCATGAGCAGGTTCTCGACCACGCGGTAGTCCGCCGAGGCAAGGACGTCGCAGCGGCGGCCCAGATCGCTCAGCTTGCGGGCGGTGTCGCGGCTCCCCGCGGCTTCGGCGCGCACGGTCACGCCGGGGTGTTGCTCCCGGAAGCGCTCGCTGAGCTCTCGCAGCGGCACGGCCAGGCTGCCCGCGTGAAAGACGGTGAGGGTGCCCGTTGGCGCAGCCGAGGATCGCTCGGGCTGCTCGCGGCTGCAGCCGACGGCCGCGACGAGGGCTAGCGCTGTCGCAACGGCGAGCAGGGCAGACGGGGCAGCGCGGTGGATCATGCGGGCAAGCGGCGATGGGGCCATGGGGTAGGGCTCCGCGGGCGGCGACGAGCCAGTGCAGGGCCCGACGTATCACCGACGGCGCCCCCCCGAAAGCCGCCTGGCCGTGCCAGAGCGAAGACCGTCCTGGCTTCGCATTTTTCGCCCACATGCTATCTAGGTTTGTGCCTCGCCCCTGCTCGGTTGACGGTCGTGCCTGGTCGGTCGGCCGCGACCGGGTGGGCGCTCTGGCACATCCGAGGTTCATCCCATGTTCAAGACGCGCATCACTGAGCTCTGCGGTATCGAGCACCCCATTCTGGGCGGCACCATGATGGATCTGTCGCTGGCGCCCTTCGTGGCCGCCATCAGCAATGCTGGCGCCCTCGGGATCATCGCCTCGGCCATCTTCAAGGACACCGATGCGCTGCGGGCCGAGATCCGCAAGACCCGGGAGCTGACCGACAAGCCCTTTGCGGTCAACATCAACCTCTTTCCCATGATGGAGCCGCCCGACAACCGCGCCTTTGTCGAGGCCCTGGCCGAGGAGGGGGTCCGCATCGTCGAGACCTCGGGCATGTACGCGCCCGAGGAGCTGGCGAATCTGTTCAAGGAGTACGGCATGACCTGGCTGCACAAGTGCGTGGGGGTGCGCTACGCCAAGACGGTGGCCCAGCTGGGGGCCGACGCCGTGACCGTGGTGGGCTATGAAAACGGCGGGGCCACGGGCAAGCTCAACGTGACCACCCTGGTGCTGGTGCCCTCGGTGGTGGACGCGGTCGATGTGCCCGTCATCGGCGGCGGCGGGGTGGCCGACGGCCGCAGTCTCTACGCGCTCTTGGCCCTGGGCGCCGAGGGCGTCATCGTGGGCAGCCGGCTGATGCTCTCGGACGAGTGCCCCATACACGCCGACCTGAAAAAGGCCCTGTCCGAGGCCAACGAGCTCGATACCGACATCGTGATGCAGTCGGTCAACTTCGCCCACCGCATCTGGATGAACGAGCCGGGCAAGAAGACGCGGGAGATCGAGGCAGCTGGCGGCGGCCTCGAGGAGATCTACCCCTACGTCTCGGGCGAGGCCGCCCGCACGATGTACCGCACGGGCGACGTCAATGCTGGCACGGTGTCGTGCTCGCAGGCCATCGGGCTCATGCATCGGGTGATGCCGGTCAAGGACATCATCGACGAGATGGTGGCGCAGGCCGCCGAGCAGCACCAGCGGCTCGGCGCGATGGCCGCCCGCGGCGCGTCCTAGCTCGGCGACCGACCATGACCGCTTTGCTCGACACCGACGTCTTGCTGTTCTGGTTCGGCGGAGGTCCCCCCGGCCGGGGCCTGTCGCGCGAGCAGAAGCGGATCATCGGTCGCGCCAGCGCCAAGCGGCCGCTATTGGTCTCGGATATCTCCCTTTGGGAGATCGCTTGGCTGCACGGCCAAGCGCGCATCGAGCTGCGCACGGGGCTGCGTGAGTGGCTCGAGGCTGCCGTGGCGCCGCCGCTGGTGGTGCGGG
>CAYTYV010000044.1:0-22672 GCA_964441055.1 uncultured Polyangiaceae bacterium | reverse complement strand
CACGGGGCCGGTCGGCGGCACGGGGCCGGTTGGCGGCACGGGGCCGGTCGGCGGTGCGGGCGGCGGCGGCGACTCGAGCGGGCCCATCGGCTTGACCCAAGCCGAGAGCGGGTGCGGCTGCGCGACGCCGGGCAAGGCCGACCCCCTACGTCAGGCCGGGCTCGGTGCCCTGCTACTGCTCGGCCTTGGTCTGGCGGCGCGGCGTCGTCGTCGGGCCGCCTAGCGGTCGAGCGAGACCAGGCTGCAGCGGCCCCGCCACAGGCCTTCCATGATGCTGCGCAAGCTGTGGGTCCTCGTGGTGCGCACCGTGCGCGACGCCCGCGACGATCGCGTGCTCGAGCTCGCCGCGGAGGTGGCCTTCTTCGCCGTGTTCGCCTTGCCGCCCACGCTGCTGGCGCTGCTCGGTGCGGCGGGCTTCGTGGGCGACGCCCTCGGCCCGGGCATCACCCAGGGCATCGTGCAGCAGGTCGTGGCGGCGAGCGCCACCGTGCTCGCGCCGAGCACGGTCGAGCAGGTCGTCAAGCCGACGATCGAGGCGGTGATGAGCCAAGGCCGCGCCGACGTGCTGTCCATCGGCGCGCTGCTCGCGCTGTGGTCGGCATCGCGCTCCTCGTACGTGGTGATGGACACGCTCACCATCGCCTACGACCTGGAGGACGTTCCCCGGTCCTTTTGGTGGCGTCGCCTGATGGCGGTGATGTTCACGCTCGCGGGCATCTTGCTCGCCGCGGTGGTGCTGCCCATCCTGGTGGCCGGACCGCGCTTCGGCGCGGCGCTGGTGCGCCCGCTGGGCCTGGCCGAGGACTTTGCCTTGGTCTGGCGAATCGCCTACTGGCCGCTGGTGGTCGTGCTCGGCGTGGCGGTGCTGACGGCCATCTACCACTTCTCCGTGCCCAAAAAAGCGCTGGCCAAGCGGCGCAACCCCTTTCGGCGAGACGTGCCTGGCGCCGTCCTGGCGCTCGTGTTGTGGCTGCTCATCGGTATGGCGCTCAGGGCCTACGTGAGCTGGACCTTCACCTCGAGCTCGATCTATGGCTCGCTGGCCGCGCCCATGGTGTTGCTCTTGTGGCTGTACTTCACGGCCCTGTCCGTGCTGATGGGGGCCGAGCTCAACGCGGAGATCGGCAAGATGTGGCCCATTGAGGACGGGGCCGAGAGACGGGCCGACGCGGAGGAGTAGACGGCGATGGCAGACGCGGCGACCAAGCGCCTGTACCTCGATCCAGAGATCCACGCCTTTTCCGCCACGGTCATCGGGCACGGATCCGTGGGCGGCTCGGCCAGCGTCGTTCTCGATGCCAGCGCGTTCTACCCCGAGTCCGGAGGACAGCGGCCCGATCGGGGCGTGCTCGCTGGCTCGGCCGTGCTCGACGTGCAGCTCGACGCAGCGGGTCGCATCCACCACGTGCTCGATGGCGCGCTGCCGACCGTGGGCGCCGAGGTCGAGGCCTCGATCGATGTGCCGCGTCGTCGTCTGCACATGGCGCAGCACACGGGCCAGCACATGCTCTCCCGCGCCCTGTTGGAGGTGGCGGGCGCCCATACCGTCTCCTCGCGTCTGGGCGAGTCGCTGTGCACGGTGGACGTGGACGTCGAGCCACTATCGGCCGAGCAGCTGCAGCTGGCCGAGGGGCGGGTCAACGATTTCGTCGACCAAGACGTGCCCGTGCGCGCCTTTTTCCCCGCCTCCGACGAGCTCGCCGAGCTTCCGCTGCGCAAGCCGCCGCGCGTTGACGGCGCGGTGCGCGTGGTGGCCGTGGGCGACTTCGACATGGTGCCCTGCGGGGGCACCCACTGCAGCCGTTCGAGCCAGGTGGGCCTGCTCGCGGTGCTCGGCCGAGAGCGCTACAAGGGGCTGTCGCGGGTGAGCTTTGCCGCGGGCAGCGCCGCTCGCGCCATCGCGGGCGAGCAAGGCCGAGCCCTGCGCCAGCTCGCCCGCGAGCTCGGCTGCCGCCCGCTCGAGGCCTCGCAGGCCCTCGGGCGGCTTCGTCGCGAGCTCGAGGCCACCGCAGAGGCGCTCGAGCTCGTCCGCGAACGGCTAGCGGAGCACTGGGCGGAGCGGCTCGGCTCCGAGGCGAGCGGCCCCAAGGTGGTGGGCCTGCTCGTGCAAGCCGACATCGGGTTGCTGCGCGCGGTGGGCCGACGACTAGTGGCCGGTGGCGAGCGGGTGGCGCTCTTGGCCGCCACGGGCTCGGCCGGGCTCGAGGTGTTCGTCTCGCGCGGCCCCCGGAGCGACTTCGACTGCGGCGCCTTCGTGCGCGCCGTGGCTCAGGCCGCGGGCGGCAAGGGCGGCGGTCGGCCCGCGCACGCCGAAGGCCGCCTGCCCGCCACAGCCGACTGGCGCGCGCTCGTCGCCCGCTACGCGCGCTAGCCTCATGGGGCTTGCTCTGCTTGCCGCTTGGATTGGTCGACGTTGGGGGCTCCGGGCGTCGCTCCGCTCCTTACCTCCGCCCCTAACCCCCGCAGGAGTCTCTGGAGGACAAACTTGACTCGTTTTTCAACGAAGCCCTTCTTCAAGGACTTCAGCGGATGATCGAGCCGCAGCCGATCAGGATGTCGATGACCGCGCCGATATCGGCCTCGACCAGCGCACAGGTCTCGGGGCAGAGCTTGATGATGTTGTTCTCGATGTAGAACAGGCCCTCGTCGCAGAAGTCGGGGCTCGAGACCTGGCCGAACTCGATGGGCGGACCGCCGTCCCCGGGCGTGTAGCGGACCACCAGGGTGTCGGGATCGAGCTCCTCGCCTGGCGGCGCCTCGGGCATCTCGAACTCGCAGTCGATGGCGGCGCCCTCGATCACGCCCTCGGCGATCTCGCCGAAGACGGTGTGGTAGCCCAGCCCCTCGCACACCGGGAAGCGTAGCGCGCCAGTGTTCTTGGCCAGCCACTGGTAGCCGGTTCCCGGGCCCCAGGCGGTCTCGCACTGGCTCGGGTCCGAGCCATCCAGGGGCACGGGCTCACCCGGGTCGTACGGCTCCCAAGGCGATGCGCCGCCTCCGCCTTTGCGGCCCAGACCGACGATGGCGTAGAAGCGGTAGTTGCGCTCGCTTTCCGTGCCGAAGTGCACGGGAGAGCGCTCCAGAAGCGCGGTATCGAAGTCCAGCGCCACTGCCTCGCCCGCGGCGACGGCGTCCTGGTCATCGAACTCGTAACTGCCCCAGGTGCAGTCCACCCCGTCGTCGCTGACCTCGACGAACATCTTGAAGGCGTCGTCGCGCAGCCACTGCCCCCAGCCCTGATTGGCGGCGGGCTGGCCGTACTCGTCGGGCTGGTCGAAGCGATCGAGCAGCAGGCACAGCGAGTCGTGGCTGCCGACCTCCTGGCTGTAGTGGTAGAACTGCGGCGGGTTGTTGGGGGGAGGGCCGACCGGGTCGGCGCCGCCCACGCCCGAGCAGCCGCCCGGGGGCATGCTGCTCAGCGGCTGCTCGATGCAGATCGACTCGTCGGGGCTGACCGCGCCGTAGTCGCCGATGAGGATCACCCGGTAGTCGATGCCGCTAGACTCGATCTGGCTGGCGAAGGCGCCGTTGACGTTGCTCTGGATGGCCGAGATCTCGGTGCCCATGCTGCCGGAGTTGTCGACCACGATGATGATGTCGACCGGGCGCATGATGAAGTTGGCCTCGGCCGAGGTGGCCGCACAGGCATCCTGGCCTGACCCGTCGCTCGAGGCATCGAAGAGCATGCCGCCGCTTCCCGCCGCGAGGCCGCTGCCGCCCGGGCCGCTGCCCGCGACGCCGCCCCCGCCCGCGCCGCCGCCCCCGCCGTCGGCCGTCGTGGACGGGTTCGCCGTGCCAGCGCTGCACGCATACCCCCACCCCAACAGCAGCCATCCGCTGAGGGCGATGGCTCCGTACCTCCAGTGTCGCATTCGCGGGCCTCCTGATCCTCGCTGCCTTCGCGCAGCTCTGCCTCCCGCTCAGTATACACCGCAGGCTGCTGGACGCCGCTACTCGCGGTACATCGCTTCGATCTGCTCGGCGTACTTGTCGTGGATGACGCGGCGCTTGAGCTTCATGGTGGGGGTGAGCTCGCCGCCGTCGATGGTGAGCTCAGCGGGCAAAATGGCGAACTTCTTGATGCGCTCGGCCTGGGACAGCTGCGCGGTAGCCTGGTCGATCTGCCGCTGGAGGTAGTCGGCAAAGGCCTCGGACTCGGCGGCCGCCTCGGGCTCGGCGAGGTCCAGCCCTGCGGTGCGCGCCTCGTCGCCGAGCCGCTCGGGGTCCAGGGTCAGCAGGGCGCTCAGGAACTTGCGCTTGTCGCCGATGACCACCGCCTGGGCCACCATGGGGACGCTCTTGAGCAACGACTCGATGACCTGCGGCGCGATGTTCTTGCCGCCCGCGGTGATGATGAGCTCCTTCTTGCGGTCGGTCACGCGCAGAAAGCCATCGCCTCCGAGCTCACCGATGTCGCCCGAGTACAGCCAGCCGTCCTCGTCCAGGGCCTGCGCGGTGGCCTTGTCGTCCTTGAGGTAGCCCAGAAACACGTGGGAACCGCGCATGCAGATCTCGCCGTCGTCGGCGATGCGCAGCTCGGTGCCGGGAACCGCGAAGCCGGCCTTGCCCGTGCGATAGCGGTGCGGCAAGGAGATGGTGGCAGGGCCCGTGCACTCGCTCATGCCGTAGACCTCGTAGATCGGCACCCCCAGGCTGAGGAAGAACTCCAGCGTGTCGAGCGAGATGGGCGCGGCCGACGTGATGGCCAGGCGGCAGCGGTCCAGGCCCAGCTTCTCGCGGACCTTGGAGAATACCAACTTGTCGGCCAGGCCGTAGCCGAGCGGCCGCGGCTGGCCCCGCTGCTCGGCGTAGCCCGCCCGCAGCCCCACGCCGCGGGCCCAGGCGCCCAGCTTCTTCTTCCAGGCCGGGTTCTGCGCCGCGGCGGCCACGATCTTGGCCTGGATCTTCTCCCAGACGCGCGGCACCCCGAAGAAGATGGTGGGCCGGGCTTCGGTGAGGGTATCGCCCAGCGTCTCCAGGCTCTCGGCAAACCAGCTGCAGCCGCCGAAGTGCATGGGGGCGTGCAGCGAGATGAGCTGCTCGGCGATGTGGCTGAGCGGCAGATAGCTGACGATGCAGTCGCCCGGACCGAGGTGATAGCGGTCCAGCGTCGTGAGCACGGCCTGCGCCGTCCAGGCCAGGTTGCGGTGGCTGATCATCACCGCCTTGGGCGGACCGGTCGTGCCCGAGGTGTAGATCAGCGTGGCCAGCTCGTCCGGCTGCTGGCGGGCGGCGCGCTCGTCGAGCTCGGCTTCGGGCACGGTCTCGCCCAGTTCGAGTAGCTCCTCCCACGACAGCACGTCGTCGTCGGGGTCGCGTCCTTCCATCAGCACGATGCGCTTGAGTAGCGGCAGCTCGGAGCGCACCTGCTTGAACTTGGCGAGCTGCTCGGCGTTCTCGACCACGGCGACAACCGCCTCGCAGTGGTGGGTGATGTACTGGCACTGCGATGGGCTGCAGGTGGAGTAGATGCCCGCTGCCACGCCGCCCGCGTAGATGGCGCCGATGTCGGCTAGGAACCACTCAGGGCGGTTGAAGCCGATGATGGTGATGGCGCCTCCCGGCTCGAGCCCGAGGGCCATCAGGGCGCGGGCGACCTGGCGGGCCTGCTGGCGGTACTCGCGCCACGTGGTCACCTGCCAACGACCGCCGCGCTTGGCCTTCATGGCCGGCTTGGCGCCCCATTTTTCGGCAGCGGCATCCAGGACTTGCAGCACGGTCTCGGCCATGTCGTCTCCTCATCGTCTCGCCGGGCCAGCTCGGCCCCGGCCGGGGCGGCGCCCCGCGCACAGCGTAGATGCGATCGGTCGGGCGTTCCAGCCTCGCCAGCGTTTGGCAGGAGCTCCGCAAGCGGACGGTGGCGCGGAGGTAGTGGGGGGCGGCGGCGTGCTCTACAATGCCGCCCATGCCACAACGGTTCCTAGAGCGGGTAACGCTGCCCCGTCGGTTCCGTCCCCGCACCCGCTTGCTGCGGAGTCGGTGCCACGCGGCAGGGCGGATCGCTCGGGCAGCGGCGGTGCTGCTGCTCGGCTGGGCCACTGCGGGCTGCGACGACGACGAGACCGCGCCCGCCTGCCCGCCCGAGTACCTCGGCACCGACGGCGACCCTTACGATCTCACGGTGGCGCCGCCCGTCTCGTGCGCCTTTGATTGCGGGGACTGCACCGAGCCCGAGCAGCCCTACGACTGCCCCGCCATGCGGCCCTGGGCCAGCATGCCGCACGCCGCGGCCTGCGGCTGCTGGAACGGCCAGTATCCGACGCCGATCGCGGGCTCGTGCAGCGCCAGCGAGCCAAGCGGCGATGCGCTGCGCAAAGCCGGTCCGCAGGGCGAGCAGACCTGGGTGCTGCCCGACGGGCACATCATCGCCCCGGCTGGCGTGTACGCCTCGCTCGACGAAGAGGGGCTTTCCGGCACCTTCCCGATGAGCTTGCTCGCCGTCCCCGGTACCTCGCTGCTGCTGTCCTCTGACGGCGGCATCCGCGACAACGCCCTGCGCCTGCTCGACGTCGAGCTGCTCATGGACGGCGACGATCCTTCGGTGGCCCAGGTGGAGCTGTCTCGCCCCGATTCGCTGTTCCACGGTCTGGCCTTCATCGCGCCCTCCACGGTGCTCGCTTCGGGCGGCGGCGACGGCTTCGTCTACGCCTTCGAGCTCGACGCCGACGCCCGCACGCTCGTCCGCGACCCCGACCGCGACATCGACCTGGGCGAGGGCAGCAACGCCGCCTTTGGTAGCGCCCGCTGGTACTCGGGGCCGCTGGCCCTTAGCGGCGACGGCACGACGCTGCTGGTCGGTCCGTCCACGGCGGCCGAGCGCATCCAGGTGCGCTCGGTGGCTGCCGAGAGCTGGGGGGAGAGCGTCGGCAAGATCTCCATCGACTCGACCTCGGTCTTCGAGATCGCCCTCGACCCGGCCGATCCGAACGGCCAGACCTTCTACGCCACCCTGTGGGACGGCGACGAGGTCGTGGAGATCGATCTGCCCTCCCGCAAGGTGACCCGCTCGCTCGCGGTGGGAAAGAACCCCGAGGGCCTGGCCTTTGTCGACGAGACCTTCATGGCGGTGGCCTCGGCCGACCAGGATCGCATCACGCTCGTCGATCGGCAGAGCTGGCAGGCCGAGGCCGAGGTCGATCTGTTCGCCGCGGGGCAGCCGTACGGCCACGCCCCCACCTCGCTCGGCTTCGACCCGTCCCGCGGCTGGCTATACGCCACGCTGGCGGGCGTCAACGCGCTCGCCGTGGTCGAGGTGCAGGTGCAGGCGGGCTCCGTCACGGCCGCGCCGGTCGGTCGCATCCCCACGGCGTGGTGGCCCACGGACGTCAGCGTGCTCGGCGACGGCGCGCTGGTGGTGCTCGCGGGCAAGGGCACGGGCACCGGGCCCTCGGTGCAGCACTACGGCTACGGCTCGGGCCCGATCACGAGCATGATGCACGGCGGGGTTCAGTACGTGCCGCCGCCTTCCGCGGTCGAGCTTTCGGCCTACACCGCCACGGCCGAGGGAGCCCGCCAGCTCGCCCAGACCAGCGGCTACCCCGAGGTGAGCTGCCCGAGCGGCGCGTACGACTTTCCCGTGCCCGCTTCTCCCGCGGAGGGGCCGAGCGAGCACATCCGTCACATCGTGTTCATCGTGCGCGAGAACAAGACCTACGACGCGGTCTTCGGCGACCTCGAGGGCACCGACGGCGATGCCGACCTGGTCATGGCCCCTGGCGAGATGGAGGAGATCTGGCCGAACGCGCGCCTGCTGGCGCGGAGCTTTACCAACTTCGACAACTTCTACACCGACGCCGAGCAGTCGGTGCAGGGTCACGTGTGGACCGCGTACGGGCGCAGCACCGACTTCATCGAGCGCTCCTGGCTCACCTCCTGGGGGCGGGGCACGCGCGCGCCCACGGCCGGGATCAGCGTGCAGGGCCAACCCGAGGAGGGCTCGCTGTTCGACGCGCTCGACCGCGCTGGCGTGCCTTTTTCCAACATGGGCGAGATCATCGGCATCGGCGGGACCTCCATGGACCCGCGCTACCCCGGTCTGGTCACCACCATCGGCAAGCCGGACAACGAAAAGGCCTGCTACATCGCGGGCCACGCTCGCGCGCTGTGCGACCTACCCGGCCTGATCTACGCCGTGATGCCCAACGACCACACCTTTGGCGGCGACGCCGGGGCGCCGCATCCAGGCGTGATGGTGGCGGTCAACGACGAGGCCACGGGCATGGTGGTGGACGCCGTGAGCCGCAGCCCGTTCTGGCCCGGGGCGCTCGTCATCGTCACCGAGGACGATCCGCAGGACGGCGGCGATCACGTCGACGTCCACCGGACCCTGCTGTTCATGGCCTCGCCTTGGGTCAAGCGGGGCTACGTGAGCAAGGGTCACTACGACATGTCCAGCGTGCTCAAGCTCATCGTGACCATCCTGGGGGTGCCGTACCCCAACGAGCAGATCGCGCAGGCGGCCATGCCCTACGATGCCTTCACCGCCACGCCCGACTACACCCCGTACGACTACATCCCGCGCGGCTACGACCAGCCTTGCAACCCGTACGACACGCGGGCGGCCGCAGAGGCGCAGAGCTGGGATTTCGCGGCCGTGGACGAGCAGCCCGGCATCCAGAAGTGGATCTGGCGCATCCTTCACGACAAGACGTACGACTGACAAAATCGGCGGTTGTCAGTTGTCATTTCGCCCGCTGCACCTGGCGGTGTAGGGTAGAGCCGAAGGGTTCAGCATGAAGATCGACACTACGAGACACACCCGCGGGGCCACGAAACCGACCGCCGCCCTCTTGGCGGCCATGGCGGTGATGCTGGGGGCGAGCATGGCGCTGGGAGCGCCTGAGGCTCACATCCTGCGCATCGATCCCCGCGCCAGCATGGTCGACGGGGCACCGATCCTCACCACCGTCATCGAGCTCGTGCAGCACAAGCGCATGAGCGACATCACGGGCAAGTGCGCGATGAAGACGGGCAACGCGCAGCTCGAGTGCCTGGCCAACGAGCTGGAAAAGCCCCAGGCGCTGTACGAGCCCTTCGCCTTTCCCGAGAAGAACGCCTACTTCACCGTGACGGTGGACGGCTCCGACCTGCCATCGACCTTCGTCTCCAAGACGCGCTGGGGGCAGAGCAAGTCGATGGACGGCGTGGGCACGGCCTGGCTGATCCTGGTCGATGCCGCGGCCAGCATGGGCTCGCGCTTCCGCGAGGCCCGGGCCGTGGCCAAGGCCTTCATCAACACCATGGGCCCGCAGGACATCGTCGACATCATGTTCTTCAACGACCGGGCGGTCGTGAAGGACTCGCGCTGGCTCAGCAACAAGGGGCAGGCCGCCAGCTTCGTCGACAGCGTCTCGCGCACCTACCCCAAGCAGGGCCGCACGCGTCCGCTGTTCAACATCATCAAGCAGGCGGCCACCGACGGCTTCAAGGAGCTGGGCAACGCGGGCAGCGGCATCAAGGTCCCCATGCACCAGGCCATGGTGGTGCTGTCCAACGGCTCCTCGGGCTCGGACATCGGCTCGGCCTCCCAGACCGCGCTGGGGCTGCGGCAGTACCTGACCGAGGGGCGCTTCCCCAAGGACAACACCACCCTGCCCAAGGCGCCCGTGCCCGTGGTCTCGGTCTGGTTCCCGGCTCGCGAGACCGAGGAGTTCTTCCAGAACGCCCGCGAGTTCATGGAGAACCTGGCCAACCCCGAGATCGGCGGCTTCTTCGGGATCGTCGACGGCGGCAAGGCCAAGCGGGCCAACCGCATCGTCACGGCCGTGCGCATGCGCTTCGACCAGATGCATATCGTGAAATGGCGCGTTTCCTGCATCGCGCCCACCATCAGCCAGACCTTCAAGCTGTTCTTCAAGTCCACCGATCCGCCGATCGCGGGTGACAACTTCATCAACGTGCCCGTGGGCATCGATCCCAGCACCTGGCCGCTGGACATCGATGTGGAGCACACCAAGTCCTACGCCAAGAAGCATCCGGTCTGCCCGGGCTGCGAGATCCGCATCTTCGGCAACTTCTGCTGGGGCGGCGACGCCAAGCGCGCCCAGCTGTACATGATCCCCAAGAACCAGCCCGCCCCGCAGTCGCTCAAGGGCCGGTCGATGGAGGACGCCAAGAAGGCCCAGAAGACGCTCATCGCCTCGAACATGGTGGGCAAATGCTCCGAGGCGAACAACGACTACGTCGAGTGCAAGGTGCCCGACACCAAGAAGTTCATCTCGGGCAAGGGCGACAAGAAGACGGCGCGGCTGGTGGTGGTCGACACCCGCGCCTATCGCACGAGCGCGATCACGGCCGACAAGATCCTGAGCCTGCCCGCGGGCGATGCGCCGCTGCCGTGGCTGCTCATCTTCATCATCGTTTTCGCCGCCATCTTCCTCATCCTGCTGGTCGCCGTGCTGTTCCGCTCGGGCGGTCGGCGGCGGGGCGGTGGCGGAGGCGCTCCCCCAGCACCCGTGGTCGCGGGAGGTCACGGGGGCACGGCTCCCTCGCCTGGCGCTCCCGGGGGCTACGGCCAGCCGGGCGGCTACGGTCCGCCAGGTGGTGCCCCGCCACCCGGAGGCCCCGCGCCTCCTGGCGGGTACGGCCCTGGTGGGGGCTATCCTCCTCGGTAGGCTCGGGCCGCATCCCGACCTCCTCCGCCGGGCTTGCGGGCGGCACCGCGAGCGGCTAGAAAGCCGCTGGTCTTCGGGAAAGGGAGCATCCGCCGATGTTGATTGCGTACGCATCCGTGGCCGCGTTCTTTGCGGTGGCTGGGGGCTTCGTCTTGGCGGCCCTGGTGCTGGGCCGCTTGATCCGACCCAACCGGATGTACCCCGAGAAGCTGGAGACCTACGAGTGCGGCGAGGCACCCGTGGGCCCGGCCTGGTTCAACTTCAACCCGCGCTTCTACATCATCGCGCTCATCTTCATCATCTTCGACGTGGAGATCGCCTTCATCTACCCCGTGGCCAAGGTCTTTCGGCGGTGGGTGGTCCAGGGCGACGGCTGGTTCGCCTTCATCGAGATCTTCATCTTCGTGGCCATTTTGCTGCTGGGCCTGGTCTACGTCTGGAAGAAGGGCGATCTCGAGTGGATCGGCCGCCGAGAGCAAGCTCCAAAGGAGCCGACCGCCAGGGCGAGCAGCGCCTCCGTTGTCGGCCGGGAGAGAGCGGGCAAAGCCGATCCAACCCGACAAACCGCAGCCTAGGACAGCCCCATGCCCCCCAATCTGAACCTCAGGGCACCCGCCTCGGGCTACTACGCCAAGTGCCAGGGTGACGTTGGCTCGGTCATCACCACGCGCGTCGACACGGTCATCAACTGGATGTTCAACTGGGGCCGGGCCAACAGCGTGTGGTACATGCTCTTCGGGCTGGCCTGCTGCGCCATCGAGCTGATGCAGACGGGCGGTCCCCGCGGCGACTTCGAGCGCTTCGGCTCCGCGCCTCGGCCCAGCCCACGCTCGAGCGATCTGTTCATCATCGCGGGCACGCTGACCTACAAGATGGCCCTGCGGGTTCGGCGCCTGTACGACCAGATGTCCGAGCCGCGCTACGTCATCTCGATGGGAAGCTGCGCCAACTGCGGTGGTCTGTTCCAGTACGCCTACTCGGTGGTCAAGGGCGTGGACCAGATCATTCCGGTGGACGTCTATCTGCCGGGCTGTCCGCCGCGCCCCGAGAGCCTGCTCGAGGGCCTGCTGCGGATCCAGGACCAGATCAAGCACGAGAAGTATCTCCAGTACCGCTACGGCACGGCGGAGAAAGCTCGATGACCGTTCGCGACGCTCGGACGCCCGCCGCCGCGTCGCCTTGCCGGGTTTGCGGCCCGAGGGCAACATGACGCCGCTAGAGATCTTCGACAAGCTCCAGCAGGCCTTTGGCGAGGAGGCCGTGTTCGACTTCGACGATGGCACGGGCAAGGCCAAGGATGCTGGCTGCTCGGTCGAGCCGTCGTCGGTCGCCGACATCTGCCAGGCGATGCGAACCGATCCCGCGCTGCACTTCGACTACCTCGAGTGCCTGACCGGCATCGACGAGCCCGGGCAGAGCCAAATCGCGGTCGTCTATCACGTCTACTCCTACGGCCACAAGCATCGGATGGTGCTGCGAGCCTTGCTGGACCGCGACGATCCCGTGCTCCCCTCCGTCACCGGGGTGTGGTCCGCGGCCAACTGGCAGGAGCGCGAGTGCTTCGATCTGCTCGGGGTGATGTTCGAGGGCCATCCCGATCTGCGGAGGCTGCTGCTGCCCGACGACTGGGAGGGCTATCCGCTTCGCAAGGACTACGCCGAGGCCTCGCACTACCACGGCATTCCCACCACCCGTCCCGATCCCCTGGATCTATTGACCCCCGCCGATGCCAAAGGGGCCAAGGGCAAGGCGGCGGCCAAGGGCAAGGCAGCCGCCAAGGGCAAGCCCGCTGCCAAGGCGAAACCGGCTGCCAAGGACAAGCCCGCCGCCGAGGCAAAGCCGGCTGCCAAGGACAAGCCCGCCGCAGAGGACGAGTCATGACCGAGGTCATTCTAGCGACCGAGATGGACGAGGAGATGACCCTGAACATGGGTCCGCATCACCCGTCCACTCACGGCGTGCTTCGGTTCATCGTCAAGACGGACGGCGAGATCCTGCGGCAGGCCATTCCGGAGGTCGGCTATCTGCATCGCTCGCTGGAGAAGATTGCCGAGCGCTGCACCTATCCGGCCTTCATGCCCTATACCGACCGCATCGACTACGTCGCGGCGATGTTCCCCAACGAAGCCTGGGCCATGGCCTGCGAGAAGCTGATGGACATCGAGGTGCCGCCGCGCGCGCAGTACCTGCGGGCCATCGCGGACGAGCTGGCGCGGATCTCCAGCCATCTCATCATGCTGGGCTGCATGGCCATGGACGTCGGAGCCATGACTCCCTTCCCCTGGGCGCTGCGCGAGCGCGAGGTGATCAACGACTTCCTCGAGGAGCTCTGCGGGGCGCGCTTGACCTTCAACTACGTGCGCATCGGCGGGGTGTCCTTTGACATGCCCAAGGGCTGGCGGGACAAGGTCCTGAAGTGGATCGACTACTTCCTGCCCGTGATGGACGAGTACGACAGGCTCATCAGCCTCAACGAGATCTACATCAAGCGGCTGGCCGATGTTTGCGTGATCACCGCCGAGCAGGCCGTCGACTGGGGCGTGGTCGGTCCCAACCTGCGGGCCTCGGGCGTCGGCTGGGATCTGCGCAAGGAGGACGGCTACGGCGTCTACGGCAAGGTCGACTTCGACGTGCCCTTGGGCACGGGCAAGATGGGCACGGTGGGCGATCTATGGGACCGCTGGGACGTGCGCTGCCAGGAGTGCCGCGAGTCGGCCCAGATCGTGCGCCAGTGCCTGGATCAGATCGACGCCTGGCCCGAGGACGAGATGATGGCTGCGCTGCCCAAGCGCATGAAGCCCGACGGCGAGGCCTATGCCCGCATCGAGAGCGCGCGGGGGGACATGGGCATCTACGTGGTGGGGCGCGGCGCGGACAAGCCCTACCGCGTGCGCATTCGCACGGGCAGCTTCAGCTCGATGGCCATCATCGCGCCCGTGAGCGAGGGCATCTACGTGGCAGACCTGGTGGCGCTCATCGCCAGCCTGGACGTGATCGCGCCCGAGATCGATCGGTGAGTCGGCAGGCGGGCTAGAGCCCTACTCCGCCTTGTCCTTCTTGTCCTTGCGCTTGAACGGCCGGCCGCGAGCGAGCTCCTTGATCTTGCACTCCGTGACCGAGCCGGCCCACCAGCCGTTGGCCGGATACCAGCCCTCCTCGGGCTTCCAGCGCACCGAGGCGGTGTCCACCTTGCCCTTGATGTCGAGCTTGCAGTGGACGGTGAAGCGCGGGCTGGGGTTGCTCCAGTCCTCCTTGTCGAGCCTGGCTTTGAGCTCGGGCTGCTGCCACAGGCCCGCGGCCATGAACTGGATGCGGTCGACGGTGGTGTAGGGCTGGAGGACCTGCGGATCCTGGCGCGGCTTGTTGCCCTTGGGGGAGCGCTTGTTCTTGGCCACGAAGCCGCAGCGCAGCCCCTCGAGCTCATCGGAGGACGCGCAGGCCAGGTCGTTGACGTCGGTGGTGACCAGGGTGATGGCCACCTTGACGGTGTCCTTTTCCTTCCACTCGACGCGCGGCGGGCCGCTGCTGGTCGAGCCGCCTTCCATCTGACCGAGGTAGGCGAAGGCCACGGCGATGGCGCCGACCAGCAACACGTAGATGAGGGCCTTGCCCGCTGAGCCCGTGGCAGGCTTGCGCCGGGCCGAAGCCGACCCCGAGCGCTTGGAGCCGCCCCCGCGCTTTCGGAGGCTCGCCTTTTCCGGCTCGTCCTCGTCCTCCTCGTCCTCGTCGTCCTCGTCGTCCAGCTCGTCGTCGTTGGCGGCGAGCGGGTCGCTGGGCTTGGTGGTGTGCTCCGACGAGGCGGCCTCGTCGGCATCGTCCGTCTTGTTGACGTCGTCGGCGTTCATCGGGTGGGAGTATGTAGCAGAACTGGGCCCTGAGGGAAGCCCCCGCCAAGCGAGCGGGCGGGTCAGCCGCGTCCGGCCCGCGGCCGAGAGCCCGCCGTGCGAGCTCGCTCGCCGCCCCGAGTCAGCCGCGAGGCGATCTCGGTCAGCAGCCGCTCGGCCGCCTCGATGCCGCTCGCGAAGCTCTCGCCCGGCTGCGTTCGGCGGCTGAGTCGCATGTCTGGCGTGAGCCGGTAGACCCCGCGGCCGGTCTGCAGCAGCTCGGCCAGCCGCTCGGCGTCGAGCGGGGTGTCCTCGCGCAGGTGCAGCGTGACCCGCTGGCAGCTGGCCTCGCAGCCCAGCACCTTGAGCTGCCGAAGCTCGGCCTTGATGCTCATAAGGTGCACTAGCCGCCGCGCCTCGACGGGCGGCTGACCGAAGCGATCCTCGATCTCCAGGCCGAGCGCGCGCACCGCCTCGACCGAGCGGGCCGAGGCCAGCCGCTTGTACAGCGAGAGGCGAACCCCCACGTCGCCCACGTAGCTCTCGGGCAGCAGGGCCTCGGCGTCGAAGGAAAGCTCGGGCTCGACCTCGTCGGCCACGGGCTCGCCGCGGAGCTCGCTGACCGCCTCGCCGAGCAGCTGGCAGAACATCTCGAAGCCCACCGAGGCCACCATGCCGCTTTGCTCGGCCCCGAGTAGATCGCCCGCGCCGCGCAGGTCCAGGTCGAGGGCGGCGATGTGGAAGCCCGCGCCGAGCTCGCTGTGGCGCAAGAGCGCCTCGATGCGGGCGCGGGCCTCGTCGCTCAATCCGCCTGGCGGCAGCACCAGGTAGCAGTAGCCGCGCTCGCGGGCGCGGCCCACGCGGCCGCGGAGCTGGTAGAGCTGGGCCAGCCCGAAAAGGTCGGCTCGGTCGATGATGATGGTGTTGCAGCGCGGGATGTCCAGGCCGTTTTCGACGATGGCGGTGGAGCACAGGATGTCGTAACGGCCGCGCACGAACTCCAGCATGGTCCGCTCCAGGCTTCGCTCGGATAGCTGGCCGTGCGCCGTGCAGATGCGCGCCTGGGGGGCGAGCTCTTGAACCCGCGTGGCCCGTTTGGAAAGGGCGCGCACGCGGTTGTGCACGTAGTAGACCTGCCCGCCGCGCGCGAGCTCGCGGCCGAGGGCCTCGCGCAGCACGGCATCGTCGTCGCGCGTCACGATGGTGCGGACGGCGCGACGGTCGGCGGGCGCCGTCGCGATGACGGACAGATCGCGCAGCCCTGATATCGCCATCTGCAGGGTGCGGGGGATGGGGGTTGCGGTGAGGGTCAGCACGTGCACGCTCTGCTTGAGCTTGGTGATGCGCTCCTTGGCGGCCACCCCAAAGCGCTGCTCCTCATCGACCACCAAAAGCCCCAGGCGGGCGAAGTGCACGTCGCGCGACAGCAGCCGATGAGTGCCGATCACCACGTCCACCGTCCCCGCGCGCAGCGCGCGCACCACCTCCTCCTGCTCCGCGGGGGTACGGAAGCGGCTCAGCAGCTCGACGCGCAGGGGGTAGGGGCCGAGCCGGGCCGCGAAGGTGAGGTAGTGCTGTTGGGCCAGCACGGTGGTGGGGCACAGCAGCGCGACCTGGCGGCCGGACATGGCTACGCGAAAGCCAGCGCGCAGGGCGATTTCGGTCTTGCCGAAGCCGACGTCCCCACACACGAGCCGGTCCATGGGCCGCGGGCGCTCCAGATCTGTGCCCACCTCCATGATGGCGCGCGCCTGGTCGTCGGTCTCCTCGTGCGGGAAGGCCGCCTCGAAGGCGCGGACCTCGTCGTCGGCCGCGGGGGTGGGCTCGGCCCTGGCGGCCGCGCGCTCGGCATAGAGCCGCAACAGATCGTCGGCGAGCTGGCGCGCCTTGGCGGCAGCTCGTCGCTTGGTGCGGGCAAAGCTCTGGCTGCCGAGCCTGTCGAGCTTGCCGCTCGCCTCGCCGCCGCGGAGCTTCTGGACCTGGTTGAGCCGGTAGACGGGCAGGTACAGCTTGTCGCCCCCGGCGTACTCCAGCGCCAACAGATCGACCAGGTGTCCGTCCACCCGGCGATGGCTGAGCCCCAGATAGCGGCCGATGCCGTGCTCGACGTGCACCACCCGATCGCCCACGCCGAGCGAGCGCAGGTCGCCGAGCAGCGCGCTCCCGGTCTCGGCCGTGGGCGCCTTGGCGCGCGCTCGCTTGCGGCGGGCCCGCGCGCCGAAGACCTCCTCCTCGGTGACCATGGCGATGCGCTCGGCCGGGGCGATCAGCCCGCGCGTCAGCGAGCCGGAAAGCACCCACACCGCTGACGGGGCGCTCGGGCGAGCGGCAGCGCGCAGCAGCTCATCGGCCGAGGGAGCCTCGGCCGCCTCGCGCACCTCGAGGTCGCGGTTGCGCAGCATCAAGGCCAGCCGCTCGGCCCCTGTCGCGCCAGCGGCGGTGAACACCACCAGCATGCCAGCCTGCTGCCAGGCGTGGATGCGGCGCACCACGGGCTCGAGCCCAGCTCGGTGGCCGCCCACGGCACGGGCGGACGAGACCGCGCGGGCGAGCTCGGCCGGATCCCAGGTCGCCAGGGTCGCGGTGGTCGGATCGGTCGTCTCGAAGCGCTCCAGCGCGTCGCTGCTCGGCGGCTCTGGCGCGTCGGCTGCGGGGCTCTGTCCCACGATCGGGGTGCGGCATAGCGCCACCGTGGTCTGGGCCTGGAGCCAGCGGGCGATCTCGTCGGGCTCGACGCACAAGGCCTCGACGGGGAAGTGGGGCTCGCCCTGCTTGGCCTGTTGATCGGCCTGGGCGCGGTCGAGCTCGGCGGCCAGCGCTCGAGCGATTTCGCCAGGGCGCTCGAGCACCACCACGGCGCGCTCGGGTAGCTCGGCGTGCAGCGGCCGTAGCTCGCCAAAGGCGGGCAGCAGCGCCTCGGCTCCAAAGGGGAGGCGGCCGAGCTGGAGGTCCTCGATCAGGGCCCGCGTGCTCGACGAGGGCCAGTCGACGGCGTCGCAGATCTCGCGGATGCGGCGCTTGGCCCGCTCCAGCCGCTCGGCGGTGGCGAGCAGCTCTCGGGCGGGGCGGATCCACAGCTCGTCGACCGCGGCGCCCGTGCGCTGGCTCTCGGGGTCGAACTGACGCATGCACTCGATCGTGTTGCCGTCGAGCTCGACGCGTACCGGGAGGCTCGAGCCGGTCGCCCACAGGTCCAACAGCCCGCCGCGCACGGCGTAGCTTCCCGGATCCTCGACCAGCGGCGAGCGCGCGTAGCCGGCTGCGGTGAGGCTCGCCGCGAGCTCGTCGCGGTCGATGGCCGTGCCACTCGCGAGCGACCGCGAGCAGGCGCGCACGTCGGCCCTTGCGAGCACCCTGCGGGCGAGCGCTGGGGCGGGCACCACCACCACGCGGGTGGGCAGCTCCAGCGCGAGCCAGCCGAGGGCCGCCAGCCGTCCGCGGGCGGCGCGTTGATCCGGCAGCACGTCGGCATAGGGGCTGGCGGCGGGCGCGGGAAAGGCCAGCACGTCCGCTCGGGATGCCGCAGGCTCGCGGGGCGGCAGCAGGAAGTGCAGATCCGCCTCGAGCTGCTCGGCACGGACCGCGTCGGGCGTAATGGCCACGACCGGGCGCGGCCCCTCGAGGACGAGCTGGCGAACCGCCAGCGCCGTGGCCCCTGGGCAGGCGCCCGTGACGATCCACGACCGCTCGGCCGCAGTGGTGTAGACGCGGCGGGAGAGCTCGCGCGTGGTCCACACGGGCCGGTCGCTGGGCAGCTCGTAGGACGGAATCGGATCGAGCCGGGGCGCCCCCTCGGGCTCAGTGGGCCTGAGCTCGGGATCTTGCCCTGGCGCGTGCATCGGCACCATCGACTGCGGACGGTAGCAGGTGACCGTTTTCGGCGGTGGAACACCCTCTGGGGGCGAGCTCAGTTGAGCTCGGAGCGGCCCGAGCCCTGGCGCTTGCGGCCGAAGATGGCCTCCCAACCCTGGCGGTAGTCGTCGGAGGAGACCATGGGCGGGCCGTCGCCGCCTCGCGCCTTGGGGCCCTCCCACATCACGTCCACATCGAAGAGCCGCTCGTGATTCTCTACGGGGGTGAGCCGCACCAGCTCGCCGTGGGCTGGTCGACCCTGGCGGAGCTCGCGAATTTGCCCCAGCTCGAGCCGGTCCTGGCGGTGGCGGATGACGTGGTAGCCCTTGCCGTGCTCGCACGGGCTGTACACGTAGAGCCGGTCCTGCGCGTCCTTGTCGACCTCGCGCTTGTGGCCGACGGGCTCGCCTCCTTGGACCTGCTTCGAGCCCTTGCCCGAGCCGACGGTCGGCTTGCCTTCCGAGGGCCCGGTCGACGGCGGGGCCGCGGTCGAGCCCTGGCGGCCGAGCGCGGACCTGCGGCTACCTGCTCGCACGCAGTCCGAGCGCTGGTGCGCTTGTTCGGCGGTGGCCTCGGGGGGCGGCTCCTCGGATTCTGGCGTGCGCTCGGCAGCAGGATCGGGGGCCGGCCTACGGTGGTCTCTGGACGCCATCGTAGGGGCAAGCTTGGCACGTTTCGAGCTTGGGGTCTGGAAAAAGCTCGGCCCGCCGAGCACGGGAAATTTGGCCTAGCGAGTGTCCAGAACGTACCGAGGGCTATGTGGCGCTTGGTGCCTGAGGCGCGCCAGGGGTCCCCGGGAGGAGGCAAGATGAGCGTTGCAAGCAGCGATGGTGGTGGATTGCCCAGCGGCGAGGCCACCGTGGTCGAGCGGCGTGGCGGAGCCGCGGAGCGCCTGGACTTCGAGGCCTTGGTCGAGGTGAACGCCGCAACCATCGGCGGGTTCGAGGCCGAGTCCGTCAACGTCTCGCCGGACGGGATCCGCATGCGCACGGCCTATCTTCCCGCGGCGGGGGAGACCCTGGTGTGTCGCTTCGACGGCTTTGGCGGCGAGGTGGTGGCCCAGGGTCAGGTCGCCTGGGCTCGCCACGAGGAGCGCGGCGGCGAGTTCGGGGTTCGCTTCACCAATCTCGACGACCAAGCGACCGGGCTGCTGCGCTCGATGTGTGGGCCCGAGCCCGAGGTCGCCACCCAGCCGACGCCCGAAGACCCCTCCGCGGTGCAGCCCGGCACGCGCGTACGCCTGCACATCCACGGGCTCGGTTCTCCCATGCGCGCGCGCGTGCGCGACGCCGCTACGGGGGAGGTGCTCATCGGCTCGAATCTCGAGTTTCTGCGGGTGGGCCAGGACGTCGAGCTCGAGGACATCCACCAGCGGCTCCGCCGCACGGCGCAGATCGAGCACGTGGGCGTGGACATCGATCCCGAGACGGACGTTCCGCAGCTCATCGTGGCCCTGCGCTACCTCTCACCGCCGCCGAGCTCGGTGACCCCGGAACCGACGGGGGAGGAGATCACCGCGCCCTACCACCGCCCAACGGAGCTCGCTCAGGCGGGCGCTGGCGAGGCTGAGCCTGCCGAGACTACCCCCGAGCCCACCGTGATCGACGAGGGTGGCGAGCGCATCTCGCCCCCGCCCGCCGCGGATGCCTACGCCCCGGGGAGCGTGGCCCAGGCCGCGCCTCCGCTGGCCCAGTTTCAGCCCGCGATGCCCCAACCGGCTCCGCCCCAACCCGCGCAGCCCTACGCCGTGCGCGAGCCCTCGCTCTACCCGCCGACCGCTCCTCCGCAGATGGCGCAGATGGCGAGCTCGGTCGCGAGCCCAACGGTCGCCACGGTCGAGCAGGCCCCGATGCCGCCCGAGCCCGTCCCGCCCGAGCCCGTCGCGGTCGAGGCTGCGCCTGTCGAGCCTTGTTCGTCGGCGTCGCCCCCGAGCGCCGTGGCGGCGGCCCCGACCGCGCCCGGGTTGGCCATGGCCAGCGCCTGGGCCGACAAGGTCGCGCCAGCGCTGACTGCAGCGGGCACGGGAGCCAAGACGGCCTTGCAGCGGATCGTGGCCACGGTGCAAGAAAAACGCGCACAGCGGCGGCAGCGCGCTCAGGCTCAGAAAGCAGCCCAGGGCGGAGTGCTGCGGACTACCGCTCCGCCGCCGTCGGGCGCCCTGCGCAGCGACGGCCGTCGCCTGTTTCGGGATGTGGAATCGGCCCAGGCAGCTGGCGAGGCGCCGCTTCGCCCCACCGGAAGGTCCGACCGCAAGCGAGCCATCTTCGGCGCAGTGGTGGGCATCCTGGCGGTGCTGAGCATCTACGCGGTGGCCAGCCACCTGAGCAAGGGGGCGGACGAGCCGCCCGCCGCCTCGGCCGTGACGGCCGCCGAGCAGGGGCAAGCGGTGGACCCCGCCCTGATACCGCCCCCGCCGCCTGGTGCGGCGGGCGATCCCGCCATTGCCTCGGCCAACGTGCCGCTATTCGGAGCTACGCCGCTGTCGACCACCGAGCCCGTGCCTGCGCCGCCCGACCCGCAGGCGCTCGGCGAGCAGCTCGGCGAAGAGCCCCCAGCGGGCAGCAAGCCCGCCAAGCCCGCCCAGCTCGAAAAGGAGTGGGGTGTGGGCTCCGTCAACAATCCCACGGTCTTGCGACTGAAGATGGACGGGCCCATCGAGGGGATCTCCGGCTCCGAGACCGCTACCGGCTTCACCATCGTGGTGCCGAACCGCAAGTCGGTCTCGTCGGCGGCAGGCCTGTCGCGCAAGCACAAGCGGCTCGACTCGGTCAACGTGGTCAACTACCCCGACCGCGCCGAGATCACCTTGCGCTTCGACGGTCAGGTCCCCGCCTACACGGCCAAGATCTCGGGGCGGCGGCTCATCATCGAGATCAGCAACGACAAGGGCAAGTCCTCGTCGGGCGACAAGAAGAAGAGCGACAAGTCGAAGAGCTCGGGCTCCCGCAAGAAGAAGTCGAGCTCCGGCAAGAGCGGCAAGAGGAGCGGCAAGACCAAGAGGTAGTGCAAGCTCCGGGGACCGACGCCGCGCCAGGTGCTCTCCGTTGATCCGCCCCCCCGCGCGCGCTTCGTGCGGGTCCGATTCACACGATCGCGACGGCCTGCTAAGGTGCCAGCCGGTGGCGCTTCGTGGCACCGCGGCGCCGATCCGGCTGCACGGAGGAGCAGATGAAGGGGCATGCACGATGGGTGGGATGGGGATGGGTTGTCCTTGCCGTGGCGGCGGGCCCATCCGGCTGCGACGAGAGCGCGCGATGCAAGAGCACCGCCCTGTGCACCGATCGCGGTCAGTGCTCGGCGGACGAACACGGTGGCTGCATCGCAGCGTCCGATGAGGACTGTCGCGACTCGACCGACTGCAAGAGCTCGGGCAAGTGCTCGGCCAAGGACGGGGTGTGCCTGGCCCGCGCAGACCGGGACTGCGAGAAGAGCGAGAACTGCAAGAAGCTGGGGCTGTGCGAGGCGCACAAGGGCGCGTGCGTAGACCTCGACAAGGACTTCCACCCCGAGTGCAGCAAGTCGTGCAAGGTCGACGGCCGCTGCGTAATGCGGCACGGGGCCTGCGTGGCGCTGTCCAAGTACCACTGCGGTGGCACTGCGGCTGACAAGCCGGCCACGGACAGCGCCTGCCGACGGCTTGGCCTGTGCACGGTCGAGAGCGGGCGCTGCGTAGCCGGCTCGCGGGAGGACTGCGCGCAGTCGGTGGTATGCAAGAAAGAAGCCCAATGCGCGGTAGTCGACGGCCGCTGCGCCGCCACGGAAGAGGAGTGCAAGAAGTCCCAGCTGTGCCAGGGATGGGGCAAGTGCGCGTCCCAGGACGGCTTGTGCGTGGCCGCCTCGAACGCCGACTGCAAGCTGGGGGCCAACTGCAAGCAATCGGGGCTCTGCACGGCGAAAGATGGCGCCTGCGTGGCCAGCACGAACGCCGACTGTGCGCAGTCGACCATCTGCCAGAAGTTTCGGCGGTGTAAGGCCAAGGACGGGCGTTGCGATCTGTAGAAGCTAGCGCCCGCACCGCTCTTGCCGTTTGCGCGCGGGCGGGCAAGGCCGCTACACTGCCAGACAGGAGACGGCGCTCGCCGAGGCGTGGACGCAGTCGAGGCGCCGCTTCTTGGAGCGTTCCCCGCGGTCCATCGACAGGGAGAAGGCGCATGCAAGTTGGCAAGGCATTCGGCGGTTTTCTGGCGGCGTGTCTACTGTTCTGCCTTCCCGTGCTCGGCCAGCCGGCCGCGCCCTCGGCGACACCGACCTCCAGCGCGGCACCACCCTCGGCGGCACCGCCGTCCACCGCCGCGCCGCCCTTGGCGGCTTCCTCCTCCGCGGCAGCACCGTCGGCGGGCGCTGCGGGCCACTCACTCTTGGGTGGCATTCAGTTTTGCTCAA
>CAYTYV010000043.1:0-22679 GCA_964441055.1 uncultured Polyangiaceae bacterium | reverse complement strand
ACGCTCACCTGGTCGGGTGCGGGGCGCTCGGGGGGAGGAGCCCCGTTGACCAGCAGGCCTCCGAACCGCTCTACGCGGGCCTTGCGACCGTGGGATGCAGACTGAGTTTTTGGCGTGTTGCTGTTGGTGCGGTGCGAGCCGCCCGCGGTGGCCAGCACGTGAGAGTGGTAGGCGAGGCGGTCACGCAGGGCCTTGATGAGCTTGTGGGGCATCGCTGGCATCAGGGTGCCACCAGGGCCTTGGTAGCGACGGGTGGCTTCACGGTGCCGAGAGAGACCGTGGTTGCAATCGTTTTTGTGCAACCATGTGTCCTAAGGACACATGGTTGCACAAAGCTAGAGACGTGTCAAGCGTCTACTTGGACTTGCCCCGAAGACGCCAGATTCTGCGCTATTTGACATCGATCAGCCAGCGGTCTTTGACGTTTTTCTCTTACCATGCTATCCGTCCTTAGGACGGATAGCATGGTAAGAGAAAATGAAAGCCGAGGCTCCGCCCCTCGCCTCCTCACCATCGAGCTAGTGGAGAACTCGGTTGCTCCCGTGGTCACGGCGTACGGGCTCGGACTTCTCGTCGTGCGTCTCTACCGAACCAAACGACTCGCCAACCGACGCGTCACGCGACTGCAGAAGGACTTTCCGTCCAGGACGGATATCACCAAGCTGATCGACCGACTACAGAAAATTGAGGTCTTGAGCTCGCACGGCAGCTTTCCCAACAGGCGGGTCTACCGGATCCTGGGAAAGGGCGACGCCGAAGCATCTGACGTCGCGTGTAGCGTCGATCCTTTTGCTTATGTATCGCACCTCAGCGCGATGGAGTACCACGGCCTGACCGATCGCTTCGCGAGGACCCTCACCATTTCCACGCCGTCAGCAAGAGCTTGGCGAGAGTTTGCGCTACGCCGCATGCAAAAGGACCTCGGAGAGCTGTACGAACGATACGTTAAAGCCAGACTACCACGCCTCACCCGCCTTTCCGTGCGCGACATATCCAGGACCCCCATCATCACCTACTCGAGCATCCACCTGGGAGCCTACAAGAACGTTCCTGGTCGTTCACTCCGTGTAGCCACCGTGGGTCGGACATTCCTTGACATGCTCAGAGCGCCTCGATCCTGCGGAGGCATCAGGCACGTCCTCGACGTCTGTCGTCAGCACGCTTCGACTTACCTGCAGTTGCTCGTTGACGAAATCGAGAGACATGGGACGGGTATCGAGAAGGTCCGCGCGGGTTACATTCTCGAGGAAGTGTGTGGCCTTTCGCACGACGCGCTCGACACCTGGCTTGTCCACGCTCAACGCGGAGGGTCGAGAAAGCTCGACCCCAACGCGGACTATGACGGCCTTCGGTATTCGGAGAAGTGGTGCATATCCCTCAACATCTGACGCACAATGCCCACCTCTGACAAGATCTCACGGTGGATCGAGAACGCTTCGAGTCGTGCGGATCGTCAGTTCCGCAGGGCGGTGCATATAACGCTTTCCGCGATCTCTGCGTCGCCCCTGAAGCGGAAGATGGCGATGAAGGGAGGGCTGCTGCTTGCTCTTCGATATGATGGCGTCCGCCATACGCGGGACATTGATTTCTCCACGGAGGACTCCTTCGCCAGCTCTCGGTTGGACAACTTCAGAGAGGTGCTCGTTGACCAACTTGTAGTCGCCTGCGATCGACTGGACTACGGCGTCGATTGTCGGGTGCAGGGGGTCTCCGTGAGTCCAAGATCGCAAGAAGCTAGCTTCCAAACAGTGACGGCCCGCATTGGGTACGCTCGCACTGGCAGTCGCGAGCATAGGCGGTTGCTGCATGGCCAGGGCCCGCACGTTGTCATCCTCGACTACAGCTTCAACGAGCGCATCCACGTGGTCGAGGAGCTCCCTCTTGGCGAGCACTTGGCCATTTGCGCCTACTCGCGAAACGACCTGATCGCAGAGAAGCTGCGGGCGCTTCTGCAGCAAGTTACGAGGGATCGGAAGCGCCGTCAGGATGCCTTTGATCTGCATTGGCTGCTGACGAGGACTCGCGTTGGAGACGACGACAGGAAGGCCATCCTGGATTCGCTGGTAGATAAGGCGCAGTCGCGATACGTGATGTGCGGGCCAAGGTCGATCCTTGACCCTGAGGTAGAGCGGCGTTCCCATGCGGACTACGCCCAGCTTGCGCAGGAGATCGATGGCCTGCTTCCCGAATTCGAGAGCGTCTTCGCGCTGGTGCGAAAGTTCTATCAGTCGCTCCCGTGGCGCACGTTGGTTTCGCGGTTGGAGTGAAGGGCCCCCTGACTGGAAGACCCCAGGCCGCCGCTGCCTGGCGGCTCGGCGATGGGGCCGTGACGCCAGCGAGCGGCTCTGCTGATGCGCGTCCGGGTCAAGTGTCCTTTGTCCCGGGCCATGCGTTCGCGGAGTGCAGACGGAGTGCGGCGAGCTTTGTTCTGCATTACAGAAGTGCAAGCAGAAGTTGTCTAACTCTGTTTGCACTCCCAGGGCGGCAGCGACGACCAGCGCATCTCGGCGCTCCATGGGCGATGTAGTCCCGACAGAAGCTGTACTTGCCGTCGGGCTTCGGGCTCGATCCGGCGACTGGCCGCTGTCGCTGAGCGCTTTGCTCGAGCGCCTGCGGCTCCTCGCCGTTACCCGGCAGCCGAGTCGCCGTCAGAAGATCTACCCTGGCATCGGTGATCTCGTGTAGCGTCGGCCCGAGCTCGACGAGGCACAGGTTGTCATGTCCGAACGCCGCTATCCCCGTACGCCCCTGGTGGGCGTTGGCGCCGTGGTCTTCGACGCGGCGCGCGAGCGCGTGCTGCTGGTCGAGCGGGGCGCGCCGCCTGCCCAGGGGCGCTGGAGCTTTCCTGGCGGAATGGTGCGCGTGGGCGAGAGCCTGCGCCAGGCAGCGGCCCGCGAGACGGCCGAGGAGACCGGCCTCGATGTCGAGATGGGCGAGATGGTGACCACGGTCGAGCGGATCATTCGGGACGATGGCGGCCGGGTCGAGTACCACTTCGTCATCGTGGACTTCCTCGGCGAGGTGTGCGGCGGCGAGCTCGGGGCGGCCAGCGATGCCCGCTCGGTGCGGTGGGTTGCGCTCGCCGAGCTCGAGCGGCTGCCCACCACCCATGGCATCGCCCAAGCCACGGCGCGCGCGCTCGAGCTGGCGCGGCGTCCCGCCGAGCCGAACGGGGGCTGAGGCCCGTCAGGCGCGGCTATCCGCCGTCTCGTGCAGCGGCGGGTTGGGCAAGGTCCTTGATCGGGGTGTATCGGAAGCAGTCGGTCGTGTGGTCGTTTACCATGCCGACAGCTTGCATGAATGCATAACAGATCGTCGATCCCACGAAGTTGAATCCCCGCTTCTTCAGGTCCTTGCTCATCATGTCGGACACGTCGGTCTTCGTGGGGATCGCTGCCATGGTTTTCCAGTCGTTTTGCTTGGGAATACCATCCACATAACGCCACAGATAGGAGTCCAGTGATCCGTGTTCCTCTTGGATCTCGAGAACGCCTCGTGCGTTCTTGATGGTCGACGCTATCTTGAGTCGATTTCGAACGATGCCTGCATCAGCGAGCAGTCGCGCTACGTCTGCGTCGGTGTACTTGGCGATGCGCTCACAGTCAAAGGCGTGAAATGCGTTTCGGTAGTTCTCTCGCTTCTTCAGGATCGTCAGCCAACTCAGGCCTGCCTGCGCGCCCTCCAAAATGAGATACTCGAACAGGAGCCGGTCATCATGAACGGGTACGCCCCATTCGTCGTCGTGGTAGGCGACGTACAACGGATCGGTTCCGCACCACTCACATCGGTTCATCTTCTTGTCCTGGGCTGGCACGGCGCTCGGCTGGCCGTGTGGGGGGGTTGAGGCAGGGGCTGGGGGTGTCGCTGTGCGGGCCGCGCTCACAGCGGCCAGATACCAGCCTGGTAGAGCAGCTCCTTGATCTGCTTGAGCGCGGCCAGGGTCAGGTAGTTGCGCACGGTGTAGCCGCACTCTAGGCCCTGACGGGTGAGCTTTCCCGAGCCGCCGCGATACCAGGAGGGGTGGACGCCGTCGCTATCGAGGCCGCGGTTCGGCAGACCGTCCAGAGCGTACCGAAGGTCGACCAGCGGCAGGTGCCGTTGGCAGGCCATCGCGGCGATGCGCGCGTTTATCGCGTTGGTCTGCACGGCCAGGCGCCAGTTCGAAAGCTCACTCGGGTTTTTGCCGCAATCGGGCAGCCCGCGTTGATGGCCGTGTCGCGCTATGGTGCTCAGAACGGGAATGACCCCGCGACGCTCGAGCTCGTCCAGGACGCGGGAAAAGTCTCGCTCGAAGTCGTCGGCAAGCTCGCCGGGCGGTGCCAGCCGATAGGCCGCGTCGTTGCCGCCGAAGGCCACCACGGCCACGGCTGGCGACAGCGTATCGACCATGGTTGCGAGCGGAACATGGTGCTGCTCGTCTCCCACGAGCGCCCAGCTACTCCGCGCTCCTACTCGAGCGGCCTTGGGCGCGCCGAAGCAATCGCGCCACTTGCCTTGAACGCGCACCGCGCGCGCGCCTCGGTAGTAATCGATGATGGTTCGGCGGGGATCGCCGTCCACCGAGGTTCGCAGGGTCGCGGCGATCTCGGGCTCGAGCGCGTGCTTGCTGCGCTCGGCTGCAAAGGGCCGCATGAACGCGCCCGAGACGGTCATGCTGTCGCCCACCATGCCAAAGGCGCGCGGCTTGCGGTTCATGGCACGCCCGCGTCGGCCGATCTCCAGCACGTGCTTGCGGGTCGGCTCGTCCATGGCGAGCACGGCCTCGGAAAGCCGCTCGAGCGATGCGACGGCCCCGCCGTCTTTGCCCTGGCCGCATCGAGACGCCGAGGCTTCCTCACCCGTGCGCAGCCTGGGGCAGCTCGCTAGGGCCGCCATGTCGCGGCCGTCCAGCGGGCTCGCCGCCTGCGCGGAGGGCGCCTCGCAGTTGCTGCGGCGCCGCTTATCGGCCGCGGCCGAGCGCGCGATTTCCGGCGAGCTCGACGGGGCGGATACCGTCGCAATGGAGCTAGTCGAGCTCGGCAGCTCACGAGCCGTGTTGGCGTTGCCGTCGCAGCCAGCCAGGCCGACCAGCGCCGCAAGCGCAGCCTGCCTCACGCCCGCGCTGCTCATAGGGCGACTATAGGGCGTCGTTTGACTGGGATCATCTGCATCTACGCAAGGATCGCCAAGCCGCTAGAGCGCTCGCACGAAGCCTACGTTTCCTGACATCGTACTACGCTCGAGCGCAAACGCGTTGCCGCTCGGCCCGATGATGCCCTGGAGGCGGGCGCCCGGCCGTGCGAACCTGCGCCGATGGACGGGCCAGGCCCAACCGCCGCGGACGCACAGACGGCCGAGCTTTTCTTGCGGGTCGTCTATGGGCTCGCCATGAACGAAGAGCTCGGCGCCATGGTCGAAGCGGTGCAACCCGGCAACGTGCTCTTGCGGCTCAGCCCGGGTACGGCGCGGGTGTGGCTCGTCCAGCATCGACCTGGTGTCGAAGAGCGGATCCGCCAGCGGGTGCGCACCATCTGCCGAAAGCACCGCGGGCTGGACTTTGCCGTGGTGCTGGTCGGCGGCCCCGCTGCGCTGCGCGAGGCGCTGCGCGAGGCGCGACCCTGGCTGCGGCGCGGGCGCGTGCGCCTGGTTCACGTGACCGCCGACGAGCTGTGGGCTGACCACGGGCTGCTAGGCTCGGGACGAGCCCTGCAGGCCGCGCTCGGCTCGGCCATTTCGGACGAGCTACCAGGTCCGGCCGAGTGGCAGGCCCTGATGGGCAAGGCCGCCCGCGACCAGCAGCAGCTCGAGGCCCAGTCCGCCGAGATCCAGCAGTTCATCGAGCGGCTCAAAGGCCGCCGTCCGCTGGCCACCTATGCCCTGGCCGTCACCATCGCGCTGGTCTTCGCCCTGGAGCTCGCCTGGGGTGGCGCCGAGTCCGTACCCACCTTGGTGCGCATGGGCGCGCTGGTCCCCGAGCGGGTGGCTGCTGGGCAGTGGTGGCGGCTCGGCTCGTGCACCTTCTTGCACGCGGGCCTGCTGCACTTCGCGATGAACGCCTACGTGCTCTACGTGCTGGGAGGCTGGCTGGAGCGCTTTTTGGGCAGCGGCCGACTGTGGCTGCTGTACGCCGCGTCAGCCCTGGCGGGCAGCGGCGCGAGCTGTCTTTTTCTGGGCGAGGGGCTGAGCGTCGGCGCCTCGGGCGGGCTGTGGGGGCTGCTGGTCGGCCAAGCCGCCCTGGCCTATCGCCCGCGCGGGCTACTGCCCACGCCCATGGTCGCGGCGGCCAAGCGCGTGGCGGTCTTCTATCTGCTGCTCAACGTGGGCATCTCCTTTTTGCCGCGGGTGGACATGGCCGCGCACTTCGCGGGCGGTGCCGTCGGTGGCGCCCTGATTCTGAGCGGGCTGCTCACCCGTGGGATCCCGCGGCTCGGCGAGACTCGGGCGGATGGCATAGCCTTGGTCGCCATCCGCACCCCTGTCGGGCTGTGGCTCTGCTCGCTGGCGCTGGTTGCGCTGCTCGGCGCGGGCTTGGTCGGCGCCATCGTCAACGGTCGGCCGTGGCAGCTCACCACCTCGCCCACCACCACCCGCGTGGCCGTCTCGCCGCTGGACATGAGCGTCGAGCTGCCGTCGCTGCTCGACCCGAAACGCGTCGAGCAGCAGGGGCCAGGGGTCTACCGGATCGCCTTTGGCGACCTCGGCAGCGATCCACTGGTGGTGGAGCTCAGCCGCTTTGCCGCCGAATCGAGTGCTGACGAAAGCCCGCACGGGCTCGACCCCGAGCAGGTGCGCTCGCAGCTCGAAGGCCCTGGCAGCGATCTCGAGCTGCTCGGTGCGCCGCAAGCCGTGACCGTGGGCGACGAGCAGGCGCTGACGGCCCGCTACCGCTCGCCGAGCCGCCTGGTGCTCGAGCGCGCGGTGCTGGCGCGTTCCGAGGCCATTTGGCGGGTGGACGTTATCGCTTGGCCCGAGCACGAGCCTCGACACGCGGGGCTGGCAGTACGAGTGCTGGCCTCGGTCCAGCCCCACGGGCCGTGATCGTGGTACACATAACACCATGACGGACGCAGCCTTTTGCCTACACTGCGGCAACGCGCTCGAGCGCAAGCTCATCGATGGCGCCCAGCGCTTGGCCTGCTCGGCGACGCCGTGCTCCTTCGTCCATTGGGACAATCCCGTGCCCGTCGTGGCGGCTATCATAGAGCACGAAGGCATGGTGCTGCTCGTGCGCCAGCCGGACTGGCCGGAGAAGATGTTCGGCTTGGTAACCGGCTTTTTGGAGCGCGGTGAGAGCCCCGAGCAAGGGGTGGTGCGCGAGGTGGCCGAGGAGCTCGGCCTGCAGGCCGAGGTCGTGGGCCTGGTCGGCCTCTATTCGTTCGAGGCGATGAACCAGCTGATCGTGGCCTACCACCTGCGAGCGCGTGGGACGATCGAGCTCGGCGACGAGATCGCGGCGGTCAAAGCCATTGCCCCCGAGCGGCTCAAGCCGTGGCCGTTCGGCACGGGCCACGCTGTGCGCGACTGGCTGCAGGCGCGCATGCCCGCGCGCGAGGAGCCCTCGCCATCCGTGTAGCGCAGCGCCGCCAATGTAACGAGGCGCGGCGTCCTCAATTCAAAAGCACTGCCAGCCGAGGTAGAGCTTGTCGTCGCCGTTGACGTCGCCGTCGGTATTGAGGCCCAGTAGCTCCACATTTCGGCCGCCCAGCGTGGCCGTGGTGCAGGTGCACGCCTCGCCCGCGCCAACCTCGCAGCTCTGGTGGCCCGCGCGTCCCCATTTGGAGGGCGGGTCGCTGCAACCATTGCAGCTGTCGCGCCAACCCCCATAGAGGAGGCAGGAGCTCCGCACGATGGGCTGAACCTGGGGCTCGGCGTTGGCGCATTGGATGCTGCCATCGGCGTTGATGCCCACGAGCAAGCGCCCTGGCGGGCACGCTCCGTCGGCCTCGCCTTCGGCGGGCTCGGCATCGTCGCAGCTAAGGCCCAGGTAGAACTTGTCGTCGCCGTTGACGTCGCCGTTGGTGTTCATGCCGAACATGCGGACCCATTGCCCTCCGAGAAACGGCGTGGCGCAGCTGTTGTCCTCGCCCGCGCCATCCTGGCAAGCCCCCTGCTGGACCCTCCCCCACTTGGCGGGCGGATCGGCGCAGCCGTTGCAGCTGTCGCGCCAGCCGAGGTAGATCGCGCAGCGCTCGCGCACGTACTCCAGGATGACGTTGCGCGCAGGGATGCACTCGACGAAGCCCTCGCGAACGCTGGCGACGAATTCTCCGTCCTCGCAGGGCCCGGCCGTGGGCGTCTGGGGACCTGTCGGACAGAACAGGCCGAGGTGGAACTTGTCGTCGCCGTTGACGTCGCCGTCGGTGTTCAGGCCGAAGAGCTGCACCTCGTTGCCGTCGAGCTCGGGCGCGATGCAGGTGCTGTCGCTGCCAGCGCCGTTGTCACAGGATATGCCGTCCACCCGTCCCCATTTGTGCGGCGGGTCGGCACAGCCATCGCAGCTATCGCGCCAGCCGAAGTAGACCGAGCACCCTTGGCTCACGGCCTCGGCCACGCGATCGTCCAAGGCCTCGCATTCCAGCGCGCCGTCCCCGTCGAAGCCGACCGCGAATTGCCCTGGCGGGCACGATTGCGGCTCGAGCGCCTCGCCGCCCCCGCCACCCGAGTCCGTGGTGGAGCTCGTCGTCGAGCCGCCGCCACCTGCGGACGTGGTGCTGCCCGTGGTCGGCCCCTCGCCAGCGCTCACGGACTCGCCACAGGCCAGCAAGAGCCAAGCGCTGGCCGCCAGCGGCGCCGTCCCGCCAAGTCGCCTCAAGGTATGCATGATGTCCCAGCATAGCCGATCTGCCCTCAGGCGAGGACGAAGGTGAACGGTCGCTGCCCGCGCGGAGCCGATGCCCTCAGGCCGCGCCGTACAGATCGGCAAGGCAGTGCCAGCGCGCGTCGCGGGGTGGACGGCGCACTCGGTCGCGGGTGAAAACCCGTCGAGCGATGGTGGCATTGCGCGGGTTGGGATACTTACCGACCTTGGCGGCCAGGGCCTTGGCGACGACCTTGGGAGAGATCTTGCCCCACTTGCACTCGCCCAGATCGGTGACGTTGTCCTCCCGGTGACCCACCACGTCGATCTGTACCTCGTTGCTCCAGTACTGACCCACCTGGAAGGCCGCGCTCACGCCTTCCTCGGCGTAGAGCATGGGCAGGACTTCGCGGCACAGCTCTTCGAAGCGGCAGCCATAGTATGCTGGCAGCTCGGGCTGCAGGCGGTTTTGGAACGTCGCCTTGGCGCCCAGGGCCGACAGCGCGCTCAGGTTGGGGAAGACGAAGCGGAACCAGAACCGCAACAGAGGGTCGGACAGCTCGTAACGCACCGAGCGACGGGTAGGGCGACGGCCGGTCAGCGGGTAGCGCTTCCGGACGTAGCCCAAGGCCTCGAGCTGAGACAGATAGTAGGGGAGGCTTCCCGGGGGGATCTCGGCGCGTTGTGCGATCTCGCGCTGGGGCAGCGAGCCCGTGGCCAGGACCGCCAGGATGCCGTGGTAGTTCTGCACCTCGCGCAGCTCCTCCCGCAGCAGGAAGTCGGCCTCGCGGTGAAGCGGGGCAAACTCGTCGAGGATGCTCTCGCGGATGTTCTGCTCCACCGAGCGATCGGGGCGGAAGGCCCGCAGGTAGGCAGGCACCCCCCCGCAGATGAAGTAGGCCCGCGCGGCGTCCACCAGGCTGTAGGCGCGGTGGAAGAGCCGTGCCTCGCGAAAACCGAAAGGCTTGAGATGGATCTGGGCGGTGCGGCGGCCGAACAGGGGGCTCTTCGAGCCCAGCACCTCTCGCTCCATGAATCCCACATAGGAGCCGCAGAGGATCAGCATCACGGCCTGGTCGTGCTCCCAGTCGGTATCCCACAGCTCCTGGAGGACGGACGGCAACCCCGGGTTGGCGGCAGCAGTCCACTGGAACTCGTCCAGCACGATGATCAACCGTTGCTGTCCAGGCCAGCGGGCGCGCACGCGGGTCAGTAGCTCCTTCCAGTCCGGCGGAGCGATCTCGGCCAGCAGGGGCTCGTCCAGCACTCGAGCTGCCTGCGTCATCAGCTCCTTGCGCTGCAGTGCATCGGGGACCTGCTTGCCCACGAAAAACAAGGCGGGTCGCTTTTTGCAGAAGTGGCGCAGCAGGGCCGTCTTGCCCACTCGGCGGCGGCCGTAGATGGGCACGAAGGACCCCGTGTCGGAGGCGGACTGCTGCTCCAACAGGGCCAGCTCCCGTCGTCGACCGATCAGGCTCATGCTCCCGAGGCTGGCATGGAAATGATAACTAGTCAAGACTCATTTAGTCACGACTAGTTGAGTGGTGACCAAATTAGCGTGTTGGGGAAAAGTTGGACGGCCTGCTCCCGCAGCTTCCGCCAGAGCTCCAGCGCGGCCAGGAGTCCCTGTTTCGAGTACAATGACGGCGTGACCCACGAGCCCGCGCCCGCCGTCGCTTCGCCGAGGCGCGTCGATCCGTCGCGGCAGGGGGCGCTTTGTTCGGCCTCGGCGGTGGTGCTGCTGGCGGCGAGCTCGATGGCGGCGTGCAACATGGTAACGGGCGCCGAGGATCTCAAGCTGGACGACGACTCGGGCTCTGAGCAGGGCGGCGCGGGCGGGAGCGCGGCGGCTGGCGGTAGCGGCGGTGATGCGGCGAGTGGCGGCGCCAGCGGGGGAAGCGGTGCTGTGGGCGGCCAGAGCCCATCGGTGTGCCCGCGTTGGAGCGCCGATCGGGCCGACATGACCGAGGGCAGCTGGAGCGGTAGCGTGGCCGGTTGCGATGCGGGCGACACCTCGGCCGACGGTCGCGAGCGGGCGCTCAAGCTCGTCAACCTCTACCGCTTCATGGCGGGGCTCTCGGAGGTCACCACCGATGCGAGCCGCAACGCCAAGACACAGCAGTGCGCGCTCATGATGCACGCCAACGGCGCGCTGTCGCATAATCCGCCGTCGAGCTGGCAGTGCTACACCTCCGACGGGGCCCAAGCTGCTGGCAGCAGCAACATCGCCACCACCCCAGGCGTGCAAGCCGTGGATCTATACATGGCGGATCCGGGCAACGAGACGACCATGGGTCACCGACGCTGGATCCTGTCGCCGTCGCTCGGACCCATCGGATTGGGCTCCACCGACGGCTACTCGTGTATGTGGGTCCTGGGCGGCTCGGGCGGCTCGGGCGCATCGTGGATCGCCTTTCCGTCTCCCGGACCGTTCCCCATCGAGGCGATGACCGCGTCGTGGGCTTCGGTGGACGAGACCGGTTGGACCGTCCAGAGCGACGCCATCAACCTGGGCAGCGCGCAGGTGACCATCACCGACGCGGGCCAAGACCGTCCGGTCAACGTCTCGACCCTCGCGGGAGGCTACGGATCCAGCTACGCCATCAAAATGATTCCCCAGGGCTGGACGTCGACGGCCGGACACACCTACGAGGTCGACATCACGGGCATTGCCCAACCCATTAGCTACGACGTCGAGATGGTGCACTGCCCATAGCCAGCCCGCCTCTGCTTGCTGTTACGCCTGCTGACCCATTGGAGCCCCCATGCCTCGCCGTCTCGCCCTTCCGAGTCTGCTCACCATCCTCGTCGTCGGCTGCGTTGGAGCGCAAACGCCCACGTCGAGCAGCACCGCCCCCGCCTCCGGGCCCACCGCCCGCGAAGCCCCGCTGGCCGTGGCAGACGACGCCCCTGGCGGCTCGCTCGTTCGCCCCATCAGCGCCGCGCTGGCGGCCGAGCAGCGCGGCGCGGCCGGGCCCGCCATCAAGGCACTTCGGGCGGGTCAGTTCAAACGGGCCGACAAGCTCGCGGCCGAGCTCGTCGAGCAGGAGCCGGACAACTCCTACGCGCAGCTCGTTCGGGCCATCGCCAGCTATCGGGTCCACATGCACCAGCTGTCCCTGGACGTCCGCACGGTGGTGTTCGGCGGGGCGGTGGCTGGCGGGTTCAACCACCGCTACATGCGGTCATCGCTCGAGCAAGCCCTGGCTGCGCTCGCCGAGGTCGACCAGGCCTTGGCGGTGGCCTCGTCCAATCCAGCCATCTCGCTCGAGCTGTGCCTGGCTTGCTGGGAGATCGATTGGAACAACAATCGGCGCGTCGATGAGTTCGACCGGCTGCTGTTCCAGATCGAGCAGGACGCTCACGGAAATCCCATTCCCGACGACGACCCGCGCCGCAAGCCCACCTTTCGCTTCGACCGCGGCGATGTCGACTGGGCCCGCGCCTTCGTGAGCTTCCAGAGGGCCGTCCTCGAGCTGCTGCTAGCCTATGATTGGGGCGAGGTGGACAAGCTGCTGGACGCCCTCGATGGCCGCGAGCCCAAGCGGCTGGTCCTGCGCCTCGGCCGACCCGAGGGCGTGGCGCGCGCCCGCCAGCTCATCCTCGACGGCCTACGCCACTCGGCCGAGAGCCGTCGGCACTACCTCGGCGAGACCGACGACGACCGCGAGTGGATCCCCAACCCCCGCCAGCAGGAGCACCCGCTGCCGCTTCCGGTCGACGACGCCCTGTACCAGACCTGGGGCGCCGTGCTGGACGACCTCGAGCAGCTCGTCCAGGGCGACCACGGCCTGAGCGTGGCCGAGCTCGCCCAGCTCGGCGATCACCAATGGGAAAACCCCCCCGGAGGCTACCTCGACATCGGCGCCATGCTCCGCCAGCCCAAGGACATCGTGCTGGAGCTCGACGAGCTGGAGCGCTCGCTCGAGGCCGACGACGTGGAGGCCGCCCTGCGCAGCCTGCTCGGCACTGGCTACGCGCCGCACATGACCCCCAGCCCGCTCATCGGGAGGCTCTCGCGCATGAAGGGCGAGGTGGAGCGCGGCGAGGAGAGCCTGGAGCGCAAGCTGCGCTACCTCGTGTGGATCAACTAAGATCGAAAGCCGTGAAGCAACCGCCGCGACGCCGAGGACGATGGCTGGCCCGCCTGCTGGGCGGACTGGTGGTGCTGATGGTGTGGGCGTGCCCGGCCCGCGAGGTGCTCATCGACATCACCGACCGGGGCATCGGCTACGTGATCAACGCGTGCACCGACGGCTGCACGGATCAGTGCTGCCACGTCAATGCTGGCACGCTGCCCACCTCGGTCGATCGGATGCAGATCCAGCTGCTCTTGGTCGAGATACCGGTTAGCGGCGAGGGGGGCGCGCAGGTCAGGGCGCGCAGCCCGTGCATGCAGTTTCGCCTGGGCTGCGACTTTGGCGGCAGCCCCGAGGTGCTGGCCGATTGCCTGGCCGTGCAGATCGACGGTCTGATCGCCGAGGCGATCCCCGAGGGCCTGGGCTTCGACGATCTCGAGGACCCGAGCGACGTGGCGATCCTTCTGGCCTTCCACCGGGTGCTCGAGCCCGAGCAGGCCGCAGTTCGCCAGTGCCTGCCCGAGGATCTATTCGCCTGCGCGGGGCTGACCGAGCGTCCCAACGAGACCTACGACATCACCTGCGCTTCGTGTAACGGCAGCAGACGGCTGCAGAGCTCTGCGGCCAGCAGCACCGTGGCTCCTTGCTGGGGCGCGTGCTTCATCCAGAGCTGCCACGCGGTGCTAGTCGCCAACCCGGCTGGCGACTGAGAGGGTGTGCGACATCCTTGGAAAACGGCGCGGGCGCCGAACCCATCGGGGATCGGCGCCCGCAAAGGCCCGAAGGCCGTTTGGCTGGCTCACTCGCCCGAGGCCGGGCTCGGGCCGCAGTCGGCCCAGATGCCGAAGAAGTAGCCGCCGTAGGCGTTGCGGCGCTCGTAGCGGCCGAAGAGCTGGCCATCGTGCAAGACGCCGTCTTCGCCCACGGTCGCGATCCACAGCCCGCGGAAGCGCCCATCGCCGTACGGCCCCTCTACGATGCCTTCGAGATCCGGGCCTGCGACTGACCCGTCGTAGTGACCGTCGGCGTATTGGCCCTGCACGGTACCGCCGAGATCGCCCGTGCCGAGCTTGAACCAGGACCCCTCGAACACGGGCCTGAGATCGGCGTCGTACCAGATGCCCGACACGATGCCCTTGTGGGTGCAGGTGACTTCCTGCTGGGCCGCCAGCACGAAGCTCTCGCCCAAGGAGCGCAGCTCGGCGTTGGTGACGGGCAGGTCCTTGTTGTGCTGGGCGACCGCTTCCATGGAGGCCTCCAGGGCCACGCTCTGCTCGGCGGTGAGCTCCTCGGGCTCCTCCTCGACGATGCAGCCAGCGGTGCAGCACAGCGCGGCAGTGACGGCCACGGCGGAAGTGATACGGGTGCGGATCATGACTACCTCCATTTGATCGTTGCGAACTCCAGCCACCAGCTATTGCAGCCGCCGTGCCAGCGCGATTGCGACGACCTTTCGCGCGGTTGGGGCCGCACCGTGGCGTCCGCGCCTCGTTGCCGAGCAAGCTCAGCGTGGCGTCCGCGCCCCTGTTCGGTGGCGCTGGCGCCTCGGTTCGGTGGCCTGGCGCCCCTGTGGGGCGACGCGGTGGATCATTCGGGTTAGGCTCGGCTCGTGGGTGGTCGGGGCAAGCAGGCACAGGGCATCCCCTTCGGCCGCTACCTGCTCAGAGAGCGGCTGGCGCGCGGCGGCATGGGCGAGGTGTTTCGCGCCGTGGCCGTCGGTGCGGGTGGCTTCGAAAAGCCGGTAGTGGTCAAGCGCGTGCTGCCCGAGCTCGTCAGCACCCAACGGCTGGCGGCGATGTTCGTCGAAGAAGCCAAGCTGATGAGCCGGCTCGCCCATCCGAACATCGTGCAGGTGATCGACTTCGGCCAGGGCGAGGCCGACGACTACTTCCTGGTGCTGGAGCTGGTCGACGGCGTGGATCTGGGTCGGCTGCGACGATGCTTTGCCCGCCGCAAGGAGTGGATGCCCGTGCCGCTTGCCCTGCACGTGGTCGAGCAGATGCTTCGCGGCCTGGGCCATGCTCATGACACGGCGGCCGAGCAAGGTCGGGTGCTGGTGCACCGCGACGTCAGCCCCAGCAATGTGCTGCTGTCCAGGGTGGGCGAGGTCAAGATCGCCGACTTCGGCGTGGCCTTCGTGGGGCCGGAAGGCGGCCCGTCCACGGTGACCGACTCCCTGGTGGGCAAGCCAGCCTACATGGCGCCAGAGCAGCAAGCCCGCGCGCCCATCGACGGCAGAGCCGACCTGTTCAGCGTGGGCGTGGTGCTGTACGAGCTTCTGACGAACGAGCTTCCCTTTGGCTCGCGGGACGACGAACAGCGCCGAGCTGCCATCGCGGCGGGCAAGTACCCGCCCGTTTCGACGACGCGGGCCGGTTTGGCCGACGGCAGCGACGAGCTGGAGCGGCGGGTGGACGCGCTGGTGGCCAAGGCGCTGGCGGACGAGCCCGAGGAGCGCTTCGCCAGCGCCAAAGCCATGCTGGAGGCCGTCGAGGAGCTGCGTGCGGCCGGGCAGCTCGTGGCGAGCAGCGACGAGCTGGCTCAGGCTGTGCGAGAACAGATCGGCCAGGCTCCGGCTAGCTCCAAGCCCGTGATCGCCCTGGGAGCTGGGTCGTCGCCCCCGGCCGCCGAGCCGCTTCGCGAGCTCACGCGCACGGCCGCGAGCGAGCTGTTCACGATCCGTTTCAGCTCGGCTCCGGGAAGCGAAGCGCCTCCTGCTGAGGGCGCGCAGGCACCCGATCGCGAGGGAGACCAAGCCTCGTCCGACGACTCGGTGGATCTGGCCGTGGCAGGCGTGCGGCCGCGGCGCTGGCCCCTGTTTGCCGTCGGCGCTGCTCTGATCGTCGGCGCTGGCGCGTGGTGGCTTCGCGCCGATCCGCCGCCTACCGAGCTCGAGCAGCGTGGCGCGACCGCGGCTCCGCCCGCCGAGGCGGGCGCCCACAGCGTCGATGCGGCCACCGCGGTCGAGATCCCGCTCAACAGCTCGCCATCATCGTCCACGGACGCGCATGCTCCGACGAGCTCCGCTTCGAGCCCGCCGCGAACGGGCCCGTCCGCGACCGCCCTGGCGTGGACCGCTGCGACCACGAGCACCGCCACGGCTTCGCTCACCTCTGCGCCCAGCACCGCATCGGCGTCCGCCTGCATGGGAAGCCTCCACCTGTACGCCGCCCACGGCTGGCTGGTGAGCGGCGGACCGACGGTGGTACAGGCGCCGGGTCGCTACCGCTGGCCTTGCGGCGCCTACAGCTTGCGGGCGACGAGCCGCGTCGATGCGGGGGTGAGCCGCTCGCACGCCGTGGTGGTGCGCGAGGGCGCCACAAGCCTGGTCGACCTGCGCTAGGTCGACGGAAGACGACTCGGACAGCGGCCACTACCTGGGTGGATGTCGACGATGTTCGGCTCCGCGGGATCCGACCAAGGCGCTGTCCACGGAGGGGGCTCGCTGAGCACGAGCTCGTGTGGACCGAGCGGCCCCAGCACGGGACTGCGCTGGGGCGGGCTGCGCGTGGTCAAAAAGCGCGCTCGCCGTCGGGCCAGCGCGCCACAGAGCCGGGCGATATGGGGCCAATCCGGCCGAGCGCGGAGCTCCGTTCGGAGGGCGGCGCAGATGTGGCGCACGCAGATGCTGGGCCGGTCGGCGGCTGGCAGGCTGCAGCCCGACGGACCGCGAAAAGCGCAGCCGTGGTGCTCCGAGCGGGGGGGGAGCAGGTTGCGGGCAGTGGTGCCAGACCATTTGAGCGCGGCCACCTCGTCGGCGCTGAACAGGTCGAGCGTTCGTGCCCCGCAGCAATGTCCGCCGTCCCAGCGGCCCGCGGGCCACGGATGACCTCGCGCGCAGCGGGCACAGATGGCCGGCCGCCCCAGGGCTTGCGACAGCTCGACGCGCAGCTCGCGCGTCTCACGGGCGAGCTGGCGCTGCTCCGGGCTCGCGTGGCGAGCGCTCGGCTGGGCGCGCATGCGCGAGCGCAAGGCCGCCAGCTCCTCGGCGCGGGAACGGGGATGGCGGGCGCGATCGAGCCAGTAGCGCAGGTCGATGCGAATCATGGTCCCGGGGCATGATAGCCTTACTCTGTTGCCAGATCCTCTGCCGTCAGAATCTGCGAGAAGGCGCCAGTGTCCACCAGGTCTGTGCTTGGCGGCTGAGCGCTAATCAAGACCCGTTCCAAGCTATGGCCCGGCAACTCTTCGGACAGCGCGGCAGCCTTTTTTTCCACTTCCGCGATGACCTCTCGTCCCACTCGCTGACGATGCTTGATCTCGCAGAGGGTGAGAACCTTGTCGGCGCGTTTGAACAACAGGTCGATCTGGGCTCCGGTGGCGAGATCGGGGCGGCGGTACCAGGCGCCGTGCTCGTAGTCCACGTTGGCAAAGCCGAGCTTGCGCGCGATCAGCTCGGCATGCTGGGCACAGAAATGCTCGAAGGCGAGCCCGAGATACGGTTTGTACCGGTTCTCTGGAAGCGCCTTGTGCAAAGGCAGTCCTTCGGCGCTGCGCGAGATCTTGTGCTGGTGCGGGCGGATGAAGCGATCGTGGAATCGGATGAAGGGATCGGCAATCCGATATCGTCGAAGGTAGGTCGAATCCGGATTGTGCACAGGACTGTAGGCGGTCGTGAGGCCCGCGAGGCATAGGTCCTCGAGGAGATCGCTCAGCTGCCCCCCCGAGTGAAGACCGAGGTGGCGGCCAATCTCCTGGCGCGTGGCAAACCCCTTGCGGCTGAGGAGCCGAACAATCTTCCGATAATGGGGCACCTTGCCGAAGTGGCTCACGAAGAGTCGCTCGAGCTCGTCCAGGAAATACGCGCCGGGCCGGAAGCAGAGCCTGGCCAGATTGAGACGGGTGGACCGTCGGTCGTCGAAGAGCTCCAGATACTTGGGCACACCTCCCACGGCGAGGTAGTACTCGAGTGCCTCGAGGATATTCCTGCGACGGAAAAATCCCTCCCGCGCCTCAGGAAAAGTCAACGGGCCCAAGTCGATGACTTGGTCCACGCGTCCGTAGAGCGCTCGTGATCGAAGGACCTTTCGCACGAGAAAGGACGAAACGGAGCCGCACAGAATGAGGTGAGCCCTTGTCGATCTGGCGTACCGGTCCCAGACGAGCTTGAGTTTGCTCACCAGCTCTCGCCGGCCTGCTGTCATCCACTGGAATTCGTCGAAGAACAAGACACAAGGCTCTTGGCCGATGTGCTCCATCAACAGCACAAGCAGATCGGCCCAGTCCGTAGCGGCGGCAACGCGGTGCTCCTCCCTCCGGGTGTGCCGGAAGAGGGTGGTGCGGAAATTCTGCCGCTGCTTCGCGCTGCTCTCCCCCTCGAGCCCCTCGAAGTCGTAGATCCGAACGCCACGGAAGGCCTCTTGAACCAGGCGCGTCTTGCCGATGCGCCTCCGGCCGTACACCGCGGTGATCCTGGGTCCTGACACGCTCTGTCGCAGGGCTGCCAGCTGGGGCCTTCGTCCGACAAAACTGCTCGACGCCACTGGTGAACCCTAGCTATCTGGCGAAGTTTTATCAACGATTTGCCGCCAGATGGGTCGTGATGCTCAGTATCTGGCTAAATTTCAACAACCATATGTGCGCCAGATACAACGGGCAGACTCCACGGAGCACGACGTCGAAGCCCGAAAAACGAGCCGAGTTGTCCCGTCACGCCGTCGTCAGTACCCTTGCCCCGTGACCGAAGAGGCGAGCACGCTGCTGGTAGATCGCTCGGGACGGGCGGTCCGACTGCGCGCCCCCACCTTCAGCCTCGAGGTCATCGACGGGCCGGACCGCGGCGCTCGGGCCACCAGCAGCGAGGGACGGCTCACCGTGGGGTCGGCCGAGGGCGTGCACCTGCGATTGAGCGATCGCACGGTGAGCCGGTTTCACGCTGAGCTCGAGGCGGGTCCAGAGGGCATCGTGCTCCGCGACCTCGGCAGCACCAACGGAACGGCGCTCGGCCCCGCGCTGGTGCGCGAGGTGGTGCTGCGGGCAGGCGTGGAGATCCGCTTCGGCCAGAGCCGCGCCCGGTTGGTGCTGGCCGCCGAGCGGCAGGAGATCGCCACCAGCGAACAGTCGTCCTTTGGCGGGCTCATCGGTGCCTGTCCCGAGATGCGTCGCGTCTACCAGGTGCTCGCTCGGGTCGCTCCCACGACCGCGCCCGTGCTCATCACGGGCGAGAGCGGGACCGGCAAGGAGCTGGCCGCCCGAGCGGTGCACCAGGCCAGCGGGCGCTGCGCGGGTCCCTTCGAGATCGTCGACTGCGGCAGCCTGCCGCCCACGCTGGTCGAAAGCGAGCTGTTCGGCCACGAGCGCGGTGCCTTCACGCACGCCGCTCAGCAGCGACAGGGTGCGTTCGAGCGGGCCGACGGCGGCACCCTGTTCCTGGACGAGCTCGGCGAGCTACCGCTCGAGCTGCAGCCCAAGCTGCTGCGCGCCGTGGGCGAGGGACAGATCCGACGGCTCGGCGCCCATCGCTCGCTGGAGGTCGACGTGCGCGTGGTGGCCGCCACCAATCGCGATCTGCGGCGCGAGGTCAATGCTGGCCGCTTTCGCCCCGATCTGTACTACCGGCTGGCGGTCATCCAGATCCATCTGCCACCGCTGCGCGAGCGGGCGGGCGATCTACCGCTGCTGGTACGAGCGCTGCTCGAGCGCGTCGCGGCCGAGCGAGGCATCGATGCCCACCTGGAGCCCGACCCAGCGCTCATCGACTCGCTTTCCTCCCATCGCTGGCCGGGCAACGTGCGCGAGCTCCGCAACTACCTCGAGCAGCTCGTCATCCTGCGGGTGCCGCCCAAGCTGCCGAGCGCCGCATCCGAGCCTCCCGGGCCCCCGGTCACAGCTGCCGAGGGCAGCGCGCCGCTCGAGAGCTTTGCCGATCTCGAGCGGCTGCCCTGGCGCACCGCCAAGAACGCGCTGGTCGAGCGCTTCGAGCATCGCTACCTCACGCGGCTGCTGGACGAGACCCGCGGCAATGTGGCCGAGGCTGCGCGACGAGCGGGCGTGGATCGGGGCACCCTGTTTCGGGCCATCCGTCGGCAGGGCATCGAAGTGAGCCGCTAGGCGTCTAGTCGCAGCCCGTGCTCGGGCAGAAGACCACCGGTCGAGCGGCGTCTGCGGCAAAGCCGATGGCCACGGCCGCGCCGACCAGCGCTGCGCCGCCGAGAGGCCAGACGTACCAGGGGATGCCTCCCTCGGGCTCGTGGCAAGATTCTCCCAGAAGGCTGCACATCTCGGCGCGAAGCTGCTCGTCGTCGGCGTGCCTATCGAGCGCGCGCCTGCGGATCGCCTCGCCAGTGGTCACGTCGACGAGCGTCATGGCGAGCGAGCCGCGATCGGCCACGGGTCCTGGTCGCGGCTTCGGCGCCGACAGCCTCAGCAGCTGGTCGGCGCCAGACCAGGCCGCCCGGGCCAGATCGAGCTCGGCCGGGCTCGGGCGCAGCCGGTCGGCCTTGACCTCGCCGAGCTGCCGCCGAAGCGTGCGCCGCCGCGCCGGGTCGAGGACGAAGTGAGCGCGGCTGCCGGGCTGCAGCACGCGGCGCTCGCTGCGGGGCTCGTAGCGGAAGCGACGGATGGTCACGAAGTGGTCGCCCAGGCGAGCCTCGGCAACCAGCGGCGTCGTCCCGGGTATCCGTCGTCCGTCCAGCCACACCCTCGCCCCAGGCGGGTCGGTTTGGATCTTCACCTGCCCGCGCGAGCGGGCCAGCACCGCGGCGCGAACGCGCTCCCGGGCCTGCTCCGCCTCCTGGCGATGGCGCCCGACGGGCGGGGGCGACTCGTCGAGCAGGGTGGCGACGACGAAGTGAGGCGCCGCGTTCTCCGCCTGCGGGCTCAAGCTCATGCACACGCCGATCTGCAGGTGCAGCTCGCGCAGCAGGTCGAAGCGGGCGGTAGCGGCCAGTAGCTCGATGGCATCGCCGAGCGCACCCGCCGCCTCGCGAGCACAGGCGTCCCAGGCGGCCTCGCTCTCGTGCCGCCGCGCCCGCTCCAGCGCCAAGGCAATGGCCTCCACCCGAGCCGCATTGGCCGCGTCCTCGGCCGAGGCGGCTGCTGGCTCGGGCAGCGGCCGCGCAGTGCGAAGCGGGCGCAGCGTGCCCGCGAGGCGCGTGACGCGGCGTTGGACGGACGCGTCCACCCTTGCATCCGCGGTGACAGCCAGCGGGGACCCGGCCGCGTGCGCCACTGCGGCGCACCCCATGACGAGCGCCATCGCTGCGGCCACCCCTCGCCGCCAACCCGGATGCTCAGGCATACCCACCCGAATACCACTGCTCCGACATCTTGGGGAGCGGATGCGCACGTCCTGCGCCAGCCGCTCCCCCGAGCCGCAGCTCTGCGACCCGACCGAGCGAGGGGCTGGCGTCGCGCCAGAGCTAGCGGACGCGTGCGCTGCGCGGCAGCGACCGCCGCTGCTACATCGCGTCGATGATGGCGTTGAAGGTGGGGCTCGGACGCATCACCTTTTCGGCCGTGGCGGGATCGGGCATGAAGTAGCCGCCCAGGTCGACGGCCGCCCCCTGCGCGGCGAGCAGCTCCTCGGCGATCTTGGCCTCGTTGCTCTCGAGCTCAGCGGCCACCTTGGCAAAGCGAGCCTTGAGCGCCGCGTCCTTGTCCTGGGCGGCCAGGGCCTGGGCCCAGTACAGCGCCAGGTAGAACGTGCTGCCACGGTTGTCGATCTCGTTGACCTTGCGGGAGGGCAACCGGCCGTTCTCCAGGTACTTGGCGATGGCCTGATCCAGCGTCTCGGCGAACAGGGTCGCCGTGTCGTTCTTGGTCTGCTCGGCGATGAGCTCGAGCGAGGGGACGAGCGCGCAGTACTCGCCGAGCGAGTCCCACCGCAGGTGCCCTTCCTTCTCGAGCTGCTGGACGTGCTTGGGCGCCGAGCCGCCCGCACCCGTCTCGAAGAGCCCACCGCCGCTGAGCAGCGGCACGATCGACAGCATCCGCGCGCTGGTGCCCAGCTCGAGGATCGGGAACAGGTCCGTGAGATAATCACGAAGGACGTTGCCCGTGGCCGCGATCGTGTCCTCGCCGCGGCGGATCCGCTCGAGCGCAAAGCGCATCGCGTCGACCGGCTTCATGATGCGCACGTCGAGGCCCGTGGTGTCGTGCTCGGGCAGGTAAGCGTTGACCTTCTTGATAATCTCCGCGTCGTGTCCCCGTCGCTCGTCCAGCCAGAAGATGGCCGGGGCGCCCGTGGCCTTCGCCCGCCGAACCGCCAGGCCCACCCAGTCGCGGATGGCCGCGTCCTTGGCCTGGCACATGCGGAAGATGTCGCCCGGCTCCACGGCCTGCTCGAGCAGGGTGGCACCCGCGCTGTCGACCACGCGGATGGTGCCCGGGGCAGGGGCCTGGAAGGTCTTGTCGTGGGAGCCGTACTCCTCGGCCTTCTGCGCCATCAGGCCGACGTTGGAGACGTTGCCCATGGTCGCGGGATCGAACTGCCCGAGCTTCTTGGCGTCCTCGAGGATCACACTGTACATGGTGGCGTACGAGCGATCGGGCACCATGGCGATGCAATCCTGGAGCTTGTCGTCGTTGTTCCACATCTTGCCGCCGTCGCGGACGACATTGGGCATGGACGCGTCGACGATGACGTTGTTGGGCACGTGCAGATTGGTAATGCCCTTGCGCGAGTCGACCATGGCCAGCGCAGGACGGTGCTGGTAGACCGCATTGATATCGGCCTCGATCTCCGCCTTCTTGTCGGCCGGGAGCCGGTCGAGCTTGTCGAGGACATCCTGCAAGCCGTTGTTGACGTTGGCCCCGATCTCCTTGAGAACGTCGGCATGCTTGTCGAGCGCCTCGGCGTAGTACACCGACACGCAGTGGCCGAA
>CAYTYV010000042.1:0-22686 GCA_964441055.1 uncultured Polyangiaceae bacterium | reverse complement strand
CGGTCGGGGCGCTCGGGGCTTTTCTGGCGGCCGGGGGCAGCCTGCCGCTCGTACGTCTGGGCATCTGGGCAGCGGCCGTCGTGGTGGGTGGCTTCGTGGGATCGCGCTGGGGCGCGGGCAAGGCCTCACCGCGCACCCTGCGCCGCATCTTCGGCACTGTGGCCGTGCTTGCGGGCGGCAAGATCGCGGTGGCGATGATCGGGTGGGGCTGAATTGGCGTGCGTCTTGGGCTAGGATGCGTCGCGTCCGCGGGGGATGCGGAAGGATGTCATGAGCGAGCAGAAGACCCGGATCCTGATTGCCAAGCCTGGGCTGGACGGCCACGACCGCGGCGCTAAGGTGGTGGCGCGCGCGCTGCGCGATGCGGGTTTCGAGGTGATCTACACGGGTCTGCACCAGACGCCTGCCATGATCGCTGCGGCCGCGGTGCAGGAGGACGTGGATGCGGTCGGACTGTCGATCATGTCGGGTGCGCACAACACGTTGTTTCCGGCGGTGATGGCAGCGCTGGCAGAGCACGGTGCCGAGGACGTGGCCGTGTTCGGCGGCGGCATCATTCCCGACGAGGACATGGAGCGGCTGCGGCAGGCGGGCGTTCAAGGCGTGTTCACCCCGGGAACCTCGCTCGGCGAGATCGTCCAGTGGGTGCACGAGAACGTGAAGCCGCACGGAGAGTAGCGGCGTTCGCGGCTCGGCCGATGCGCCCATAGCCTGTCCCCTTTTTCTGCGGGCGGCAGCGCGGCGCTGGGGCGGGTGGCGGCTGCTGGCGGCCGAGCGCGGTCAGGCGAGCATCTGAACGGATGGACCGGTGTAGCTCGGCTCTTCAACCACTTCCTCCCACTTGACGCCGAACTACGCCGATTCTTTGGCCATTGGCGAGGTCGCAAAGCGCGCCACGGCGATGCGAGGGCTAGCGCTCTTGCCCCTCAGGTATATGAAAATTCACGAAGTATTGACAGCATCTGCGCCTCACCGTAGCGTCGCGGGACTTGGTGGGAAGAAGTGGCAAATAATGCCAGGACTTCCCCGACGCCACGTGGGGTATCGCGGTGTTTCGCGGGCATTTCGAGCACGCCATCGACGCCAAGGGGCGCACTAGCCTGCCAGCGCGGTTTCGGAGCGTGCTGGCAGCCGCGGGCGATAGCCGCCTGGTGGTCACCCGTGGGCTGCCCGATCCCAAGAATCGGGAGCGCTACCTGGACGTGTTCCCCATGGCCGAGTGGGAGCAGGTCGAGGCCAAGGTGGCCCGTCGATCCCTGCTGGATCCCGACATCGTGCTGTTTCGGCGCCTGTATCTATCGCCCGCGGTCGAATGCGAGCTCGACCGCCAGGGTCGGGTGCTCATCCCGCCGTCGCTGCGCGACCACGCCGAGCTGCGCAAGGAGGTCCTGTGGGCGGGCGTGGGCGCCAAGATGGAGCTGTGGTCCTCGGAGCAGTGGCAGGCGGCGCGCTTCCTGTCCGACCAAGAGCTGGAGCGCTGGCGCTTGGTGATCGGGGAGAAGCTGGAGCTATGAACGTGGTGAATGTGGTTCCGATGCGATCGCCTAGGACGTCGCCGCTCAAGCCCTCGGGCACCCACATTGCCGTGTTGGAGGCCGCGGTGCTCGCGGCGCTCGCGCCTCGCCCTGGCGGACGTTACGTAGACGTGACCGTCGGGGCGGGCGGGCATGCCGCGGCCGTGCTGCGCTGCGAGGGCACCGAGCTACTGGCGCTCGATCGCGATCCGGTCGCCTTGCGGCAGTCCGCGCGGCACCTCGCGCGCTTTGGCAACCGGGTGGCGTTCGAGCGGGCGCGCTTCTCGGAGCTCACGCAGGTGCTGGTCGAGCGCGATATCGCCGAGGTCGACGGCATCGTCGCGGATCTGGGGCTGAGCTCGATGCAGCTCGATGAGCCGTCTCGCGGCATGAGCTTTCGGGCCGAGGGGCCGCTGGACATGCGCATGGACAGAAGCCAGGGGGAGACGGCCCTGGAGCTCATCGCGCGCGTGGACGACGAGGAGCTGTGCGAGATCATCGCGCGCCTGGGCGAGGAGCGGCGCGCCCGACGCGTGGCCCGCTGCATCCGCCAGGCTCTGGAGGCAGGGCGGCTGCGCACCACCGTCGATCTGCGGCGAGCAGTGGTGCGCGCGGTGGGACCGGCCCGCCCCGGCGGCATCGATCCAGCCACCCGCACCTTCCAGGCGCTGCGCATGGCGGTCAATCAAGAGCTGGGCGAGCTCGACGCGCTGCTCGAAGCCGCCGAGGCCGTGGTGGCACCTGGCGGACGGCTGGTGGTGATCTCCTTCCACTCGCTCGAGGACCGCATGGTCAAGCGGCGGCTCGGCGACCGCGGAAGGTGGCAGCCGCTCACCAAGAAGCCGGTAATGCCGGATGGTGCCGAGCGCGAGCGCAATCCCCGTAGCCGCAGCGCCAAGCTGCGGGCGGCCGAGCGGCGCGCCCCCGAGCCCCGAGCGGAGGAGCTATCATGAGCCCGCGGCGATTCCTGGCGCTGTGGACGCTGGCCGTGTTGGCCGCCACCGCGGCCTTCGTCACCCATCTGGCCCTGCGGGGACGGACGGTGGATCTCGGCTACCAGCTCGGCAAGGCGCGCAACGAGCAGGCGAGGCTGCGCGAGGTCAAGCGCGTGCTGGAGCTGGAGGAGGCCAGCTACCGCACACCCGAGCGGGTGGAGATGGTGGCCCGAACGCTGCTGGGCATGAGTCCGCCGCCACCCGAGCGAGTGATTCCGCTTCGGCCCAGGTCCGCGCCGAAGAGCCGGTCGACGAAGGCCCGCCCGAAAGGGGAGCACCAGCCGTGAAGAACATCGCCGCAGGTAGAGCGGGCTGGATCCGCATACGGATCGCGCTCTTGTGCGGCCTGATGGCGATCGGTCTGGGGGGGGTCCTGGTCGGCGCGTACAACATCCAGGTAAAGGACGGCGATGCGTGGCGGGAGCTGGCCGAGAAGCAGCGGCTGCGGCGACTGCACGTCACGCCCAAGCGGGGCACCATCTACGATCGCAGCGGCACCCCGCTGGCCATCACCGTGGAGGTGCCCAGCGTGTCGGTGGACGCCGTCGAGATGCTCCGCGGCATCGACGAGCCCTACGTGCCCATGCGCATCCGCCAGTACGCCGAGCGGATCGCCGCCGCCCTGAACCTGCCAGTCGACAAGGTGACGGCCAAGCTCGAGCGGCGTCGTCGCTTCGCCTGGCTCAAGCGGCGGGTGACCAAGGAGGAGATCGAGGCCGTTCGGGCGCTGCGTAACTCCGAGCAGCGCTATCCCATCCGGGGGCTCATCATCGAGGGCGAGGGGCATCGCTTCTACCCCCATCGCGAGCTATCCGGTCCGCTTCTGGGATTCGTTTCACCCGACGGTCGCGGTCGCGAGGGCATCGAGCTGGCGCTCAACCACGAGCTGCGCGGTCGCGCCGAGCAGATCCGCGGCGTGCGGGATCGAGCCGGTCGGCTGATCTTTGCCGAGGGCATTCAGGACGAATCCGCGCTGGCCGGGCACAACGTCTATCTCACCATCGACCATGGCATCCAGTTCGTGGCCGAGCGCGAGCTGGACGCAGCGGTCCAGACCCACGAGGCCACGGGCGGCTCGGTCGTGGTGGTCGACCCGCGCACGGGCGAGATCCTCGCGCTGGTCAGCCGGCCCAGCTTCAACCCCAACGACTACAACCTGAGCTCGGCCACCGAGCGGCGCAATCGGGCCGTCATGGATCGCTTTGAGCCGGGCTCGACCATGAAGGTTTTCACCATGGCCGCGGCCCTGGCGGCCAAATCGGTCTCGCCGAACGACAAGATCTACTGCGAAGAAGGGCACATGCCCATCGACAACGTGGTGATCCACGATACCCATCCGGCCAAGTGGCTGAGCCCGACGCAGATCATCCAGTACTCGAGCAACATCGGCATCTCGAAGATCGCCCTGGGCCTGGGCCAGGGTCGGCTCTACGAGGCCTTCCGCCGCTTCGGCTTCGGCGACAAGCTCAACCTGCCGCTGCCCGCGGACGTGACGGGCACGCTGCGCCCCCGCGGCAGCCCCTGGGTGCCCGTGGAGACGGCGGCAGCGGCCTTTGGCCAGGGCATCAGCGTGACCAACGTGCAGATGGCCATGGGGCTCGCCGCCATCGCCAACAAGGGGAGGCTGCTCGAGCCCATGCTGGTACGGCGCGTCACCGACAGCTCGGGCGTGACCCTCACCGAGGCCACGCCGCGGGTGCGCCGTCGGGTGATCTCCCCGCGGGTGGCTCGGCTGGTGGCGGAGATGATGACCGCCGTCACCGAGGGCGAGGGTACGGGCGTGGACGCGGCCATCCCGGGCTTTCGCGTGGCGGGCAAGACGGCGACCGCGCAGAAGGTCAACCCAGCGACGGGACGCTATCAGGACGGCGCCTACGTGGCCTCCTTCATCGGCTTCGTGCCCGCCGAGAGCCCGCGGCTGGTCGTCGCCGTGGTGATCGACGAGCCCATGGCCGGGACCCACTCGGGGGGCACGGTGGCCGCGCCGGTCTTTCGCCGCATCGCGGAGATGTCCTTGCGTTACCTGGGCGTTCGTCCCCGTGGAACCAAGGCCATGAAGCTGTCCGAGGTAAGCCAGTACGCGCCCGCCGAGGACCCCGCCGAGGCGGCCTACGCCGTCATCCGCGAGGCGCGTCCGACGGCAGCGCCAACGGCCGAGCCTCCGAGCGGGCCTGCGCCGTCTATCGGCTCGGGCGAGAAGGTGAAGGTCCCGGAGATGGTCGGCCTGCCCCTTCGCGCCGCCATCCAGCGCGCGTTGGAGGCGGGGCTGCAGCCCGTGCCCGAGGGCTCGGGCACGCTGGCGCGGGTCGAGCCGCCCGCTGGGACCGTGGTGGTCAAGGGCTCGCCGCTCAGCCTGATCTTCGAGCCCAGGACGTGACGGTGGACATGGCGCGCGCGCATCTAGACCCCAAGCCCGGCGAGCCGGCCGGTCGCACCGCCGAGATCGGCGGTTGCGGGGGCGTGCGCCTGGACCGCTTGGTGCGCGAGGTGGCCTCGGCGCGCCTGGTGGGCTTGGGCGGCAGCGGCGCCGAGAGCATGCCGCGGGTCACGGGGGTCCATCAGGACTCGCGCCAGGTAGAGCCGGGCGATCTCTTCGTCGCGCTGCGCGGTCTTCATGTCGATGGCGCGAGCTTCATCGGCGCGGCGGCCGAGCGTGGGGCCGTGGCGGTGATGATCGAGCAGGGCCGCACGGTCGATGCTTGCGGCCTGCCGCGCCTGGAGGTCGGCCACGGGCGCCAGGCCATGGCCGAGGCTGCGGCCGCGGTGTACGGCCGCCCCACCGAGGCGCTCGCCACCGTCGGCATCACCGGGACCAACGGCAAGACCACGACCGCCTACCTGGTGCAGGCCTGTCTCGAGCGAGCGGGCTGTCGGGCCGGGATCATCGGTACGCTGGGCTCGGCGCTGGAAGGCTGGACCGAGCCCTCGCTGCACACCAGCCCCGAGGCCGACGAGCTGCAACGCGTGGCCGCGACTCTGCGCCTTCGCGGTGCCAGCCACCTCGTCATGGAGGTCTCCTCCATTGCGCTGGCCTCGGATCGCGTGCACGGGGTGCGCTTCGACGTGGCCGCCTTTACCAACCTGACGCAGGATCACCTCGACTACCACGGCAGCATGGAGGCCTACGCCGCGGCCAAGGAGCGGCTGTTCTTCGCGCCGCCGCCCGAGGCCGCCGTGGTGATGGTGGATGACGCCTTCGGCGCTGCGTTGGCCGAGCGGATCGGCCGAGCGGGGTCGAGCCGACTGCTGCGCGTCTCGTCCAAGCCGGGCGGCGATGCGGACCTGAGGCCGGAACAGCTGTCGCTCGGGGCCCACGGGATCGATCTCACGGTGCAGAGCCCGTCGGGCCGCTTCGCGCTCGGCTCTCCCCTGGTCGGCGAGCACAACGTGGCCAACCTGCTGTGCGCCATCGGCATTGTCGAGGCCTTGGGGTTGGACGTCGAGGCGGCGGCGGACGCGCTGGCCGCCCCCCCGACTGTGCCCGGCCGTCTGGAGCGCTGCGACCAGCCAGGGCAGGACGATCTGGTGGCGGTGGTCGACTACGCCCACAGCCCCGATGCGCTGGCTCGCGTGCTCGGCAGCCTGCGTCGCCTTTCGGGCGGCACGCTGTGGTGCGTGTTCGGCTGTGGCGGCGACCGCGACCGCGAAAAACGCGCGCCCATGGGCGAGGCCGTCGGCCGCATGGCCGATCGGTCCATCGTGACCAACGACAATCCGCGCGGCGTGGAGCCCGCCGTGATCGCCCGCGCGGTGGTTCGCGGACTGGCGCGCGTCGGCGCCCGCTACGAGGTCGAGCTCGACCGGGCCCGGGCCATCGAGCAGGCCGTCGGGCAGGCCCAGGCGGGCGACGTGGTGTTGGTCGCGGGCAAGGGGCACGAGTCGGTGCAGATCGTGGGCGACGCGACGCGGCCGTTCGACGATCGCGAGATCGTGCGCGAGGCGCTAGCGCGCAGGCGCAGGCAGGGGAGACAGCCATGATCTACGAGCTGTTCTATCCCCTCAAGTACCACTACGCCTGGCTGAGCTGGCTCAACGTCCTGCGCTACATCCCGTTCCGCACCATCATGGCCACCCTGACGGCCATGCTGCTGACCTTCATGCTGGCGCCGTGGTTCATCCGCGAGCTGCGGCGCAGGCAGGTGGGGCAGGTGGTCCGCCAGCGAGGCCCCGAGAGCCATCGCATCAAGGCGGGCACGCCCACCATGGGCGGGGCGCTCATCCTGCTGTCGCTGCTATTGCCCACGGTGCTGTGGGCCGATCTGCGCAATCCCTTCGTGCTGGCCACCACCGCGGTCACCGCGGGTTATGGCGTTATCGGCTACCTGGACGACTACCTGAAGATCCAGCGCAAGAGCTCGGGAGGGCTGCCGGGCCGCTACAAGATTATCGGCCAGGTGCTGATCGGCGGGGCGGCCGTGGGCTATACCTTTTTGCTCACCTCGCGGCTGCCAGCCGACTGGCTGGCCATTCGGACCCGCCTGGCGCTGCCCTTCGTGGCCTTTTCCAAGGCCTCGATCGATCTCCCGCTATGGGCCTACCTGCCCTTTGCCGTGATCGTGGTGGTGGGGACCTCCAACGCCGTCAATCTGACCGACGGCCTGGACGGCCTGGCCATCGGGCCGGTCATGACCAATGCCGCCACCTATCTCATCTGGGCCTACGTCACCGGTGCGACGATCGCAGGCTTTTCGCTGGCGACCTACCTGGACATCCCCTTCATCGCCTCGGTGGGCGAGCTGTCGGTCTACTGCGGCGCCGTCATGGGCGCGGGCATTGGCTTCCTTTGGTACAACACCTATCCCGCCCAGGTGTTTATGGGGGACGTGGGCTCGCTCGCCTTGGGCGGGGGGCTCGGTATGCTCGCCATCTTCACCAAGAACGAGCTGCTCTCGGTGCTGCTGGGCGGCATCTTCGTCATCGAGACGGTTAGCGTGATCACCCAGGTGGTCTCTTACAAGCTGACCGGCAAGCGCGTCTTCCTGATGGCGCCCATCCATCATCACTTCGAGCAAAAGGGGTGGGCCGAGCCCAAGATCATCGTGCGCTTTTGGATCGTGTCCATTTTGTTGGCGCTCGTCAGCCTGGCGTCGTTGAAGCTCAGGTAAGCCTATGGATCTCGACGGACGCAGCATCGCGGTAATGGGCATGGGCCGAAGTGGCCTGGCCGCCGCGCGGCTGTGCCTGGAGCGCGGGGCCAGGGTGCGCGGGCTGGACGAGGCGCCCGCCACCGAGCTGGGCGAGGCCGTGGCCGCGCTCGAGCGCGCGGGCCTGGAGCTTCGCTTGGGGCGGCGGCACCGCGCCGAGGACGTGGACGGGGTCGAGCTGCTGGTAGTCTCGCCGGGGGTTCCGCCCAACCCCACCATCGAGGCGGCCGAGCGCGCGGGCCGCGAGGCCATCTCCGAGCTGGAGCTCGCCGCCCGCTTCTTGCGCGCGCCCATCGCGTTGGTGGGCGGGACGAACGGCAAGAGCACGGTCACCGCGCTGGTCGGCGAGATGCTGACCGCCGCAGGGCGTCGGACCTTTGTAGGCGGCAACTACGGCACCCCGCTGTGCGAGGCCGTGGGGGAACCGTGGGATGTCCTGGTGGTGGAGATCTCGAGCTTCCAGGCCGAGCGGGTTCCCAGCTTGCACGCGCGCGTCTGTGCATTGCTCAACGTCAGCGCCGATCACCTCGACCGCTACCCGAACCAGCAGGCCTACGCCCATGCCAAGGGAAACCCCTTTGCGCTCATGACGGCCGAGGACGTGGCCGTCGTTCCGGCTGACGATGCGGTGTGTGCGGCCCAGGCCGCCAGGGGCGAGGCGAGGCAGGTGACCTTCAGCGCCGCGCCCGCGGGCGGCGACGTGGCGCCGAGCGAAGGCCACATCGTCGATTGCCTCAGCGGAGCGCGCTACCCGCTCGAGCGGCTGCGGCTCGAGGGCCAGCACAACCTCGCCAATGCGTGCGCCGCCGTGGCCGTAGCGGGCGCCATGGGGGCACCGCCCGAGGCCATCGCTCGCGCCCTCGACTCTTTTGCGGGCTTGGCCCATCGCACCGCGCTGGTGGCCGAGATCGACGGCGTGCGCTACCTGGACGACTCCAAGGGCACCAACGTGGGCGCGGCGGTCGCCGCCCTGCGCGGGCTCTGCGAGGCGCGAGCCGTGCTGATCGCGGGCGGGCGCGACAAGCGGGGTAGCTATGCGCCGCTCGCCGAGGCCCTGGGCGAGCGCGGCCGAGCGCTGGTCGTGCTGGGCGAGGCCTCCGAGCGCATCGCCGAAGCCGCCCGTGGCGTGCTGCCCGTTGTCCGGGCCGACTCGATGGACGAGGCCGTGGGGCTCGCCGCCGAGCTGGCGCAACGCGGCGACGCCGTGCTGCTCAGCCCGGCCTGCTCGAGCTTCGACATGTTCCGCGACTACCGCGAGCGCGGCGAGGCCTTCGCCTGCGCGGTGCGCACCCGCGCGGAGGTGGGCCCATGAGCCGGCCGGACAGCCCCACGCGGCCCCCCGCAGCAACGGGGCCTGCCGCCGCCGTCGATGCCGCGGCGGGTCGTCTCGAGCGGGCGCTCCGCTGGCTTTCGCCGAGCACCACTGGGATGGACGTCGTTCTGGCGGCCGCGGTCGTCGCGCTCATCGGCTTCGGCGTCGTCATGGTCTACAGCGCCAGCGCCTTCGAGGCCACGGTTCGCTTCCGCGATGCCCAGTACTTCGTCAAGCGCCAGGCCATCTACGCCGTGCTGGCGCTCATCGCCATGTGGCTCGTAAGCCGCTTCGACTACCGACGGCTGCAGAGCTTCACCTACCCGATTCTGATCGCCGTGGTGGCCATGCTGGTCGCCACCATCGCCGGACTGGGGCATCGCGCGGGAAACGCCTATCGCTGGCTGGCCATCGGGCCCGTGCACGTGCAGCCGTCCGAGGCAGCCAAGATCGCGCTGGTGCTATGGCTCGCCTACTCGCTATCGAAGAAGGCCGAGCGGGTGCGCACCTTCTGGGTGGGCGTGCTGCCCCATATCATGGTGGTCGGGCTGCTCATGGGCCTATGCCTGCGTCAGCCCGACTTCGGCAGCGCGGTGGTGCTGCTGATGCTGACGCTGACCATGCTCTTCGTGGCGGGCGTGCGGCTGCGTTACCTTGTCGGCTTCTCGGCGATCTTCGGAGTGGCTGGCGCGGCGCTGATCCGCTTCAGCGGCTACCGCTGGCAGCGCTTGCTCTCTTGGGTGGACATGGAGCAGCACCGCCACGGCGATGCCTATCAGCCGTTCCAGTCGGTCATGAGCTTCGGCTCGGGCGGGCTGTTCGGCCTGGGGCTGGGTCGCGGGCTGCAGGTGCTCTACCTGCCCGAGGCGCACAATGACTTCATTGCGGCCATCGTGGGCGAGGAGCTCGGCTTCGTGGGGGTGTGCGCCATGTGCGGCGTCTATGCGCTCGTCGTGGTCCGCGGGATGAAGATCGCCCTGGAGGCCGAGGACGACTACGGGACTTACATCGCCTTCGGCCTGTCGACCATGTTCGGCATGCAGGTGCTGACCAACCTGGCGGTGGCCATGGCCATCTTGCCCACCAAGGGGCTGACCCTGCCCTTTGTCAGCTATGGTGGCTCCTCGCTGCTGGTCAGCGCCGCGGCCATCGGCGTGCTGCTCAACATCAGTCGGCGTCGGCTCGTCCCGGCCGCCGCGCTCGAGCCGCCCGACGATGGCCCCGAGCCCAGCGCCAGCGCGGTGGTGGCCGTCTCGGCCGAGGAGGGCAGCCGATGACCACCACGGTGCTCATCGCAGGCGGCGGCACGGGCGGCCACGTCTTTCCCATGGAGGCGGTGGGCCAGGCCCTGCGCGCCGAGCAGCCCGAGGCCGAGGTGGTCTACGTCGGCACGCCCCGCGGCATCGAGACCCGAGTGCTGGGCGAGCGCGGCGAGCGGCTGGAGCTACTGGACGTGCTGCCGCTGCGCGGTCGCGGCCTCGGCGGGTTTGTGCGCGGTGCGGTTCGTGCCTTTTTGGTGATCCCCGAGGCGCGACGGCTGGTGCGGCGGATCGGGCCCGCAGTGGTGTTCTCGGTGGGCGGCTACGCGGCCGGGCCCGTGGCGCTGGCGGCGCGAAGCTGCGGCGTGCCCGTGACGCTGCTCGAGCCGAACGCCGTCCTGGGCTTCACCAATCGGTTGCTGGCCCCGCTGGTACGCCGCGCTTACGTGTGCTTTCCCGAGGTGCAGCGGTCGCTATCGCCGTCCAAGGTGCGCTGGCTAGGGGTGCCGCTACGTCGGCATTTTGCCCCCGCGCCCTACCGTCCCGCCGCGGCCGAGACCACCGTGCTGGTCCTGGGGGGCAGTCAGGGGGCGCTCGCCATCAACGAGGCCGTGCCAGCCGCGGTCGCGTCGCTCAGCGCGCAGGCGCTTCCGCTGCGCGTCATCCACCAGACCGGTCGCGGCAAGGACGCGAGCGTGCGCCATAGCTATCGCGAGCTAGGCATCGCTGATGGCGTAGAAGTCGTGCCGTTCATCGACGACGTGGCGCGGGTGCTCGGCGGGGTCGATCTCGTGATCGCGCGGGCGGGCGCCTCGTCGCTGGCCGAGATCTGCGCCGTGGGAAGGCCCTCGCTGCTGATCCCCTACCCCTATGCCGCCGACGACCATCAGCGGCGCAACGCCGAGTCGCTCGAGCGCGCGGGTGCGGCCATTTGCATTCCGCAAACGGAGGCCTCCTCGGCAAGGCTGGCTCACGAGATCGGGCGGCTGGCCCGCGAGCCCGAGCGGCGCCGACGCATGGCCGAGCGAGCCCTAGGGCGAGGCCGACCCGAGGCCGCGCGCGAGGTGGCGCGGGATCTGCTCGAGCTGGCTGGCGCGGGGCCGGCCCTCCGCCGACCGACGACCGCCGAGCCCGAGCCGGGTGGGCCTCGCGGGCCGCTTCGATCGCGCGTGCGTCGAGCCTTCGGGGGCAGGCCCTTTACGGAGGTACCGCCATGATGTTCCGCGGACGAGTGCGGCAGGTCCATTTCGTGGGGATAGGCGGCGTGGGCATGAGCGGCATCGCCGAGATCCTGCGGTCGCTCGAGTTCGAGGTGTCCGGCTCGGATATTCGCGAGAGCGCCAACACCCGCCATCTCGAGTCGCTGGGGGTGCGCATCGCCATCGGTCACCAGGGCGCCAACGTGCGCGGTGCCGACGTGGTGGTCCGCTCCACCGCGATCGGCGACGACAACCCCGAGCTCGGCGAGGCCGCCGAGCTGGGCATTCCGGTCATCGGACGCGCCGAGATGCTGGCCGAGCTCATGCGCATCAAGTACGGCGTGGCCATCGCGGGCTCGCACGGCAAGACCACCACCACCTCGCTGGTGGCCACCATCTTGCGGGCGGCCGACTTGGACCCCACGGTGACCGTGGGCGGCAGGATGGAGGCCCTGGGCAGCACCGCCCGGCTGGGCGAGGGCGATCTGATGGTGGCCGAGGCCGACGAGAGCGACGGCACCTTTTTGCGACTGCATCCAGCGATAGCGGTGGTGACCAACATCGACCCCGAGCACCTGGATTTCTGGGGCAGCTATGAACGGCTCACCGAGGCTTTCGTCGAGTTCGTCTCGCGCACTCCTTTCTATGGCTTGAGCGTGCTGTGCCTGGACCATCCCCAGGTGCAGAGCATCCTGCCAGCGGTGCGGGGCCGCTACGTGACCTATGGCGCATCGCCGCAGGCGGACTACTCGGTTCGCGGCGTGCGCTATGGCGGTCTGACCACCGCCTTCAATGCCTATCGACGAGGTCAGCCGCTGGGCGGCTTTCAGCTCAGCATGCCTGGCGCCCACAACGTCCTCAACTGCCTGGCGGCCATTGCCGTGGCCGACGAGCTGGAAGTGCCGCTGGACGTGACGAAGAAGGCCCTGGCCACCTTCCGCGGCGTCGGACGGCGGTTCACCGTCGTGGCGACTGTCGACGACGTGACCCTGATCGACGACTACGGGCACCATCCCGCCGAGGTCCGCGCCACCCTGGAGACGGCGCGGCTGGCCTTTCCGGTCGACAAGCACCGCATCGTGGTGGCCTTTCAGCCGCACCGCTACACGCGCACGCGCGATCTGTTCGAGGACTTCGCGGTCGCCTTCAACCAGACTGACCGGCTGCTGGTGACGGACATCTATCCCGCGGGCGAGCAGCCCATCGAGGGGGTGAGCGCCGAGCGGCTGGCCCAAGCCATCGCGCGGCACGGCCACCAAGGGGTGGAGTTCGTCGGGGACAGGGCTGCGCTCGAGGAGCGCCTGGCCCAGTGCGTGCGGCCAGGCGACGTGGTCATCGCGCTGGGCGCGGGCGACGTGAACAAGGTGTTGGGCGAGCTACAAGCGCGGCTCCGCTCGCAGTCGGATGCGGCGGTCGAGCCGTCCGAGCCAAACGCAATGGAGGGGCCGACATGACCTCGGTATTGCCCCCCAACCGCCGAGTCTCCCGGACAGCCGAGGCCCCGGATAGCGGCGATGCGGCTCGACATAGCGCTCGACCCGAGCCGGCCGGCCAGGCGGTCGCCGCGCGCGCATCCAAGCCGTCTGTGGCGCCAGGACGCGTCCGCTCCGCTCGGCCGCGTCGCAGTCCTGGCCGCTCGCGCCGCCGCAGCTGGCTGGCCCGCTTTCGGCTGCTCACGGGCATCGTGGTGGTGGTGGGTGCCTCGCTGCTGGTCGCCTGGGGGCTTCGTCGGGCGCTGCGGACCAATGCCCGCTTCGCCATCCGCGTCGTTCACGTGGACGGCAACGAGCGGCGCAGTGCCCAGGAGATCGCCAAGCGTGCGGGGGCGGAGGTGGGCAAGAACATCTTCGAGCTGGACCCCGAGCGGGCGGGCGATGGCATCGAGGCCGACCCGTGGATCGAGCGGGCCACGGTGCGGCGCGATCTGCCGAGCGCGATTCGCATCGAGGTCGTCGAGCGAGAGGCTCGCGCCCTAGCGGTGCTCGATAGGCGGCTTTACCTGGTCGACAGCAAGGGCCGCATCTTCAAAGAGCTCGGCCGGTCCGACCCGCATGACCTGCCCGTGGTCACGGGCATCGATCCCGAGGCCATTCGGCAGGACCGCGAGGGCGTCGTCTTGCGCCTGCGCCGCGTCCTGGACCTGCTGGCCGATCTCGAGCGGGTGGGGATCGCCCGCCGCTTTCCGATACAAGAGATCCACCTCAGGGCAGACAGCAGCCTGGTGGTCACGGTGGGGACCGACGCCATCGCGCTACACCTCGGCCGTCCGCCCTATCGCCACAAGGTCGAGCAAGCCGACCGCGTTCTGCTCGAGGTGACCCGCCGCAAGGCCAAGCCCACGGTGGTCTTCTTGGACGACGAGGCGCATCCCGAGCGCGTCGTGGTGAGGATGAAATGACCCGGGCCCCCGCCGCGCTCCGCATCCGTGCTCGCGCTCAAGCCTTGGGCCGCAGCCGTGGATCGCGTCCTTGGCCCGGCGGCACCAAAAGTTGGCCAGAATGCAGGGGGCGTGCCAGCTTCGAACGGATTGTCAGGAGCGTCGTTTCCCGGCAGCGGGACAGGTGAAGCGACTATGAACAACCACGAGGAAACGAGCGAGATCGTCGTGGGGCTCGACATCGGCACCACCAAGGTGTCGGCGGTCGTCGGCGAGGTCGACGCCGACGAGATCACCATCCTCGGCGTGGGCAACGTGCCCTGTCGCGGGCTGCGCAAGGGCGTGGTGTCCAACATCGACTGGACCACGCGCGCCATCGCCGAGGCCGTCGAGGCCGCCCAGACCATGGCGGGCGTAGAGATCCGCACCGTATACGCCGGGGTCTGCGGCAGCCACGTCCGCGGCCAGTCCTCCGACGGCGTGGCCGCCATCACGGGCGGCGAGGTGACCTCGGTGGACGTCGACCGCGTCATGGAGGGCGCTCGCGCCATCCCCATCGATGCCGATCGCCAGATCCTGCACGTGCTGCCGCACGAGTTCATCGTCGACAACCAGGACGGCATTCGCGATCCCGTAGGGATGAGCGGGGTGCGCCTGGGCGTGCGCGTCATCCTGATCACCGCGGCCTCCTCGCCCGTGCAAAACGTGGTGCGCTGCGCCGAGCGCTGCGGCCTGACCGTGGCCGACGTGGTGCTCGAGCCGCTGGCGAGCGCCGACTCGGTGCTGTCCGAGGACGAAAAGGAGATCGGCGTGGCCGTGATCGATATCGGCGGCGGCACGACCGATCAGCTGCTGTACGTCGACGGCGGCATTGCCCACGTGGGGGTGATTCCAGTGGGCGGCAACAACGTCACGGCCGACATCGCGGCCGGGCTCCGAACCCCCATGGGCGAGGCCGAGCGGCTCAAGCGCAACGTGGGCTGCGCCCTCGGCCGCATGGTGGCCGACGACGAGGAGATCGAGGTGCCCGGGGTGGGCGGTCACGCCGCGCGTACCGTGCCGCGGCGGCTGCTGAGCGACATCATCGAGCCGCGAGTGGAGGAGATCTTCGCGGTGATCCGCAACCGCATCGAGGATACCGGCTTGCTCGAGCAGCTCTCGGCGGGCGCGGTGCTCACGGGCGGCGCCGTCCTGATGGAGGGGATGACCGAGTTCGCCGAGGAGATCCTCGGCATGCCCGTTCGCCTGGGCGTGCCCGTGGGCGTGCGAGGCATCACCCAGCTCGTGGCGGGGCCGCAGTACGCCACTGGCGTGGGATTGGTGCAGTACGGCGCCAGCGCCCTCAGCGAAGCGCGCGATCGCGCTCGGCGAGAGATGCTCACGGCGGCGGCCCAGGCCGAGCTGGAGCCCACGGTCGAGGCTGCGCCCACAGCGCGCAAGCGACCAGGCGGATCACGACTATTGCAATGGCTTCGCGCCGCGTTCTAGCAAGCGGTCTTCGAAGGAGAGAGCGTCCAACCCAAGGCAACGATTCATCAAGAAAAAAAAGATGTCGGCCTCGGCCGAGCGTGAAGACGAGGCACTTCACGCCTGCCAGGGACGAAGCGGCCCGAGGCATTCACGACATCGCCAACGATATCCCCGGGGAGAGTGTGATGAGTTTCTCGATCGAGTTCGCGGAGGAAAATCTCGCTTACGACGCCCGCATCTTGGTAGTGGGCATTGGCGGATCCGGCGGCAATGCCGTCAATACGATGATGAACCTTGGGCTGGAGGGCGTCGAGTTCATCGCCGTCAACACCGACGCGCAGGCGCTGAGCAACTGCCTCGCACCCACCAAGCTGCAGATCGGCACCTCGGTGACTCGCGGGCTGGGCGCTGGCGCCGATCCGGACCGGGGTCGCAAGGCGGCCATGGAGGACGTCAACAAGATCAAGGAGATGCTGGGCGGCGCCGACATGGTGTTCATCACCGCCGGCATGGGCGGCGGCACGGGCACGGGCGCCGCACCCGTGGTGGCCCAGCTCGCCCGCGAGCAGGACGCCCTGTGCGTCGGGGTAGCCACCAAGCCCTTCCTGTTCGAGGGCAAGCAGCGCGCGCGCCGAGCCGAGCACGGGCTGGGGGAGCTCAGCGAGACGGTCGACACCCTGGTGACCATTCCCAATGAGAAGCTGCTCGCCTTGGACGACGAGGACCTGTCCTTCGTCGAGGCCTTTCGCAAGGCCGACGAGGTGCTCTACCAGGCCGTCAAGGGCATCAGCGACCTCATCACCCAGAGCGGCATGGTCAACGTCGACTTCGCCGACGTGCGCACGGTGATGGCGGAGATGGGCCGCGCCCTGATGGGTACCGGTTGCGCCAAGGGCGACGGTCGAGCTCGGCTCGCCTCGGAGCTGGCGGTGACCTCGCCGCTGCTCGACGACATCTCAGTGGATGGCGCCATGGGCGTGCTCATCAACATCGTGGGAGGACCGGATCTGCGCATGCGCGAGGTGAGCGAGGCGGCGACCCTCATCCAGCAGCAGGCCCACGAGGACGCCAACATCATCTTCGGCGCCACCATCGACGAGAACATGGGCGACACCATCAAGGTGACCGTCATCGCCACGGGCTTCCAGCAGGACGAGATCGATGTCGTGACCGAAACGGCCGAGGTGGCCGTCGAGCGGCCCGCTGCCCGCGCCGAGACCGCGGCCCGCAGCGCGCTCGGCAGACGCATGGCGCCACCGGTCAACCGCGTTGCGACGACGACCCAACCGAGAGTGGCCCACGCCGCGGCCGAGCAGCACGCGGCGCGAGCGCAAGAGGTGGACCTGAGCGAGCAGGTCGCTCATCCGCAGCGCCGCCTGGCCGCCGAGCCACGGCAGCAGGGCGCAGCTGCAGGCGACCGCTCGATCTTCGCCGCCACCGACGTCGACTGGGACACCCCGGCCTATCAGCGCCGCGGGCAGTGAGCCTGGCGCGCGGATCGGGGGATGGGCACGATCGACGGGCCGACGGGGAAGTGCAGCGAAGAAGAGCCGTTCCGGTCGTGCCCGGAGCCAGCGCCGTAGCGTGCTACGAGTCGTGGACCAGGCGTCGGCAGGCTGCATCCGTGGCGTCGTCCAGCGGGAAGTAGCTCTCGATGCAGAGCTCCTCGAGGGTCACGTTCTGGGGAGCGTTGAACACCGTGACGGTGGTCAAGAAGGCGAGGTCGAGCTCGTCGCGTTGCAGTCGGACGGTCGCCACTGGCTCGCTGGGAATCGAGAAGTCAGGGTGCCGCCAAGCGCGCGGCACGTCGGGGTAGGTCAAAAGGTGCTCCACCAGCTCGGCGAGCCCGTCGTCGCTGGGCTTGGCGAGGGCCTCGCGGTGTAGGCGCGACAGCATCGCCCGCGCTAGCTGCGCCCACTCGACCACAAAGGGCCGGACCTGTAGTGGATCGAAGACCGCCCGAAACGCGTTGAGCGGCAAGACCACGGCCGCGGGCTCGGCGATGAGCCGTGCGAACAAGGCATCGGCTGCGCGATTGGTGCGCACCACGTCGTAGTGTCGATCCATCGCCACCATGGGGAACGGCTCCTGCTGCGCGAGCATGCGTTCGAGGGCCTGCGCCACCGGAGCGTTCAATTCCCCCTGAAGGGCGGGCTCGGCAAAGGCCTCCGGGTAGCCCGCGGCGTGCAGCAGGGCGTTTTGGTCGCGCAGCGGAACCTGCAGGGTGCTCGCCAAGCGAAGCACCATGTCCTGGCTGGGCTTGGCGCGGCCGGTCTCGAGAAAGCTCACGTGTCGTGAGGACACGTCGCTGGCCAGAGCGAGGTCGAGCTGGCTCAAGCCGCGCTGGCCGCGCCAGTACTTCAGCTGTGCAGGGAATAGTCCTTGGGGCTTGCGCGGTGTGGCCATGGGCCCAAGGTAGCGCTCTGCTGCGGCGGGTTCACCTACCTGGTGAGGTAATTGATGGACATTGTCGCGGGCATCATTCTGTCGATGACAAGGAGGTCACCATGCTCGCTGCGATCGAAACCCAACCCACGGCCAATCCCCCACGAGTCGTCCCATCGCTCGATCCCGTCGACTGGAAGGCGCCGCCCGAGCTCATCGACGTGGGCCACAGCCGCGTCGGCTACCGCCGAGTGGGCGACGGGCCTGATCTCGTGTTCGTTCACGGCTGGCCCTTGCACGGGGCGACCTTCCGCGGGCTGCTACCCCACCTCGTCGGCTCGTTCACCTGTCACCTGATCGATCTCCCTGGCTGCGGAGGCAGCGAGTGGGACGAGCGCACTCCGATTTCGTTTTCAGACCACGCGGCGACCGTACGGCGCGTCATCGTCGAGCTGGGCCTGGTGCGCTATGCGTTCGTAGCCCACGACAGCGGCGGCACCATCGCTCGACTCGTCGCCGCCGACGATGATTGCACCGTTGGCCTGGTGCTTGGCAACACCGAGATCCCAGGCCATCACGCGCCGCTGTTGCGGCTGCTGCTCGGCTTGGCTCGGTTTCCCGGTGGCCGTTCGCTGCTGCTGGCGGCGCTTCGCTGGCGCTGGCTGCGCCGCTCGCTCTTGATCCGCAGCTGCTTTGGCGACCCCTCCAAGGGGGAGGGCGAGTTTCACCGTTTGTTCATCGAGCCGCTGCTCAGCTCGCCGCGGGTGGCCGCTGGTCAGCTCAAGGCCCTCGACCGCTTTCGTTGGGCAGATGTGGACGGGCTAGCCGAGGTGCATCGGCGCATCGCCGCGCCAGTGCAGCTCGTCTGGGGAGCAGACGATGCGTTCTTCCCCTTGGCCGCGGCGCGCCCGATGGCGGCGCAGTTTGGCGGCGGAGCCGAGCTGGTGGAGATCCCTAGGGGCCGGACCTTCGTGCACGAGGAGGCGCCCGACCGCTTCGCTGCCCTCATGCGTCCGTTTCTCGACCGCTGCTTCGCGTAGCCGATGGCTCAATGGGTCGCAGCGGCGTCTCGGGGGTTGTAGCGCCCCGCCCTTTGGAGCCGCTTCACGGCGATTCGCAAGGGTCCCGGAGTTGGGCCACGCTCTTTGGCGTGCGCAGCATTCGGGATACGAATCCTACGGAGTCCGCGCGCAGCGAAACCCCACGTATTGGTCGTAGCCCGCGGGGATGTTGCCGTTGCGGGTCCCGGCGGGCAGGTTGATGGCATTGCTGAACCAACTACCGCCCCGGAAGACCCGGTTGGTGCCTTCGTCCAGACAGGCGCAATCCTGGCATGGGCTCACATAGTCAGGCCACCACCAATCCAGGTTCCACTCCCATATGCTGCCAGCCAAGTCGGCCTGCCCCCAGCGGCCGTCGCCCTTGGGAGAGCGCGAGCCCACGGGCAGGATATCGGTAGACGCGCAGTCACCCGCCGCAGAGCCGTCCGCCATACAGTCGTAGACGGCATAGCTCGAGTCGACGCTCGAGCCCCACGGGTACTCTCGCTGCTCGTCACCGCCTGCCGCCGCGTAGTTCCACTCCGCCTCGGTCGGCAGCCTTCCGCCGTCCCAGGCGCAGAACGCAAAGGCCTGGTACCAGCTCACGCAGTTGATGGGGCGGGTCTCGTTGCCCGCGGGCTGGTCCGTCCACGTTTGGTAGTTCGCATGGCACTTCAGGTTGCTGATGAGCTCGGCCTGATCGAGCGGCAGCTCCCCGTTCCAGGCGTTCTTCCAGCCGCTGCCGCCGATGAGCGGGTGGGCGCCGTCCCCTGCTTGGGGCGGGTTTGCCTGCGTGCCCAGGCCCGCCTGGACGAACTTGCGGAATCTCCCGACCGTCACCTCGAATCGGTCGAGCCGGAAGTCGCTCACGGTGGCGGGGTAGGACGGATCGTCGCTCCGGTCGTACGTACCGCCCAGCACCAGGGAGCTGTCGCAGCAGTTTTCGTCGGCGCCGGGTCCGCAGCTGTCGAGGAGCCCCTGGCAGTTCGGCTCGATCACCGCTCCACCGCCGCTGCCGCCCGCGCCGCCCAGACCGCCTTCGTGGCCGCCCATGGCGCCGTCGCCGCCGAGCCCTCCGCTGCCACCGTCTGCACCGCCCGCGCCTGTGCCGTTGCCGCGGGGCTCGACGATATGCAGGTCATCCCCTCCGGAGATGAGATGGCAGCCCGCGACGACTGCGAGGGGCGCGACCCATGCGGCGGAGAGGCGGTGCAGCAACAAGACGACTTCTCCGATCCTAGGCCTCACGTGGTGGCGACTATCAGCCATCAGAAGTGGCATGGCGACTCATGGATCCGGGGTCCTTGCACAGCGCAGTCCGATGTAGTTGCGGTGCTCCGCTGGGGTGTAGCTGTCGCGGTTCGCGGCGCGCAGGTATTCGGCATCTTTGATCCAACTACCACTACGACGGACCCGGTAGGTGGCCTGGGCTAGATTGGCGCAATCATGGCAGGGATTCACATAGTCCGCGTGCCAATCCAGGTTCCACTCACCCATGCTGCCCGCCAGATCGGCCTGGCCCCAGCGGCCGTCGCCTTTGGGAGAGCGCGAGCCCACGGACAGGATGTCCTCGAACACGCAGTTGGGCTTTGGGTCGCCATTACCCGTGCAGTTGTACACCGCGTAGCTAGGATCAATACCCGAGCCCCACGGGTACTCTCGCTGCTCGTCTCCGCCTGCTGCCGCGTAGTTCCACTCCGCCTCGGTCGGGAGCCTTCCGCCGTCCCAGGCGCAGAACGCAAAGGCCTCGTACCAGCTCACGCAGTTGATGGGGTGGGCCTCGTTGTCTCCGGCCGCGTCGGTCCACGTTTGGAAGTCCGCATAGCACTTCAGGTTGCTGATGAGCCCGGCCTGGTCGAGCGGTAGCTCGCCGTTCCAGGAGCTCTGCCAGCCGCTAGCGGCGATGAGAGGGTGGGCGCCGTCTCCCGCATCGGGCGGGCTTTCCTGCGTACCCAGGCCGGCCTGGACGAAGGCGCGGAATCGTCCGACCGTCACCGCGAACCTGTCGAGCCTGAAGCAGCTCACCGTTGCGGGGTTCGAGTCGTCCGAGTGCGTGACTCCGTCATAGCTTCGGTAGTAGGTACCGCCCTGCACGAAGGGGCTGTCGCAGCAGTCCTCGTCGCCGCCCGGTCCACAGCTATCGGCGAGCCCCTGGCAGCTCGGCGCGATGACCGCTCCGCCGCCAATGCAGGCCGCGCCGCCGCTGCCGCCCGAGCTGCCTCCCGCACCGCCCATTGCGCCGCTGCCGCCTGCTGTGCCGCCCGTGCTCGTGCCCGTATTAGTGCCTGTGCTCGTGCTGCCATCGCCAGGCTCGACGACCCGCAGGTCATCACCTCCGGAAATGAGATGGCAGCCGATGAGGCATGCGCAGCTCGCCGTGAGGAAACTCGGTGCTCCTTGGTGAATCATCGGAGCTAGAACTGCCCCCGAAGGCCGAGCAGGCCGGGGCCGACGATCGGTTGCACGATAGCAGCGCCTTCGGTCGATTCGTCGGATCCAGAGGCCAGCAGGGCGAACAGGCCCACCGCCGTTCCCACGCCCGCCACGATGAAGCTGACGGTGGAGACGTGGGCCAACGCGAGCATGGTATCGATCTCGTCTTGCTTGTCAGGCGTGCACTCGTCGTTGGGACAGTCGTCTTTGAGCGTCTGTGTCTGGGAGATGGACACCGCGCCCGTGATCGTCCCCGTCACCAGACCCAGGCCGGCCACGCTGAACCCGACGTAGGTGAGGATCTCCGCGCTGCCTGGCTCTGGCTCGGTCGAACCCACCGTGGCGCGGCTCGGCGGCGGCGCAGCGGGCACGGACGGATCCGTCGTGGTCGTAGGCTCGCCGGTTGACGGCGGCGCGTCGGCGCTTTCTTGCTCCTGTTCGGCCTTGCGCCCGGCCTCTTGCTCGGCCCTTGTCCGCTCCTGCTCGGCCTTGCGCTCAGCCTCCTGTTCGGCCTTTATCCGCTCCTGCTCGGCCTTGCGTCTGGCCTCTTGTTCAGCCTTTATCCGCTCCTGCTCGGCCTTGCGCTTGGCCTCTTCCTCGTCCTTGAGCCGTTGGATCTCATCCGGGTAGCGGCACTTGCCAGCGTACCATTCCTTGGTGCCTCGGCACTCGCCCACGGCGGCGCCCGCCGACGGAGCCACGAGGCCCGCCATAGCCAGCACCGCGGTCCATCGTAGTAGCGATCGAAGTCGTGTTCGCATGGTTGCTGCTGCCCGCCCTCTCGGGCTCAGAGCTTCAGTCTAGATCCACGGCACAGCGAAAGCCCAGCCCTGGGCGAGACGTCTCGGCCGGATCGACCCCTCGGGTGGGGCTGGCGCTCAGCTTGGAGGGCTTCATCAAGTAGCTTCCGCCCCGATTCACCTTGCCCTGCCGACTGGGGTCCGCGCTGCCTCCCGGATAGGCCGCGTAGTCCGAGCTGGTCCACTCGCGAACGTTTCCCGCAACATCGAGCGCTCCGACCGCGGACTTGTCCGCCGGGCGAGATCCAACGGGCAGCGGCCCGCCCGTGTTGCAGCCGCTTTTTGCGCCTTCGGCGATCACGGCGAGCTCGCAGCTGGGCAGCTCGGCGCCCCAGGGGAAATCGCGGCGCTCCGCTCCTCGGGCGGCGACTTCCCACTCGGCCTCCGAGGGAAGACGCCAGCCGTGATGGGCGCAATACGCGCTGGCGGCTTGCCACGTCACGCAGTTGATGGGGTGGCGATCCATGCCCGGTTGCTGCCACGTGCAGCCATCGGTCTTCTGGGGCTCTGGACAGCTGCCCGCAGCCACGCACAGCTTGTATTGTCCCATGGTGACCTCATGGCGCATGATGGCGAAGCGCTCGAGCGTGACCTCGTGTACGGGCTTTTCGTCAGCGTAGCACTTGCGGTTCAGCGTCTCGTCGCAGCCGATGAGGTGGCGGGCGCCCGGCACGACCACCATGTTGTCCGGGGCGCTGGGATGCTCTTCAGGCAGCGCGGTAGCAGCAGAGGAAAGGCGATCGGCGGTCGCGGCAGTC
>CAYTYV010000041.1:6989-22812 GCA_964441055.1 uncultured Polyangiaceae bacterium | reverse complement strand
GTGGCCGACTGCGCCGCGGCGATGGCCGGGCCGAGCATGAGCCAGGCGCCGAAAAGCAGGATAGCTAGCCGTGCGGTCATGGTCCCCTGCCTTTCTTGCCGTCCTGGTCGTACTGCTTCCACTTGTCGAAGGGATTGGGCCCTGGTCCGCTCGGCGCAGCCGCAGGTGTAGCGGTGGGCGCCGTCGTCGCAGGCGGCCAGGTGTAGGTTGGCTGTGGCAGCGCAGGCGCGGCAGGCGCGGCAGCATCGGCCCCCGCGTCAGCAACGGTGGCGCCGCCCGTGCCGACGCCACCGTCGCGACCATCGACGCCCTCGTGTGCCGTGGCGCTGGCCGTGGCAGATGTCGGTGGAGGCATCGCAGTCGTCGTCGCGGTCCGTCGGGGCGCGGCCGTGCCCATGGGGGGCGCCGCTCCGCCCGCGAGCATCTTCTGAAGCGTGGCGATGCCCACGTAGTACCAGCTCGTGGTGTTGAGCGGATAGTAGGTCGCCAGCACGTCCTGCCCCTTGCGCTTGGCTTGCACATAGCCGCTCTGTCCTTGGCGGATGGCCGCGACCAGCTCAGGCGGCAGCTCGAAAGGCTCCGGCTCGGCTTTGCGCGCGCGTTGCCCGGCCAAGATGCTGCCGTCGCGCTTGACCAGCATCGTGCTGTCGACGTAGTCGAGCTCGTCGAGAGCGAGCTGGCCGATGAGCTGGGCCAGGCCTACCTGGAACTGAGCCACGCCGCGGAAGTGGTCGCGCTCGTCGTAGAGCGCAGCGCTGACGGACACGATCAGGCCGCGCGCCTGCTTGCCCGCCACGGGCTCGCCCCAGTGCACGCCCGCCGTCGCCTTGGCCAGTCGGTAGGGCGGACGGGTGCGGAGATCGCCGTCTTGGGCCGGGCCGGCCATGCCGGGAAAGGCCAGGTGCAGCCCGGCTTCCAGAGTGATGTGTACGCGGTGGACGGGAGCGCCTGACTCGACGATAGCCTTGCGCTTGGCCGCGGCCGACAGCTTGTGGGCGTCATCGCCGCGGCTCTCCACCATTACCTCGTGCAACACGGGCACGAGACTGGGCAGGACCTCGAGCGGCCCCTGGACCGCGTCCCGCGCGGTGCCGGGACATAGCCCGAAGACGGGCGAGCTCGTGCTGACCTTGCTGCCGTAGTAGGGCGAGTCGACCAGATCGGCGGGGCCGGCCTGCTTGCCGGAAAAGGCCCCCTCGAAATACACGGCCGCACCGCTCGGCTGTCCGCGGCTCAGGACCATCTGGGTCGCGCCCACGAGCTGCGTCAGCGCCGCCTCGTAGCGCTGGAGCTGCTTGTCCAGGGCATGGGCCCGCAGCGCGCTTTGCGTCTGAAACTCACTCAGCCTCAGCTCGCGGGTGTGCTGCTCGGCCACCACGGCCCGGTTGTGAAGAAGCAGCGCGATGGCCGACGCAGCGCCCGCCAATAGCAGCGCCATCATGATCAGCACCGAGGTCGTGCGGTTTTTGCTGACCCAGCGAGCGACCTTCTGAAAGGCATTGTCGCGCTGGGCCACGATCTCTTCATTGCGCAGAAAGCGCCGAATATCGTCGGCGAACTCGGCGACGGTGGCGTAGCGCTCCGAGGGCGATACGCGGGTGGCCTTGTTGATGATGGCCATGAGCTCCCAGGGGATATCGCCCATGGCGCGGGGGGGCGTGGGCGGCTCCTTCACTCCTTGCTTGGCATTGGTGAACACCTCCTTGATCGTGGTGCCACCAATGGCCCGCTTCAGCGTCACCACCTCCTGCAGGATGAGGCCCAGGGCGTACAGATCGCTGCGCCCGTCGAGCTCGTCGTTGCGACCGGCCGCCTGCTCGGGCGACATGTAGAGCGGCGTGCCGAGCGCCGTGCCGAGCCGCGTGCGATGGGTGTCGAGAGCGTCCCCCTCGGCGTCGTAGAGCTCAATGCCCGCGTCGACCGCCTTGCCCCCTTCGCCCATGGGCCGAGCGATGCCCCAGTCCATGAGATAGACCTCGTTGTAGCGACCGAGCATGATGTTGGCGGGCTTGAGATCGCGGTGGATGATGCCCTTTTCATGCGCAAAGGATACCGCGTCGCAAACCTTGAGAAAGGCCTCCAGGCGAGCCTCGAGCGTGTGGTCGTCATCGAGCGGCTCGTCGGCCTCGAGCGTGGCCTTGGCCTCGCTCACCAGCGCGCCGAACTCCTTGCCCTGCACGAGCTTCATGGCATAGGCCACAACGCCGTCCGGACCCACCTCCAGGCCGTAGATGGGCACGATATTGGGGTGGTCGAGCTGGGCGGTGATCTGCATCTCCGTCAAAAAGCGGGTGAACACCTGCGGGCGCTGCTGCATGGCGGGCAGGATGCTCTTGAAGGCCACCGAGCGGCGCAGGAACACGTCGCGGGCGATGTGCACCGCTCCCATGGCGCCCTTGCCGAGCTCGGCCATAAGTTCGTAGCGCGGCGGCTCGTCGTCGCCATGGTCCTCGGCCTCCGCTGGCCCCGTTTCGGGTGCCGAGCTCGGGTCATGGGCCGTAGGCTGGTCGCCAAAGGCGGTTTTGGCCGCTTCGGGATCGGCAATCGGCGTCACCTCCACGTTGCCCGTGGCGTGAAGCTCGGCGAAGGTGTCGATGTCGATAATGCCCTGGCTCAAAAGGAAGCGCACGAAGCCGTTCAGGTCGTCGCTGCCCGTCTGCTCTTGATAGGCGGCGAGCTGCGCGGCGAGATCGACGTCGGTGTGCGAGCCAATTCTGGCTTGGAGCTCGGCGAGGTCCATGGGGCGGATGCTCGAGAGATTTCTCGGCCGCGTCAAGATTGGCCCCTCACGTCGCACAGCGTCGCTGCGCGTTTGCCACTCGGTCCTTGCGCCAATCGCGCTGCCCGGACGAGGGTGAGGGCAGCGCGGCCGTAGCTCACTCCTCGGCCTCGACGAAGCAGTCGAGCTGGTCGTAGTACAACACGTCCCAGACGTCCTCGTTGTCGGCGGTGAGGAAACGGTCCTCGATCCACGCCACGTGGATCCGTCCCACCAGGCCGGGGACCGAGCCCTCGGCAACGACGGCGAGGGCGGCCTTGATGTGGCCGCGGCTTTGGTCGGGTGGGATCGAGGCGTTGAACGGAAGCGGATGCGAGCCGCGGTCGTTGCCAGCGAGATCGTAGAACTGCAGCGCAAGACCGGACTGATCGACGTAGGACGTGCCGAAGAAGACGAAGATATCGTCGAGCCAGAGCTGGCTGCCATTTCCGACCGGCAGCTCGGCGATGGACGGCAGCTCGGCTGCCAGGGGCAGGTCCATGGGCTGGAATACGGCCAGCTCGGAGACCTGTATCTCACCGAGGAATAGCTGCATGGGCTCGGCGAGGTTCCCGGCGGCGACTTTGGCGGTGTCTTCCGGCGTGAAGGCCACGTCGATGACGGCCAGCGTTTGGGGCTCGAAGAGGCGCGGCTGTTGCACGCCGAAGACCGGATGCTCAAGCACGTACTCGACCATGCCGCGGCCCGAGCCTGGCTCGCCCGTGAATACGTAGCTGACCCCGTCGCGGTGCAGCATCGCCTGCGGGTACACGTCGTTGTCATCGAGCTGCAGGTCTGGCTGGGAGATCTGCTCGGGCCATAGCTCGTCGCCCTGGTAATGGGCGTAGAGCTCGCGGTGATCGGCGCCTTCAGCTTTGTACGAGATGTACAGCGCGATGTCCGCCGGAAGGCCATCGCCACCAGTAGGCGCAAAGCGAGCCTGGAGGTCGTGATGGAAGGCCGCGTCCGCGAAGGCGTTCGGATCGGTGATGGGGTGGGTCTGCGACATGCTGCCATTGGGATCGTTGTTGTTCATCACCCGAATGGTGAGCACGGGCCGAAAGGTGGCGCCCCCGCCCGAGCCCGCCAGGGTGTGGTCCTCGATGAGCACCCCGATGCGGTCCGGGTCTAGCGGCCTGGCGTGGTGGACTTTGTCGCCCTCGGTCAGCAGCCAGTGGTCTTGGTTGTTCTGGTCGAGGGTATAGACGTCAATGACCCTTCCCGCGTACGTGTCCTCGCGTTCGGCAAAAAGCCGCAGCCGATGGTCGGATCGCGCACCGCGCAGCCGCCCGTCGAACCTGCGGAAGGGCTCAATGAATTCGTGCAGGCTCGCGATGATCTCGTGGGTGGACCGCCGCCACGTGCAAGCTACGGGAGGCGGGGCTGGTTCCTGTCCGCCACTGCCAGCGGCGCTGCCGCCCCCGCCTGCGGTGCCGCCGCTTCCGCCCCCGCCTGGCGTGCCCGTCGCACTGGCCGAGACGACCTCGAAGTCGTCGCCGAGCAAGCTCGTGCAGGCGCCGAGCTGCGCGACGCCGCAGGCCATCGCCAACAGCGCTGCGCCGACGAGCAGCCGAGTCGAGCTTCTACCGTGGAATGCGTCCATCACTTCTGCTCCCAGAAAACGAGACCACCGGCCGTGCCGACCGTCGCGGCACGGCGCCCAACGGTCCCGAGCGGCCCCCGGGGCACCCTGTCAGGCGCCAAGCCCGATCCTAGCACTTTTGCTGAAGTTTTTTCGGCGCTGGTGCCAGGGCGGCCGCAGGGCGGACGCCCGCGGCGGTAAATCGCCACGCGAATCGCCTGCCTGCCCTTGGCGTCAGCCCCCCGACTCGCCTTCCGCACCGATGGGGCAGCGCGCTCGCAGCTCGGCGGGAAAGCGCTCCAGCACCTGGCGGCGCAGGCGGCGGGCGGCCGGGCCGTCCCAGAGCTCGAACAGCGAGGCCTCGAGCAGGTTGCCGATGGCCTCGTGGTGGTAGTCGACCGGATGCACGGTGCCGTCGGGATCGATGCAGGCTTGCTCCCACGCGGCGCGGCAGGGATGGAAGCGCGCGCGGTTGGCGAAGTCGTCGGCCTGCCGAAAGGCCCGCAACGCTGGGTCGTCTCGGGCCTGGCAGTCGCAGCCGCTGCGAGGCTCGAGGTGGTCGAGCAGCACGACGTCCGTAGCCGCGAGGATCTGCCGGACCTGCGCGACGGCGTCGAGCAAGGCGGGATGCTCGCTCGGCACGAGCTCGGCTCGACACGCCGCGCTAGCCGGGTGCATCTCCTCGAGCTTGAGCCAGTCCACGCCAAGGTCGATGGTCAGACGGGCGAGCTCGTCGAGCTCGGCGAGGTTGCTGGCGGTGACCACGGTCGAGATGCCGATGCGCAGATCCGCGCCTGCAGCCCGTCGCACCTTGACGGCGTCGCGCACGTTCGCCACCACCGTATGGAAGGAGGAGCCGAGCCGCAGCGCGTCGTTGGTCTTTTCCGTCGCGCCGTCCAGCGATACTGCCAGGCTGGTGACGCCGTGGTCGACGAGCCGCTGGGTGACCTCGGCCGTGAGCAGCATGCCATTGGTGAGCAGGTGCGCGTTCCAGCTGCCGCTCCGACGCGCTTTTTCACGCGCGATCGCGTCGAGTAGATCGAACAGCACGGGAGATAGCAATGATTCGCCGCCGTGGGCAAAGCCGAAGTAGTCCGCGGCGGCAAAGCCGTCGCGCAGCCGTTCGATGAGCCAGGGGCGCATCTCGCGGGCTCGGCCGCTTTGCGTGAGCGCGGGCGAGCGATTGATGCAATGGCGGCAGCGCGAGTTGCAGGCCTCGGTCACCGTGAGATAGAGGTGCACGGGCAGGGCCACGGCCTCGTCCAAGCCCTGGACGAAGCCGAGCGCGCCCAGGGCGCGGCTGTGGGTTTGGATGTCGCTCCAGGCCTTGGCAGCTTCGGGCGTGCGCACGCGGCGCAGCACCAGCGCCGAATGCGGTCCCAGTTGCACGGCATCGCCCTCGAGCTCGGCCTCGCCCAAGAAGAGTAGCACCTCGGCTCCGTCGTGGGGCGCCGTCGGCAGTGCGCATCGGCGAGAGCCCGGGCCGCCGTGGACCAGGATATCCACGACCTCGTCGTCGGCGATGCGCCTCAGGCCTAGCAGATTGTCGTCTTGGACCCCATCGAGCGGCGCCAAGCCGAGCGCGCTGGTCTCGCCACGCGCGATGGCGGCGCTTTTTCGGCGCAGCCGCAGCGCTCGGCGGAATAGCTCTAGCGTCGGCTTGCTCCAGCCCGCCTCGTCCCAGGGCATGCACATGCGATCGGGCCAGACGCCTTCGAAGTCGCGGCTCGGCTCACCGCTTCGCAGGCCGACCTCGTCGCCATAGTACAGCGCGGGGATCTCGGGGCCGAGCAGCACCAAGAGGTGCGCCAGCCTGGCGGCGGGCGATCCGTCCACCAGCGAGCAAAAGCGCGGCTGGTCGTGGGTGGCCGTAAAGGCGATGGCCGTCCAGGCCGGCCCCCCGCGGCAGAAGCGACGGCGCGCCCATCGCTCGGACACGGCGCTGGCGGTGGTCGTGCGGCGCCACAGCCAGTCGTAGAGGCCCTGTTGCACCTGGAAGTCGGTGGCCGAGTCCACGGCGTCGGCCGTCCAGCGCTGCGGGTTATCCACCGTGACCTCGGCGAACAGGGCGACGTCGGATCTGAGCGCGCGCACCGCGCCCGAGATGCGTCGGCAAAGCTCGAGCGGGATGTCGGCCGCGGCGTCGATGCGAAAACCGTCGATCCCCTGCCGCGTCCAGTGCTCGAAGGTCCGCACGATGTGGTCGGCCACCTCGGCGCTTTGCAGGTTGAGCAGCGGCTCCTCCCATTGCCCCTTTTGGTAATGCTGGTAGCCGGGATAGCCGGGCTCGGGGCCTGGGCCCTCGCGAAAGGGGTAGCGGAGCACCTGGAACCAGTCCCAGTAGGGCGAGGCCGGACCGCGCGCCCAGACGTCGCGAAAGGGCGCGAAGTCGCGATGCACGTGGGTCACCACCACATCGAGCAGCACGCGCAGGCCCAGGCGATGGGCCTCGTCGAGCAGCGAGCCGAGCGCTGGCTCGCCGCCCAGGGCAGGGTCGATCTGCAACGGGTCCACCACGTCGTAGCGATGCGACGAGCGCGCTACGAATAGCGGCGTCAGGTGCAGCGCGGTCACGCCCAGCTCGGCGAGGTAGCCCAGGGCCTCGCGCGCGCCCTCGAGATCGCCGCCCGCGACAGCCATTTCGGAGCGCTCGAGGGCGTCGGCAGGCCAGCGCCCGCTCGCTCGGCCAGGGCGAAAGCGGTCGAGCAAAATGGTGTACAGCACAGCTTCGCGCCACCAGCGCGGCGCAGCGCCCCGAAGATCGGCGAGATGGACGCGGAAGGCTTGCCCCGCGCCGCCCGAGCGACCTACGGCTAGGCCGTCGGCGAGTAGGAACAGGTAGCTCACGGTGCCGGCCGAGGCGGGCAGCAGCGCCTCGAAGAGCAGGAAGTCGTCCTCCGAAGCCACCTGGCAAAGCGGTGTCTCTCGGGGGCCATGGCCTTCCTCCCACCTGAGAAAAAGCGCCTCGCCCGCTCCGCGCCGCAGCCCCGCACGGATGCACAGCCGGCCGTCGTCATGCGCGAAGACGTAGCTTTGGCATGGCGCGTGGAGCACGGGCTCGTCCGTGCCGCCCACGACCAGCAGGCTGTTGCGCAAGCCCTCGGCAGAGCGCGTTCTCGGGTTGTGCGGATCGAGCAGCCACTCGCCGTCGGCAACGCGGTACTTGTAGGCGTAGGTACCGGGTTCGAGCGGCAGCGTGGCCTCCAGCCAGCCGCGGCCGGCCGGCTGCATCTGGACGGGCTGCCGCCAGTGGATCAGATCGCCGCGCAGATCGACGAACTGGACCGCTCGGCTCGGGCGTAGCCGGAAGAGAACCTCGCCTGAGCCCGTGCTGCGGCTAGTAACCGGGAGGCCCCCCACGCGTCACGGTGTAGTTGTAGCCACCGGCATTGTCCCAGAACTCGTAGGGGATGGCGTTGTTCGTCACGCCGTGGCGGTACACGATGGCGTACTCGAACTCCTCGTAGCTTCCGGGGATGTTCAGGTTCATGCGGAACACGTCGCGTCCGTAGTAGCTGTCCTCCACCCAGAACCAGGCGTTTTTGTCGCTCGGCGAGCCCAAGCCCGAGATGTGGACGTCTTGCCAATCGTTGGTGGTCCAGACCAGATCGAGCTCCTTGTCCCAATCGAGGTCGGCCACGCGAACGACGATCTGACCGCTGACGCCGCTATCGTTCACCTGGACGTCGGTGCCGTTCCACCAAAGCTGGTGGATGGCTTGACCCCAGCCGTCGGCCGCGTGGAACTCGCCCATGTTGTCGTCGTAGTAGGTGTGGCCAAGGCCGTCCTGGTACCAGGCGTTGAACACTGGAATGATGGTGCCGTCCCATTGGCGCATGCGGATGCGCACGTGCCACTCTTCCATGCCGTCGTAGCTCGAGTAGTAGCTGCCCATCGCGGTGGCGGTGCGACCAGGCTCCCAGCTCGGCAGGCGGAAGACCACGCCCACCCGCTTGGCGTCCAGGTTGGCGGCGGGAACGGGCTTGACGAACACCTTGAGGATCAGGTCCAGCGACATGCAGCCCGCGCGGGTGTTGCAGTCCGACTGCTCGGTCCAGTACTCGCCGCGGTAGACCACCATGTCGGTGTTGCGCTCTCCCTCGTACTGCGCCCAGTCGGCCTTGCCGTCGCCAGGGGCGGGAACGTTGGGCGCCACCTCGGTCTGGTCGAGGGTGGTAGCTCCTTCGTCGTCCACGGCACAGGCGCCGAGGCCCTGCACGGCAAGCGTCGCCACTGCGCTGGTGGCGACCCCTCCGTTGAGCAAGCGCTTGAGCTTCGCCCGCCGAATGCGCTGCAAGGCTTGTGCGGTTGAGGTCGATGGCCCGTGGTGCGCTTGGCTCAGCTCGCTGTCTTTCATTGGCTTACCTCATTTTGGGTCGTGCTACGCCGAAGCAAACGGTGCGCCAATCCTTTGCCGTTAATAAGAGCAGTGAATTCCAGCGCATACACTGGACCGATCCGGCGAAGGCGGAAAACCGGATCGAGCATGGACCAAAGCCTCTGGGCAAAACAGGATCCACCGCTTGCGGCCTCCCGACTCGATTCGCCCACGGACGCTCCGGGTAGGGCTAGACTCGAGCCCTAGACTCGAGCCAAGGAGCCGCGATTCGCCGATGGCCACCTTTCCCTACGTGCTCTCGCCCTACCTGCGCTCGGTGCTGCGCGACGGCATGGTGATGTACGACAACGGCATCACGGGCGAGCTGGTATTGCCCTCGCCGCTCGAGGACGAGGTCATTCGCGCGCTGTGGATGCCGCCCAACGCCGAGATCCGCTTCGTCCACCTGTGCGAGCAGCGCGGCACCGACGCCGTCCTGCAGGCGGTGGGACGGCTCGTTCGCGATCGCATGGTCTTCTCTAGCCGCGCAAAGTGCGAGGACCTGTTCGACGAGGTGCTCGACCGCGGTCTGCCGGATACGCCCTTCATCGATCAGATCGAGCTGACCAACCGCTGCCCCATGACCTGCGGCTTCTGCCCGCGCGGCGTTGTCGGCAAGCTCAGCCGTCCCGAGGGCGACATGTCGCTCGAGCTCTACGCGCGGCTTCTCGTTCAGATGCACCCCGAGCAGGCGCGCTATCGCTTCGTGGAGCTGCATCACCTGGGCGAGTCGCTGCTGCATCCCGAGGTGGCCCGCTTCGTCGAGCTGGCCACCGAGCAGGGCATTCCGAGCGAGATGTCGGTCAACCCGAGCCTGCTGCGGCCGCCGTTGGGCCGCGGGCTGCTCCGGGCAGGGATCCGTCGGCTGGTGCTGTCGCTGGACGGCATGAGCGACGAGGTCTCCACCGCGCTCCGCGGGCCCGCGGCGAGGTACGGCGCGGCCGAGCGCAACATCGACGCGCTCATCGAGGCGGCCGCCGAGCGCGAGCGCCCGCCCCAGATCGTCATCCAGATGCTGACGCTGGAGCGCAATCGCGACGAGCGTGAGCGCTTCCTACAGCGCTGGAGCCTGCCGCGCGTGCCCTTTGTGACGGCGTACCTCAAGCCGCTCGAGGGCCCCGATCCCGACCTCGGCCGCGAGGTTGGCCGTCAGCAGATCTACCTCTGCAGCTATCCCTGGCGCTCGGTGGTGGTGCTCTGCGACGGCCGCGTGGTGCCCTGCTGTCGCGACGCCGATGCCGATCTGGTGCTCGGCGATCTGCGCGAGCAGAGCCTGCGCGAGATCTGGCACGGTCCGCGCGCCCAGGCCTTGCGCAAGTGCTTACGGCGGCACGGTCCGCCCGAGGGCCACCTGTGCCACCGCTGCCGCTGGTCGCGTCGTCGCTTCGCCGACGCCATCGTTCGCCGCCACCCCGACCACGCCCAGGAAAACCCGCTGCAGTGGTAACCGCGCCCGGCGGCTCAGCCCCTCACTGGTTTTGGTCGCACTGCCAGGCGATGCCGCGCGGGGCGCCCGGTACCGAGATCAGGATCTCGGGCGCCGTGTTCGGATGGACCTCGTCCACGTCGGCCGGCTGGTAGTCGGTGGTGGGCACCTGGGCCGGCTGGTCGTCCGAGCTTGGGTCTGACGGGTCCGATTTTTCCACCACGCCCTCGACGAACCAGCACATGGTTCGCCACTCCTCCTCGGAAAGCGTCTCGCCGTCCTCCACGGGATCCTCTCGCTGCCCCGTGGTGTCGTAGGGCCCCTCGAAGATGTCCTGGTAGCTGCCCTGGGCCTGCTGGTTGAGGAAGCCGCGCACCATCATCTCGTCGATGCCGATGGACGGCAGGGTGTTCTGCTCGAAGCCCACCGTGCTGGTGGCGTGGTCCTCGATCAACACGTCCATGACGTCGTCGGCCTGCCAGACGTGCCGATGGATCTGGTCGAGCTGCCGCGTATAGAGCGAGGTCCAGTTCCAGTACACCGCTCCCAGCGCGGTCGTCAGCGCCTCTTGGGTCGCGTAGTCGCGCCAGCCGTACTGGTTGTCGTTGGCGATGGTCCAGACCGCGCGCGGGTCGTCGTTTCCATCGCGCAAGGTCCCCTCGGTGGTGTGCCTCTCTACGTAGCGAGAGATCCGCTGGTTGTCGGCCTGGTGCCCGATCACGTCGCAGCCGCCGTCGATGAGCGTGGCTGCGGCATACTCCTCGGCGAACAGCGATTCCTCCGCGGCGGCGGTGCCCATGAAGGTGGGGGTGTACGAAAACGTAGGCGAATCGTTGTAGTCGTACCAGAAGCCCATCCAGCGGACCTCCATCTCGATATCGCTGTCGATGGCCTGCGCGCCGCGCGCATAGGCGTTGGCGTGGCGGACGACCTCGGGCGTGATGAAGGAGCCGAGGAAGCAGATCCGCTTGTTGATCGTGGCCTTCTGAGCGGCGACCTTGCCAGCCACGTACCAGGCCTGCTCGAGCCGGCCGAAGTAGGAGCCCACGTTGGTGCCGTTGGCTTGTCCCGAGCAGAGCAGGAACTTGAGGTTGGGATACTCGGCCGACTTCTCTTCCACCTCCTGGCGATGGTCGAAGGAGTTGGCGATCACGACCTGGGTCCCCGCGGCCGCGAACTCGTCGATGGTCTCGGCCACCGGAGGTCCGATGAGGCCCTCGCGGTAGTCGAAGTCGACGTAGCCCAGCTCCTCCATGGCGGCGTCCATGCCGTCCTGGTGGGTGAGGGTCCAGCCCTCGCCGCCCGCCACGACGCCCACCCAAAGCCCACCCACCTTGAGGGGTAGTTGGCATAGGCCCTTGACGCAGGTGGAGGGCTCGGGGCAGTCCACGTCCACCTCGCATTTGGCCACGCAGATATTGCGGTCGCAGGTGGAGCCTTGACAGTCGGCATCGCTGGCGCAGGGTGCGCCGATCCCCGAGTCGGCGATGTCGCTGTCGGCGATGAGCGAGCAGCCGCCAAGAGCCAGCGCGAGTGCGGCTGCGAGCGGCGTTGTGCGATGGGGGGGTCCGTTCGGCCTTCGCATATCAGAACTCTCCTACCAGTCCCACCGAGCCCAGCCCGATCTGGGGCTCCAGGCGCAGCCACGGTTTGCCCTGCTCCGCTGGCTCCTGCTCGGCGGGCTGAGGCGTCGAGCGCGTGAAGGTCAGGATCAGCGTCATGCCTAGGGTCACGGCGGCGGCAGGGGCGAGGATGTCCGTAGCGAGCGCCAAGGCCTTGACCTCGGACTGCTGGTCCTCCACCGCGGCTGTGGGCTCGCTGCCCGCGAAGGTCATCTCCTCCAGATCGTCGGATGCGCTCAGGGCGAGCACGCCCGTGACGGTGGCACCGACGGCCATGGCGCCTGCGGCGGCAATCCCCACCCAGGACCAGGCGGTCATCTTCGACGGGCTGTCCTGAATGATGGTGCGGGTCTCGCCCTGTAGGGCCGGCAGCTCGATGTCGACCTTCTTCAGCTCGCCACCAGCCACCTCGACCGTTTCCGTCACCGGAGTGCGGCCCTGCTTGGTGGCCATCACCTTGCGCCGCCCGATGCTCACCAGCACGGGCTCCTCCAGCGGCGTCGTGCCGACCAAGGCGTCGTCGATGTAGATCCGAGCGCCGAAGACGTTGGCCGTCACCTCGATGCGGCCCACCTGATGCCGCAACAGCTCGATCTCCTCTTCCACCTGCTTCTGCAGCCTGGGCGCCATCTGGCCCTCGCCCTCGGCGAGGTAGTCCTCGAAGGAGCGCAGAGCACAGGCGTAGTCCTGCAGCCGGTAGCAGACCTGCCCGATCTTGTAGAGCAGCTTGTAGGTGGGCGCCAGCTCGTAGGCCTTCTTGAACTCCGTGAGCGCGGCCCGGAAATCGCCCTCGTCCACCAGCTCCATCGCGCGCTTGTAGCGCTGCATGGCCTCCTCTTTTGGATCTGACGGCGGAGCGGGTTCGGCCTGTTGGGCGTGGGCCCCGAAGGCCAGAAGCCACGCGCTCAGGCACAAGACGACGACCAAGCGAAGGTGGATCCGAGTCTTCATTCCCATGGGTTGCTCGTGTCGATGTTGCGGATGCGGTCGCGAGCGCCCGGCTCGGGGCTCGTCGTGCTGCCAGGCTCTGGGCTGGTGGGCTCTGCCGTGGCGGTCGGCGGCGCCGTGGCCGTGGGCTCGGCCGTGGCCGTGGGCTCCGTCCTGGGGGGGCGCCCGCGGCGGGGCCCCCGCCTCGTCGTGGAGCGCGCGAGCGCAATCGAGATGCGCTCGTCCTTTTCCGCCGTGAACTCGACGGTGCGGTCGTCGTAGCCGCGGGCCTCGGCTCGCAGCTCGTGGGTGGCCCCGTCGCGGGGAAGGTGCTCGACGGCCGGGTTCGAGTCGAGCTCGCGCCCGTCGAGAAACAGCCGAGCCTTGGCGGGTTTGGCCTCGAAGCGGATCTCGATCTGCTCGGGCTCGGCCTCGGCCGCGACGGTGGTGCCGACCGTCGACGGCGTGGCGCTGACCACGGCGGTCGCCTGGGTCTGCGCTGACGGCTCGCCCGGCGAAGACGGCTCGGGCGTCGGGCGGCCCAGCAGGGCTTGGCGCACCGACGGGACGAGCAGCACCACCGCGACGAGCAGTCCGATCCCCAAGCCGATACCTATGCGCACCTTCCGGCGCCTGCTGTCGGCAGCCGCGCCGGGCGGGCTCGGAATGGTGTTGGCCAGAGCGGCCACGTTGGAGCGCGAGCCCGAGGACTGGTCGGTGTCCTCGGCCTGGACCTGGGGCAGCATGGGCTTGGTCGGCAGCGCCTCGGACGCGGGCGGCAGCGCCTCGGCAGTGGGCGGCGGCGGCGCCGAAGAGTGCCCGTCCGGGGTCGGCGTGATGAACGACAACGAGGCCCTGGACAGCGGCGGAATCGTGATCCGCGCGAACTCGCCCGTGCTCGTGGCCATGGCCTTGGACAGCTGGCTCTGGATGGTCGTTCGGATGCGAGCCCGGATGTCCCCGAACAGCTCCGAGACGAAGTCGCCCACCTCGCGGCAGGTGAATTGGGGATCCATCCGTTCGAGCACTGCGCGGAGCTCTCGCTGGAGCTCGCGCGCACTCTCGTGGCGGTTCTCGCGCTCCTGCGACAGCGCCTTCATGCAGATCCGCTCGATCTCGGGGTCGACATCGGGCGCCACCGAGCTCGGCGTGGGAATGTCGCCGCGGATCACCCGATGGATGACCTGCCCGTCTGGAATGCCCCTCCACAGCCGCTGTTGTGTGGCGGCTTGCCACAGCACCGCGCCCGAGGCGTAGATGTCTGCCCGTCGGTCGACCTTCTCGCCCAGGAACTGCTCTGGGGCCATGTAGGCGATCTTGCCCTTGAGCACCCCCGCGCGGGTCTCGGCCAGCGAGGTCACGGCCTTGGCGATGCCGAAGTCCAGCACCTTGATCTGGCCGTCATAGGTCACGAAGAAGTTCTGCGGGGAGACGTCGCGATGGACCAGGTTCAGCAGCGTGCCGTCGAAGTCGCGAAGCTCGTGGGCATAGTGCAAGCCCTCCAGCACCTCGACCAGCACGCGCAGGTGCATGCCGAGCGGCAGGGGGTTCCCCTCCGTCGTCGAGCGGCGCAGGATCGTGCCCAGCGGCTGGCCGTCGAGGTACTCCATCACCATCATGTGGCGGCCGCCGATCTCGCCGACCTCGTAGGTGTGGACCACGTTGGGATGGTTGAGCCTGCCCGCGAGCCGAGCTTCGTCCAGGAACATCTGCAGGGTGTAGGGATCCTCGGACAGATGGGCGCGGATCACCTTCAGCACCACCAGCTTGCTGAAGCCGCTTGGACCGTGGGCCACGGCCAAGAACACGCGCGCCATGCCGCCGTGACCGAGCTCCACCAGCAGCCGGTATTTGCCGACGATGTTCGGTACCGCGTCTAGTGTCGGCTCTATCTCCACCTCGTCGTCTCCATGGGGCGTCCTCCGCCCGCCTGGACGGCGGCGCCCCCATCCCGCTAGCTCAAGACCTATCCCAGCGTGTCGGCGTTCATGTTAGCGCTTCGCGTCCATTTCGCGCAGGAGTTTCTCCACGGTGTCCTTTTTGGGTCCCGGGCCCACCGACAGCGTGGCGAGCACCAGCTTGTCGGTGGCCACCTGGAAGGGCTGGACGGTCAGGGTGAGATCGTCGACGCCGCTCAAGGTGAGGCGCTCGACCGTGCCCAAGGACAGGATCGGTTGGAGCCGCGTCTCCAGATCGGCGAACAGCGCCCCCGCTCCAGCCATGGCGTCGGCTTGGTTGCCGACCCCGGCTACGACCAAGCCTAGCTCGTCGGCCACCACCGCTGCGCGAGTATACTCAGCCTCCGAGAGCCGGTCCAGAATGGACTGGAGCGATTGGCCGAAGTTCTCGGGCCGCGCCTTTAGTAGCGGTTTGGGAGGGGCCTCGAGCACCACGCCCTTGGCGCGCAGCTGGGCGTTGTCCGCCGTGAGATCGCTCAGCTGTTGGCGCAGCGTCTCGAGCTCTTTTTCGGCCGCGCCGAGGGCTGTTGCTCGCTCGCGCAACGACTCGAGCTCGGCCAGCTGCTCGCCGAGGACGTGCACCTTGATCTGCAGGTCCTTGCGTTCGTCGTTGGCCTCGTCGAGCTGCTGCGTTCGCTCGTCGAGCGCCTCGTTCTGCTGCTCGGCCTCGCGCAGCTGCTCGGCCTGCCTCGCCAGCTGCTCCTGCAGCCGCTCCAGCTCCTCGGTCTTCTTCCGCAATGCCTCATCGCGCAGCGCCTCCGCGGTCGGCTCGTGCTCCGGTGGGCTTGCGGCGGCCTCCAGCCGCTCCTCCAGCTCCCGCACCTGCTCCTGGAGCTCGAACTTCGCCGTTTCCAGCTCTGCCACTCGGTCCAGCTTTTGCTGGGCCGCCGCCAGGTCGAGCTCGTGGTCGCGCAGCCGCTCCGTAGCCGCAGCACCCTCGTCGGCCTGTTGAGCCAGCTCTTTGGACTGAGCCTTTAGCTCGGCCAGCTTCTGCTCGAGCTGCTCGTTGCGTCGGCCGAGCTCGTCACCGCGGCTGCGGAGCTGGCCGACCTTCTGCTCGAGCTGCTCGTTGCGTCGGCCGAACTCGTCACCGCGGCCGCGGAGCCCGGCGAGCTTTTGCTCGAGCTGCTCGTTGCGTCGGCCGAGCTCGTCACCGCGGCTGCGGAGCTGGC
>CAYTYV010000041.1:0-6889 GCA_964441055.1 uncultured Polyangiaceae bacterium | reverse complement strand
CGAGCTTCGCATCGAGCTGCCCGACGCGCTGCTGCTCGGTGGCAAGCTTCTGCTGGCCCCGCTCGGCGCGTTCGGTCGCTTGCGCCAAAGCCCGCTCCAGCTCGCGAAGGCGGCCCGCGGTTTGGCGATCGCCGGAGGCCGTGGCCTGGGCAGTGCGCCTGGCCTGCTCGAGCTCGGCCGTGGCCGTCGCCCGTTGCTGCTCCGCCGTCGCGAGCGCCTTGTCGATCTCGGCGGCCCTCTGCTCGGCCGCCGCCCTGGCCCGCTCGGATTGGGCGAGCTGCTGCGCCCTGGCGTCCTCGGCCTTACGCGCCGCCTCGAGCTCGGCTCGCAGGTTGCCATCGTCCACCGGGGGGCGGCTCTTGAGCAACTGGAGCTGGGCCTCGAGCTTGCGAACCTGAGCCTGGCTGGCGCCTAGCTCTGCCTCGAACGCGGGGTCGGGTACCGGCTCGGGCTTTGGCTCAGCGCCTCCTTGCGGAGCGCGGCGAGCGCGGGCGAGCACGTAGCCCGCCACGGCGAACAACAGGGCTCCCAGCACCGAGGCGATCCACACCGCTGCTTGCGCCGTCATGGCTTACTCCGAAACACGCGGATCTCGACCCGTCGGTTTTTCCGCTGAGCCTGGGGCGTGTCGCCGGGATCGACCGGGACGGCGGCCCCCATCGCCCTACAGGTGATGCGGTCCCGCTCCACTCCTTTGGCCTCCAGGTACTCGGCTGCTTTTTTCGCTCGCAACAGGCTCAGGCTGCCGTGCCGGTCGGCAGCGCCGGATCGGTCGGTGTGGCCGTCGATGCGCACGGCGTAGTCCCCGTGGTCGGCCAGGCGCTGAACGAGCCTGTCCAGCACGTGCTGCGCCTGCGAGGACAGGCGGCACTCGCCGCGGGAAAAGAGCAAGACCACCGATGTGAGGCGCTCGGGCTGCTGCGGTGTCTGCGCCACGGGCTCGGTCGGCGTTGCGGCGGGGGCGGCAGCGGGTTGAGCGCTCGGCCTCGGCTCGGCCACGGCGGCCTCGCTCGTGGCCGCAGGCGCATCCGCAGACGTCGGCTCGGCCGCCAGCCGGGCTGTGGCCGCGGCGGGCGCCTGCGGGGTAGCGGTACTGCCCGATGCGACCGGGGTCGGCTCGGGCGCAGTCGTCCGAGCGGTCGGCTCGGGCGCGGTCGCGCGGGCTTGGCTAGCGCGCTCGGGCTCTGGCGGCGATGGCGTCGCGACCTGGGCCGCCCCGTCGCGAGCGGCGCCGAGCTCGGGCCACGCCGCAGGCACCAAAGCCAGGTTCAATACCGCCAGGTCGGCCGCGCCCAGCCCTAGACAGGCCGTGGCGAGGCCGAGGAGTGTGCCGCGCCTCATCGCGCTCCGCCGCCCGTCAGATGGCCTTCTCGAGCGCTGGCACCGTGCGCCGCAGCTCGAGGAAGATCAGGCCCAGCTTGGCCGCCTCGCTGACCAGCAGCACGAGCACGGTCTCCTCTCCGACCGCGTTGAGAATGACGTAGCCCTTGTCCGACTTGACGTAGATCTGGCGTAGGGCAGCGCGCATGAGCTGCGTCGAGATGCGCTCTCCTGCACCGAGCAGCGCGGCCGACATGCCCGCCACAAGCTCCTCGTCGATCTCGGTCGGCGCGACCGATGCGATCAGAAAGCCGTCGAGGCTGACCAGCGCCGCCCCGATGATGTCCGGCGAGCTAACCCGCAGCCCGCGAAGCACCTCGTTGATCTTCTCCGTTCTTGTCGCCACGTTGTATTCCCCTTGCGTTGATGGTGGGGGCCCCGATCGGCCTCCCAACCCTTGGCTTGCTCGAATAGCCCGCGTCGCGCGCGGGACCGCTCTGTGCTCTCCGTGGGCAGCGCCTCGGCCATTCCTCCTACATCGGCTTGAGCTGCATCTGGCAGGTGGCTCCCGCCTCGGGCACCTCACAGGAATAGCGCGTGCCCGTGTAGGAGCTCAACAGGCCCGCCCAGAACTCGTGAAAGAGCTGGCAGAGGATGTGCTTTCCCACCTCGCCGCCCGCGCGCTCGACGGCGTCGTGCAGCCCGCAGCCCGGGATGGTCAGCCGGAGCTCGTCGCTGGAGAGCTGGTAGTCGAAGGGGAAGCTCCGCCCCATGCGCTCCCGCAGCCGCCCGAGCACGCGCTCGAGGTCCTTGTCCTCGTACATCTCGGGCAGGTGCGCCGCCGCCACGTTGCCAGCTCGCCGCCCCACCGCCTTCTGCCCGCGGCCGATAATCTCGATGAGCGCATCGGCGAAGGCCGATAGATACAGGCCGACCTCCCCGTGGGCGGCCTGCCAGTCCTCGGTGGTGATGGCCTTCGACGGCATCTTGGCCTGCAAGAACTTCTCGACGAAGGCGCCGTTGCGGTCCGATCGGTGAAAGGGGCGCACCAGCTCCAGGTCGGCGATCTCGATGCACTCCGAGGGGCAGAGATAGCTGCAGGACAGGCAGCCGATGCAGTCCTCGGTGCGCGTCACCTTGGCCTGGTCGGTCGGCTCGTCGAAGTCGAACACGTCCACGGCGCAGATGTCCACGCACAGCGTGCATCCGCGGCAGCCCTTGTCATCCAGCGTCACGGTCGGCATGCGCTACCTCCTCACCTGGCGGATGATGTCGTCGTTGCGGCGCACGATTAGCTCCAGCTTCATCTCCCCCACGCGATGAGTCGCGCACGACAGGCAGGGGTCGTAGCAGCGAATGCCGAACTCGATGGCATTGAGCAGGACGTCGTCGGGTTGGTCGATGTACTGCTGGGCCGACAAGCCGACGGTGGCGTTGATCGCGGGGACATTCTGCTGCGTGGCGACCAGCAGGTTACAGTGGGTCACGATGCCGTCACCGTCGACCTCGTAGTCGTGGATCAACGCGCCGCGAGGCGCTTCGACGTGCGCGGTGGCGCTGTGGGGGCTGCCGCACGGGGCCCGCACGTCGTCCGAGCACAGCTCATCGTCCTCGACCCACTCGGCGAGCTTCTCCAAGGCATGGAGCAACTCGATGAGCCGCGCCCAATGGTACATCACCGTCTGGTGGCTGGGACGGCCCGCCGATTGCTTGAACTGCTCGAACTCGGCTTGTGCCAAAGGCGTGTCGATATGGTCGGCGCAGTTGAGCCGCGCCAGCGGGCCCACCCGATAGGGCACCGCCTCGTCGCCCTTGCTGCAGAAGACGAACTTGGCGTACGAGGAGTCGACCGCCTCCTCGAACAGGTAGGAGCGATAGTCGTCCTCGGAGAAGTCCAGCGCCTGGTCATCGGGAGCGCGCAGCCGCAGCTCGCCGTCCATCATGTCCAGCGCCCCTTGTTTGACCGTGCCCAGGTAGTGGGTCTCGAGCGGGAGCGACTGCGCCAGCTCCCACTGTGCGGTGAGCGCTTGCTTGGCCACATCGTATAGCTCGCGGCCGAGCGGCACGCCCTCGGCGACCAGCTTGCGGACGCGTTCGGCGTTTTCCTTGGAGAGCGGCGCGGCCATGCCGCCTGCCACGCAGGCGATGGGGTGGGTGCCGCGTCCGCCCACCAGCTCGACGATGCGCTGACCGATGGTGCGCAGCCGCAGGGCCTTCTTCGCCAGCTCGGGGTTTTGCTGCACCAGGCCCACGATGTTGCGCTGCGCGGGGTCGGCGCCGAGACCCATCAGCAGATCGGGTGCCGCCAGGGCGAAGAAGTGCACGGCGTGCGAATGGACCAGCGACGCCATGTTGAGCACGTTGCGCAGCAGCAGGGCCGCTCGAGGCGGGGTGGCGCCGAACACCTTGTCGACCGCGCGGACCGCGGCCAGGTGGTGCGTCTGGGGGCAGGTCCCGCAGATGCGCGGCGTGATGGTGGGCATCATCTCCACCTGCATGCCCTGCAGGAAGGTCTCGAAGCCCCGGAAGTCCATGACCTTGAATACGGAGCCGGTCACCTGGTTGTCGTCGTCGACGTCGACTTCGACGCGGGCGTGACCCTCGATGCGGGTGATGGGATCGATCGTCAGCTTTCGTGCCATGGCGTCCAAACCTCTCTATGCGGCGGGGGGAGCGTCGCCCGCGATCCACTTCTTCAGCAGGAAGGTGGGTTTGAGCCGGAAGACGGGCGAGGCCATGGCGTAGGCGTAGTGGGTCTTGGCCTGCCGCTCGATCTCCTGACGGATATCGTCCTCGGCGATATGGGTCAGGTGAGCCATGCGGGTCGCCACCTCGGAGCGGACGTCCTTTTGCGGCTCGAGGATGATGGACTCGCGCGGTCCGCCGCAGGAAAAGCACGGCACCCCGTACTTCGGACAAGCCGCCATGCAGCGGTCAAGCGTCACCGAGCCGAAGCACAGCCGCCCCTGCGACAGAAAGCACTGCTCGGGGTCGATCGAGCCTTGGTGCCCGCGCTGGATGGTCGCCGCGTCGGTCTTGGTCATCTTGCGGTTGCAGTGGTAGCAGACCGCGTGGCGGCCGAACTTGGGCTCGCGCTGTCCCAGCAGCGCGGTCAGCCCCTCGAAGATGTAGGCGCCGTGGGGAGGGCAGCCCGGCAGGTACAGATCCACGTCGATGACCGAGTCGAGCGGGCGGTTGCCGTCGAGCAGCCGCGGCACGTCATCGGGCACGTTCGTGGTGTTGGTCACGGGGTTGTGGACGAAGGCCCCGTCGAGCAGCTCTTGGGTGCTGTGGGCATAGCCCGCGCCCTGCGGCCCGCCGTAGACCGGACAGGTGCCGAAGGCGATGATGGCCTTGCAGGCCTTGCGCATCTTCTCGGCCGCCTCGACGTCGTGCTCGCTGCGCACCGAGCCCGTGATCATGCCGACGTCGGCCTCGACGTGCTCCTTGGTGTCCATCAGGATGGGGCAGCGCACCAGCTCGACCGCCTCGAGCACGGCCAGCAGCTTGTCGTGCAGGTCGACGATGCCCAGCTCGCAGCCCGAGCAGCCGGAGAGCCACTCGATGGAAAGTTTTGCTTTTGCCGTCATGGTGCGAGCTCCTTTCGCTACTTGCGCTTGCGGACCTTGAGCATCCCGATGCAGGCGTTTTCGCCGGAATGCATGGGCTCGTAGTCGGAGAATGCCCCGTAGATCTGTTGCAGCAGGCCGCAAAAGACGCCGTGGTTGAGCATGCAGAGCGAGGTTTTTTGGGGGTGGCCGTAGATGAACTGGCAGGAGCGGACCAGGCAGTTCTTGAACACCAGCTTGACGAGCTGGTTCTCGTCATTCTCGGTCACATAGTCCGGCTCGCTCTGCTTCTTGTAGGCCTCGATGTTCCAGTACATGCCCAGATCGAGCACCTCCTTCTGGCAGACCTCAATGGCCTTGAGCAGGTCGCCGGGCGCCTTGCTCTGCACCTTGCGCTGCAAGCCGAGGTTGCGTCCTGCTCGGAAGGTGATGCTGGGCGCGCCGCGCCCGACCAGCTCTTCCATCCCGTTGGCGACCGAGGCCAAGAACACCATGTTGCCTTGGACGAGCTCGACCAGTTCCTTCGTTTCCATGCCTCCACCTTCATTGCGCAAGGGACGAGCGGCGCCAAGGGCCGCGCTCCCCCGGGTTGGTGCGCGCGCTTCGGCCCGCGCGCCAGCCGTCGATCTCCCGTTCGATGACCGCGACCACCCGTTGGCACAGCTCGGGTGGCACGGCGGAATCGCCGTGGCCGGTCTCGACCAGGATGAGACGGATCCGACTGGGCAGCCGCTCGGGGTAGAGCATCTTGGCCACCCACAGCGCCTCGAGCGGACCGAGCTGGTGCACGCTGGTGCTGCTGGCCTCAGGCGGCGCCTCGAGGTCGGGCTCCAGCACCCGGATATGGCCGACCGGTCCGCCGAGGGCTGCGGCATCGACCACGATCAGCAGCTCCTGAGCACGGATGCAGTCCAGCAGAGCAAGCCCCGTGCTGCCGACCTCCCATAGCTCGACCTCTGCGGGCAGCGCTCGGCGCCGCAGCTCCGCCAACACCTCGGGGCCCACCCGGTCGCGGCCCACGAGCCAGTTGCCCGCGCCCACGATCGCCACTGGCCGGCAGGGTTCGTCGGCCATGTCCAGCGGCATCACCATGGGCTCTGTGCCTTCTTCTCCGGGTCGGCGGCCAGCCGGTCCTTAACACGGCTGAGATTGGCCTGATACAGGCGGTTGTCGGGCTCGAGCTCGAGCGCCGCCTCCAGCGCGAGGTGAGCCCGCTCGTAGTCCTTGGCCCGAATGGCCGCGATCGCCTCTTCGAAGTGCGGCTCGCCCGCGCCCAGAACCGGAGGCCGCCCCTTGTGCAGTCTCTCGTGGCTGGCGGTCTCGCTGGGCGGCTCGGCGCCCTCGCTGGAGGGCACGGCGCCCTTGATGGGTCGCGCGGTCGAGCCCATGTCGGCTTCCAGATCGCCCTTTTTCGGTGCGCCGAACGGATGGGCTGCTCCAGCCGGCTCGAGCTCATCGGCCCGCGTGGCAAAGCCGTGGGTGCCGCGGAGCGGCTCGTCGTTGGGCTCCATGCGCCCGCCAAAGGGCCGCGACGAGCGCTCCGCCTCCTCGGGTCGGTCGGGCCGCGTGGCGAACGGGTGCAAGGGGCTAGCTGGCGGCTCTGGCGCCCAGCGGGCAAAGGGATCGCTCGCTGGCGTCAGCTGGTCGTCCGCCAGCGTGCGAAAGGTCGTGAAGACGTCGTCCTTTTCGCTCCACGAAAGCTCGGGCGGGCCGCTCGGGAAGGAGTCCTCGGGCACCTCACGAGGCTTCCGAGGCGGCGACTGCCACAGGCTCGCCATCTTGTCGCGACGAGATCGCTCCTCTGGGCTGCTGTCCCCGCTCTCGCCCGCCTTCGTGTCGAAGAGGCCTTGGGGGTGCACCTCGCTGACGACCGTACGCGTCCAGATCGCGGCCATGGAGTCCGTCCCGCTCGGCTGAGAATAGTCATCGCGCTCGGGCGCGCTCGGCGGGGGGCTGCGGTCCGGCTCCGCGGGCGGGGGCTGGGCTTCTTCGGGCGGGCT
>CAYTYV010000040.1:0-23088 GCA_964441055.1 uncultured Polyangiaceae bacterium | reverse complement strand
GGGCCTGAATGCCGTTGGTGCCCTCGTTGATCGAGGCGATCTTGCAGTCCCGCAGGTACTGCTCGGCCGGGTACTCGCTGATGTAGCCGTAGCCGCCAAAGGTCTGCAGCGCCCACTCGCACACGCGGAAGGCCATGTCCGAACAGTAGGCCTTGCAGACGGGCGTCATGATCTCGACCAAGCCCTGGTACATCTCGCCCTGATCCGGGTCGGTGTGGGCGCGATCGGCGCAGAACGAGGCGAACAGCAATAGGGCGCGCATGCCCTCGGCATAGGCCTTCTGCCGCATGAGCATCATGCGCACGTCAGCGTGCTTGATGATCGGGACCTTGGGGGCCTCGGGGTCTTTGAAGTTGCGGATGTCGGAGCCTTGCAGCCGCTCTTTGGCGAAGGCCAGAGCGGCCTGGTAGGCGGCGTTGCCCTGGGCCGCGCCCTGCAGGCCGACCGAGATGCGGGCTTCGTTCATCATCTGGAACATGGCTCGCATGCCCTTGTTCGGCTCGCCCAGGAGGTAACCCTTGCAGGCGCCGTTCTCGCCGAAGACCAGGGTGCAGGTCGGCGTGGCGTGGATGCCGAGCTTGTGCTCGATGCCCGTGCATTTGACGTCGTTGAACTCGCCTAGCGAGCCGTCGTCCTTGACCCGATACTTGGGCACCGCGAACAGGCTCAGCCCGCCCGTGCCCTTGGGCGCGCCATCGATGCGGGCCAAGACGGCGTGGACGATGTTGTCGGTCACATCGTGGTCGCCGAAGGTGATGAAGATCTTCTCACCCTCGATGAGGTAGTGGTCGCCTTCGGGATGGGCCTTGGTGCTGCAGGCGCCCACGTCCGAGCCGGCCTGCGCCTCGGTCAGGCACATGGTGCCAGCCCACTGCCCCGTGTACATCTTCTCGCAGTAGATGTCCTTGAGCTCCTCGCTGCCGAAGACCTCGATCAAGTGGGCCGCGCCCGTGGTGAGCAGCGCCCCCAGGTTGAAGCTGATGTTGGCGCCGAACAGCAGGTCGCAGCAAGCCATCATCACGGTCTCGGGCGCGCCCTGGCCGCCGTACTCGGGGTTGTGGCTGAGCGCCTGCCAGCCGCCCTCGGCGAACAGCTTGTAGGGATCGTGGAAGGCCTTGGGCACGGTGACTTTGCCGTCCTTCAGGGTGCAGCCCTCGCGGTCCATCTCGGCGTTGATGGGGGCCAAGGCATCGCGGGCGAACTTGTGCGCCTCGTCCAGGATCATCTCGATGTCCTGGCGGGTGAAGGCGCTGTAGCGCTCGGACTCGAACAGCTTGTCCAGACCGAGATGGTCGAACAACGTGAACTTGATGTCTCGGATATCTGCGATGAAATCGGCCATGCCTTGCTCCTTGGGTGCTGCGTTGGCTTGGGGGTGTGCGATTGCCGCCGCGCTCTTGGGGGGGGCGGTCGACGACGGGGTCGAGGTCAACGACGGCGCCCACGGCCGCTGCGCGCGGGGGGAGGTGGCTGGCAGCTGATCTACGCGCCAGCCCGCGGGCGGTCAATCGGCTTGTGCTGCGGTGCGTCATCCCGGAGTTTCGCCAGGTTGCACGAGATTGCCCCTGGATCGCGCAATCGATCATCAGCCTAGCCGCCCCGTCCTACGGCTAGCCCTTGCCCTGGAGCGGGAAGCTGGGGCATTTTCGCCATCCGGCCTCGGCGTTTTGCTGGGTAGCCGTATGGAGCACGTCATGCCGCATCCCCAGCACGAACAGATGACCAAGGCCGTCGTCGACGGCAACGTCGAGCGCGCCCGCGAGCTCGCCCAGGCTGCCGTGAGCTCGGGAGCCGACCTGCTCGCGGTGGTCGAGCAGGGCTTTGCCGCGGGCATCCGCGAGGTGGGCCGGCTCTGGGAGGAGGGCGAGTACTTCCTGCCCGAGCTGGTACAGGGAGCCGAGGCCATGAAGGCCGCCATGAGCGTCATCAATCCAGCGCTAGCGGGCGGGCGCGGCGCGGCGCAAGCCAAGGCCCGGGTGGTCATCGGCACGGTGGCAGGCGATCTGCACGACATCGGCAAGACCCTGGTCGCCACGCTGCTCGAGGCCCACGGCTTCGAGGTCTGCGATCTGGGCAGCGATGTGCCCGTACAAGCCTTTCTGGACAAGGCCCGCGAGATAAACGCCGACATCGTGGCGGCCTCGGCCCTGCTCACCACCACCATGGGCGTGCAAAAGGAGCTGGTCGAGGCGGTCCAGGCCGCGGGCATGGGCGAGACGGTGCGCGTGATGGTCGGCGGATCGGCCACCACCCCGGCTTGGGCCGAGAGCATCGGCGCGGCCTTTGCGGAAAACGCCCAACAAGCGGTCGCCGTGGCCGAGCAACTGGTCTCGTGAGCGCGCTCTTGGAGCAGCTCGGGCGAGCGCCAGCGCTGGTGCTCGACGGCGGCCTCGGCAGCCTGCTGATCCGCGCGGGCATGGGCCGCGGGCAGACGCCAGAAGGGTGGGTGCTCGAGCGCCCAGACGAGGTCCTTGCCGTGCATCGCGGCTACGTCGAGGCGGGGAGCCAGGCGGTCCACACGGCCACCTTTGGGGCCAACCCCATTCGGCTCAGAGCCTGCGGCCTCGACGGGCAGACCGAGCCCGTCAATCGCGCCGCAGTAGCGCTGGCTCGCCAGGCGGGCGCGCGCTTCGTGCTGGGCGACGTGGGACCGACGGGCGAGTACCTGCCGCCCGTTGGAAGCGGCGACCTCGGGACCTGGCGCAGCGCCTTCGAGCAACAGGGCCGAGCGCTCGCGGCCGCGGGCGTGGACGCCTTCCACATCGAGACCATGAGCGACCTGCGCGAGGCCGAGACGGCGCTCGCCGCGCTCGGCGAGGTGGCGCCAGAGATCCCCGTGCTGGCCTCGCTCACCTTCGAGCGCAAGCGACGCGGCTTCTTCACGGTGATGGGCAACCCGGTCGTCGCAGCGCTCAAGGCCTTGGCCGAGGCGGGCGCGGCAGCCGTGGGCGCCAACTGCTCTATCGCGAGCGCGGACATGCGCGAGCTCGCCGCCGAGCTGCTCGGCGCCTTCGAGCAACAGGGCATCGACACGCCCGTTGTCTTGCAGCCCAACGCGGGCCAGCCGCGGGTGACCCCAGACGGCGTGGTCTACGACCAGTCGCCCGATGCCTTTGCCCGCGACATGGCTGCCGTGGCCGGGCTCGGTGCGGGCGCGGTCGGCGGCTGCTGCGGCACCGACCCGGACTTCATCGCCGCGCTCGGTAGGCGCTTGCAGGAGGTGCCGTGAGCGATCGGGACCGGGCTGCCGAGCCCGCGTCCGAGCCAGGACGTCCGCGCCAGGGCCCGCGCGCCGAAGGCGGCGCCGTCGATAGCGCCATCGCAACCCTGCCCGTGCGCATCGAGCGCGACGAGCTGTTGCACTTTCTCGACTACCCGCCGGGCCACGCCGTACCCGAGCGCGTCGAGCGGCTGATCGGTGCGGTGCTGCCCGAGGCGCAGCCGCTGATCGATGCCCGCGGCGCCTACCAGCGGCTGGCGGTTTCCCGCGCGCCCGCGGTCGGGCTCGAGCCCGTGGAGGCGACCGGGCTGGTCGTGGGCCTGGTGACCGCTGGCGAGCCGATCGAAGCGCGCGTCAAGGCCTTGATGGAGACCGGAGATCTCAGCCGGGCCGTGCTGCTCGACGCGGCCGGAAGCGCGGCGGCCGAGCAGGCGGCCGATCGGCTGGGCGCCGTCATCGCCGCGGGCGCCGAGCCCGGTGCGGGCGAGAGGGCCACGGCCATCGGGTGTCGGCTCAGCCCCGGCTACGGCCGCTGGAAGCTCGAGCACCAGCGCGAGCTGTTCGCCCTGCTGCCGCACGCGGAGCTGGGGGTGTCGCTCACGGACTCGTGCATGATGGTCCCGCGCAAGAGCATCTCCTTTGCCATGTGGCTAGGCGCGCCAGGGCGGCCGGCCGCAGGCCTTAGCGGCTGCAGCCGCTGTCCGCTCGACCGCTGCCGCTATCGACGTGCCGCGGCGGACGCCGAGCCGTCCGCACCTTCGCCCACCACAACCCTTCCCACCGACTCGCACCGAGGAGAGACGCGATGAGCAGCCCCCTTCGTCCCAAGCTGGAGCTCTTGACCGCCACGGATACCGAGCGGATCGTCGCGCAGGCCTGCCAGGTGCTGGCCGAAGTCGGCGTCCTGGTCGAAAACGAGCAGGCCCAGAAGCTCTTGGCCGATGCCGGAGCCCGCGAGCGCGGCGGGCGCCATCACCTGCCCGAGGCGCTAGTGCGCGAGGCCGTGGCGAGCGCGCCAGAGCGGATCCGGATCTACGATCGCGACGGCGAGCTCGCCATGGATATCGGCGGCGACCGGGTGCACTTCGATCCCGGCTCGGCCGCCATTCACATCTTCGACCTCGAGCAGAATCGCCGCCGCGAGGTCACCACGGCCGACGCCGTCCGCTTGGCCTACTTGGTCGAGGACCTGCCCGGCTACGCCTCCCAGTCGACCGCGCTCGCCCCAGCGGACGTGCCCCCCGAGGTCGCCGACCGCTATCGGCTCTACCTGGAGCTCCACAGCGCGCGAAAGCCGATCGTCACGGGCACCTTCCGCAAGGACGGCTTCGCCCCCATGAAGGCCATGCTGGTCGCGGTGCGCGGCGGCGAGCGGGCCCTGGCGGACAAACCGCTCGCCATCTTCGACTGCTGCCCCAGCCCGCCGCTGAAATGGAGCGATCTGACCTGTCAGGCGCTCATCGACTGCGCACGCGCAGCCATCCCCGCCCAGCTCGTGAGCATGCCGCTCACGGGCGCGACCTCGCCGGTCACCCTGCGCGAGGCCGTGGTGCAGCACTGCGCTGAGAACCTCTCGGGCGTGCTCATCCACCAGCTTGCCAGCCGCGGCGCGCCGATCATCTACGGCGGCTCGCCCGCCGCCTTTGACATGCGGCGAGGCACCACGCCCATGGGTGCAATCGAGACCATGATGATCGACGTCGCCTACGCCCAGGTGGGCAAATACCTGGATCTACCGACCCACGCCTACATGGGCCTATCCGACGCCAAGTGTCCCGACTACCAGGCCGGCCTAGAGTCGGGCACGGGCGCGCTGCTGGCCGCGCTCGCGGGCATCAACGTGATCTCCGGCTCTGGCATGCTCGACTTCGAGATGTGCCAGTCGCTGGAGAAGGTGCTGCTGGACCACGACGCCGTGACCCGCGCGCTGCGGCTTGTCGACGGCATCGCCACCCGGCCGGGCGAGCCTGTGGAGCTCATCGCCGCGCTGGTGCAGAACGGCTCGCTGCTGTCCCATGACCACACCCGCCAGAGCTGGCGAAAGGAGCTGACCGTTCCGTCGGCGCTGGTCGACCGCGACACCTACGGTGACTGGGAGCAAAAGGGCGCCAAGTGGGCGCACCAGCGGGCGGCCGACGAGGTGGCGCGCCTGCTCGGCAAGCACGTGCCAGCGCCGCTCGCGCCGCAAACCGCCCAGGAGCTCGACGCGATCATGCTCGCCGAGGCGCAACGTCACGGCCTGGAGGCCCTGCCGGAGCGCGAGCCGAGCCCGGCTTGACCCATCGGTCTGCTCGGCCCGTCACTCGGCGACCGAGCCAATGCGACAGCCAGCTCGCCACCACCACGCCTGCAAGGTCTGCGGCGAAATCCGACCAGCTGGCCGAGCGCCGCGGCGACAGCGCCTGGGCGAGCTCCTCGACGGCCGCCACGACGAGCACCAGCACGGGGGCGAGCCGCAGCCACTGCGCGCGGGAGCGTAGCAGCGGCCGATAGCGCAGCACGCCGTCTAGAAAAAAGGCCAGCGCCCCGATGAGCACCGCGTGGCACAGCTCATCGTAGCGCTGCACCCGCACGAACAGCACGGGCAGCGCGCCCAGGTAGGCCAGCGTGCCCACGACGGTCACCAGCGCGAGCTGGAGCGCGAAGCCCACCTTACAAAGACGGATCCAGCTCTGCGGCGAAAGGCTCATCGTCGTCATGACCGCAGCGGGCAGAACGCTCGGTCATCAGCAGCCATTCCCGACGCTTCGGACCGCGCCGCAGGCTGTGAAACACCATCTCAAGAAGGGCTGAGCTTGCCGAGCAGCTTCTTGAGCTTCTTGTCCTTGCACTCGAACTCGACGTCCTCGATCTTCTCGATGGCGGCGTCGAGCTTGTCGCTGTACTTCGTCTCCATCGCGCGGAGCACGGCGATCTTGCCGCCGCCGTCCGTCCGGATCTTCTCGATCTCGGCGAGGTGATCCTTGGCGTAGCCGTCGAGCTCTTCGGTGAGCTTCTTGCAGTCCTTGCCGTGCTTGTCGACCAGCGCCGCGATCTTCTCGACGTGCGGGAACATCTTCTCCGCGGCCTGCTCCGCGGTCATCTTGCCGCTCGCCTCGTCGCCAGCCGCCGCCGTGGCGGTGGCGGTCGCCGTGGCCGTGGCGGTTGCCGTGGCCGTGGCCGTGGCGGGCGCCGCCGTGGCGGTTTGGCCCGCGGGCGGCCGCTTCTTGGCTCCATCGTCACAGCCCGCCGCCACGCCTAGCCCGAGGAGCACCGCGAGCAGCGATGCGCATGGCTTGCAAAGACCCGAGTCCATGGTTTCCTCCGCTGGTTGGTCCGCGCCCGTGCGGCCCGGCCCAAGGCGAGCCCCACGAGCGCATCCTCGCCCGGCCGTCCCAGGCGGTGCAGGCCTTCATAACATACCCGCGACGGCGAGGCTGTATCTGCGGCTGGCCCGCCCGTGCCCGGCTCCCTGCCCTACACGAAGCGCGTCATCATCTCGCGAATGGCCTGATCCAGCGGGCCCGGGAAGCGACGGCGGACCTGCTCGAGCGCCAGCTCGGCCTGCTTGCGGTAGGGAGGGTCGTCCAAATCGTCCAGCCGTCGCAAAAGGCCGAGCCGACGGCCCACGACGTAGATGTCGCGCTGCCCCTCGTCGAGCGCCAAAAAGCGCTCCACCGCGTCGAGCATGCGCGGCAGGTCGTCGGGGAGCTTGCCCGTCACCTCCTCGAGCAGGTTCAGGATGTGATCGCTGGTGATGGTCCCCGTCATGCCCTCGAAGCCGCGCAGCAAAAGGCCGAGCTCGCGGGCGACCTCGACGTCGCTTGCCGGCTCGAGCTCGCCGCGGCAGACCATCTCGTCGAGCGGCGTGCCCGGAGAGATGGCCAGGGTGCGCAGCCGGACGTAGTGCGGATCGATGGCGCGCAGCACGCGGGCCGTCTCGGTGGCGTGCTCGCGGCTGAGCGCCCTGCCGCCGAGTCCCGGCATCACGTACTCGCTCAGCTCGAGGCCCGCCTGCTTGACGCGCAGGCCAGCGGCGATGTGGCGCTCGGCCGTGGCACCCTTGGCCACCAGCTCGAGCACGCGGTCCGAGCCCGACTCGAGCCCGATGTGGACGCGGTCCAGGCCGGCCTCGCGCAGGCGGCGAAGCTCCGCGACGCTGCGCTTGGTCACGGTGTGGGCGCGCGCGTAGCTGGTCACCCTTCGCAGCGAGGGGAAGGCCCGGCGCAGCGCGTCGAGCACCTGGACGAGCTGGTCGACGGGCATGATCAAGCTGTTGGCGTCCTGCAGGAAGGCCGTCTTGCCGCCCACGGCCAAAAACTGCGCGACCTGGACCGCTCCTGGGCTGGACAGCTCGCGCAGCACCTCGCCGAGCACCTGCCTGGACAGGCCGCCCGAGGCGGCCGCGCGGTCGTGGAAGCGCTGGGCCGTGCGCTCCATGGCGCGGATGTCGGTGAGCACCTCGTCCACCGAGCGCAGGCTGAAGCGGGTGCCCTTGTAGACCGGGCAGAAGGCGCAGCGGTTGTAGGGGCAGTTGCGCGTGACCCGCACCAGCAGGCTGTTGGCCTCGTTGGGGGGCCGGATCGGTCCGACCTCGAAGCCGTAGCCAAGGTCCGCAGCCTCGTTCATGGCGGCTCAGTGTAGCCGCTCGGGCCTTTGGGCGCCCGTGCTCGCGGCGCTCGGGGCCCCGCGGCTGACAGACTCGCCCCTTGGGGCTACACTGAAATCGCTCGCTTGCGCGACCACTTGCTCATGAGGCCCCCCCATGCGTCGACTCCCGCTTGCCATCGTCTTGACCGCCGCGACCGCGCTCGGCTGCACCAGCAATGAGCCACCGGTCTGGAATCCCATCGAGGACAAGACCGCCTTTGTGGGCACCGAGCTCCGCATCGCGCTGAGCGCCTCCGATCCGAACGACGACGAGCTCAGCTTCAGCTTCGCCACCGATATCGCTGACATCCACTCGGTGGCGGAGCTTGACCAGACCGGCTCTAGCGCGGCGATGTTCCGCTGGACCCCCCGAGCCGTCGATCTGGGGATGCACCCCTTCGACTTCGTGGTCTCGGACGGCCAGGCCGAAGCCCGCCAGACCATCGCCGTCCAGGTGGTGGGCGGCGGCAACCCGCCCGTGTTCGTCCAGCCCTTGGGCACGGGCACCACCGTCGACCTGGAGCAGACGGCCTGCGTGGACATCGCGCTGGTGGTGCAGGACCCGGACTCCACCGAGGTAGTCATCGGCCAGAGCCCCGCGCTCGAAAACGCTGGCATCGATCCGGCCTCGGTGGCGTCGATGAGCGCCCAGTGGCAGTTCTGCCCGAGCGCCGAGCAGTTCGCGGCCAGCAACCGCTACTCGGTGGTCTACTCGGCGGACGACGGCGGCAACCTGACCGAGAAGAACTACCTCATCGTGCTGCGCCGCGGCGACGGCAGCGAGTGCCCGGGCGAGCCCCCGGTCATCACCCACGCAACCGAGGACTTCACCACCCTGATGGATCTGACCATCACCGCCGAGGTGAGCGACGACCAGCGCCTCAAGGCCGAGCCGCTGTTCTACTACTCTACGACGCCGCCGAGCACGCCCGTCGACCTTTCCGAGATGATCCAGCTCGACATGGTCCTGCTCGACGGCAACATGCAGAGCGGCACCTGGGCCGCCGACGTTCCCAACCCGGTGGCAACCGAGCCCGGCTCGAGCGCACAGCTGTACTACGTGATCGTGGCCGAGGACGACGACGACTCCAAGGGAAGCTGCGACCACCTGAGCCAGTCGCCCGCCAGCGGCGTCCACCAGTGCACCGTGACCAATCCGGGCGGACAGGGGGGGCTCGGGCTGTGCGAGAGCTGCTCTGCCGATGCGCAATGCGGCGGCGACGGCGACCACTGCGTGTTCCTCGACGGCGAGTACTTCTGCTTCCAAGCCTGCGACGACGACGACGATTGCCCCGGGCCGTACTTCTGCTCGGCGACCGAGCTCACCTCGATCGACGGGGTCTCGGCTCGGCAGTGCCTGCCTGAGACCTACCACTGCGAGCAGGGCTCGGGCTGCGTGGACGACGCCTTCGAGGACAACGACTCGCTGTCCGAGGCCGCCGACAAACCCGAGCTGACGCCGGACGTCTACACCGATCTCAAGAGCTGTCCAGCAGCCGGCTCTGGCGACGACGAAGACTGGTACCGCATCGAGCTGGCGTCCAATACCGACCTCGAGATCTCCATCGACGGCACGGACGCGACCGATCTGGACTTGGCCCTGTACGACGACGGCGGCGGGCTGGTGGAGAGCTCCAACGGACTTACCTCGATAGAGTCTATCGAGCGGTGCGTGGCCGAGGCCGGGACCTACTACATCCGCGTGTACGCCTACGGCGACGGCGAGAACAGCTATGACATGCTCTTCAGCGCGGCATCGTGCGCCGCCTGCACCGACGACGAGCACGAAGACGACGACAACCAGAGCCAGGCCCGGCCGGTCGACGCCTGGGATCTGCCGTTCCTGTCGGACACCAATGCCATCTGCGCCTGGGACGACGACTGGTTCGCGCTGGAGGAGCTGTGGGAGGAGGAGACCGTCTACGTGGTGCTGGAGTTCGACCAGGGCAGTCCAGACCAAGACCTGGACGTGCTGATCTACGACTCGGACGGGGTCAACCTGACCGGCTGCGACGAGGCCAATCCGATGGCCTGCGATCCGCAAAACGGCCAGAGCGGGACCTCCAACGAGTCCATGGTCTGGGAGATCGCGGCCGACGGCGACTACTTCGTCGTGGTGCACGGCTGGGATGGCTCCGAGAACCTCTACGACATCTGCATCGGCCTGGACCACGGCGACTGCTTCTTCCCGACCGGGCTGTAGCCATGCGATCGCCGAGCGCCTCCCCCGTTTGCTCGCCCCGCCCGCTCGGTCGGGCGCAACGCTTGCTCAGCGCGCTTTTCGCGCTCTCGGCGACGGCCGCAGGCTGTAGCTCCGAGCAAGGCGAGACCGGTCCGGCTGCAAGCACCGTCATCACGGATATCTCGCTGTCCGCCGTGGAGCCGGGGATCCTGCTGCCCGGCTCGCAGATCGCGCTCTCGGGCGCCTCGTTCGTGCCCGAGCTCGCGGGTGACTCGCAGCTACGGCTAAGCGGCAGCATGGGCGGGAGCAGCGTCTCGCTGTCGCTACCGGCTCTCTTCGTCGACTACGACCAGATGGTGGTGGACTGGCCGGGCGGCTTGGCCGCGGGCCTTCCCGCCGACGACGGACTGCTCGTCGCCGACGCCGTGGTCGAGGCCCACCACGCCTACGACGGGCTGCGGCATCGCTCCCCAGCGCTGCCCGTCGAGCTGGAGGTCCACTATCACGCCCTGCCGAGCTTGGCCGAGGTGCAAAACAGCGTGACCTTCGTCAACGATCCGGTGCTGTGCGTGGGCAATGGCTTTCTGCTGGGCGGCGATGAAGGGCAAACCGTCGCCGTCGTCGAGGGCTGCTTCACGCCCGAGGGCGAGCAGGAGTGCACGGCGGTCGGCCCTACGGAGGTGGTGACCCAGCCCTTCCAGCCCTTTGACCGGACGCGCGTCACCTTTCCGTTTTCGCCGCACATCGCGGGGATCGAGCCGGGCTCCTTCGAGGGCACGGTGTGGCTGGAAAACCGCCACGGCTCGCTGGCTGGCAGTGCGGTGTTCAGCTCTGGGACCCTGAGCACCGCCAACTCCCTAGTCGAGCCGGCCATCCACTCCATCGAGCCGACCGCGGCCAGTCTGGGGCAGTACGTGGACATCGCGGGCGGCGGCTTCATCGGCGTGCTGCCCGGAGGGAGCGATCCGCTCTCGCCGCTGACCCTCATCGAGCTCGACGGGACCTTCACCCCGGAGGGAAGCGGCGTGGGCGACGCGGTAGCGCTCGATCTGGTGCCCGAGTTCGTCTCGGGACAGCTCGTCCGCTACGTGCTGAACGAGACGGACGAGCTCGGTCAAAGCGTGGACCTGCGCCAAACCGCAGGCACCTTCGAGGGCACGGTGCGACCGGTGGTGCAGTTCGACCAGGACACCACGCCCGGCTCGGCCACCACGGTGACCCTGGGCATCGCCCACGTGAAGCAGGTGGTGTGGCTGCGTTTCATGCCGTCGTACGTGGAGGCCCTGCGCCACTTCGGCCTGCGCGCGGTGGACCCGCACATCCGCGCGCGCGTCATCGACGAGTGCCGCGAGGTCTATGGCGGGCTCAACGTCGAGTTCCGCGAGGCAGCGCCCACCGACTTCGCCCTCTACTCGGAGGTGGAGCTATCCGGCGCCGATCCCAACGGCTACGGTTTGCTCGGCTACGACAACACCCCGGGCAAAGACGACGGCAACCTGCGGCTGCACGACAAGATCGGCGGCGTAAATGCGCTCACCCAAGAGGACGGCTACCCGGGCTACGGCGGGGTGTTCGTCGACTCGCTGTTCGCCTTCAGCATGCATCCCGGCTCCTTCGCCACCAAGGTCGACGGCGCTGACGCCGCCTTCGACGAGCTGTTCGACCCGTTCCGTCCGGATGTGGGCGGCAGCTCCGTGTCCGCGGCTGAGGCGGCGAGCGCACCCGTGCTCGACTCGGGCGAGGGCTGTCCGGCCTCGGGCGATCGCTCCCGTCAGATCGGCTGCGCGGTCTGGGCCCTGGGCTCGATGATCGGCACCATCACCGCCCACGAGATCGGCCACTCGCTCGGCTTGGCCGACCCGGGGGGCTTCAACTTCCACAACGGGAGCGATCTACCCAACGCGCTGATGGACTCGGGCTACAATCGAAGCTTCCGCGAACGCGCGCGCATCCACGGCGAGGGGCCGGGACGATTCTGCCGCCAGAACTACGAGTACCTGCGCGACATCCTGCCCACCGATCTACCCGACCCGCACCCCGACCGACCGGATTGTTTCTAGGGGACCTAGGAATCGGGGTCGGGTCCGATCATGCGGTCGACGACCACGGCGCCCACCGAGTCGCCGAGCACGTTGGTGGAGGTGCGGAACATGTCGAGCAGCGCGTCCACGGCGAAGATGAAGGGGATGTAGTAGATGGGCAGGTGAACCGCCCCAGCGACCAGCACCATGGTCACGAGCCCGGCGTTGGGCACGGCCGCGGCGCCCACCGAGGCCAGCACCGCCGTCACGAAGACGACGAAGGTGGTCATGGCGGTGAGCGCCAGGGGCACGTCGTCTAGGCCGCCATAGATCTGGATGAGAAAGATGACGGCCACGCCCTCGTACAGCGCCGTGCCGTCCATGTTCATGGTCGCCCCTAGCGGCAGGCTGAAGCCAGCCACCTTGGTACGCACGCCGAGCTTTTCGGTCACGCATTTGAGCGTGACTGGCAGGGTGGCCGCGCTCGAGCGCGTGCTGAAGGCGATGAGCCAGGCCTCGCGGATCCCCTGCCAAAGCCGACGTGGGCCCACCTTGCCGAACAGCCGGGCGACGCCCATGAGCAGCGCCACGTGCACCGCGATGGCGGCGATCACCGTGGCGCAGTACCAGCCCAGCGATTGGAAGACCTCCACGTCGTTTTCGGCCACCAGGGCGGCGATGATGCAGCCGATGGCAAAGGGAGAGAGCGCCATCAGCCACTCGGTGATCCGCATGATCACCTGGTTGAGCGCGCGAAAGGCCCGCACCACGGGCTCGGCGGGCGCGCCCACCATGGTGCAGGCCACGCCCAAGAGCAGCGCGAAGAAGATGATCCCCAGCGCGTTGGGCGGGTCCTGGCCCAGCGCCTGGAAGGGGTTCATCAGAATGGGGCCGACGATGTCCTCCTTGAAGATGTCGCCAGGCGTGCGCTTCTGAGCGCCCGTCATCGCGCGCCAGCGCCCGTCGTGACCGCCGCCGCGGCTCTGCCCCTCCCGCTCGCTGAGCCAGGCGACGTAGGGGCCGCGCGGGCGACCGGCCTCGTCGAGCGCGGGCCCTCCCGTCGCCGTCTCGAAGTCGGCGCGATGTTGCTCGAGCTGGACAACCCGCGCCCGCCGGACCTCCTGCGAGGACTCCTTTTTGCCCGGCTGCACGGTGATCACCATGACCAGGCCGATGATCACCGCCATCGTGGTGGTGCCCAGGTAGTAGAGGATGGTGCGGTAGCCGATGCCGCCGAGCTCCCGGATGTTTGGCAGGCTGGTCACGCCAGCGACGATGGAGGCGAAGATGAGCGGCGCGATGATCATCTTGAGCGCGCCGATGAACAGCGTGGGCCCGAGCAGATCCAGCCACCACAGCACCGTGGCAAAGGCGACCGAGTCAGGCGTCTTCAGGGCGTGCAGGCCTAGGCCCACGACCAGGCCCACGCCCATCCCGATGAAGATCCGATTGTGCAGCTTGGAGCCACGCCCGCGCGCCTTGCCCATGGCTCACGCTTAACCCGGCACGGGCCCGGCTGCACGTCGGCTACCGCAAAAGGCGACGAACGGCCTGGTCGACCACCTGCTCAAGCGGCTCGCTGCTCGGGCCATGCGCCCGTGTCTCGCCGCTCGTCTCCGCCCTTGTGTCGGCCTGGGGCGAGCCCTGAGGCCTTGCCGCCGAGGCCGAGCCGAGCTCGCAGCCCGCGCAGGTCAAGCAGGCCCGCGGCAGGTCCGCACCAGGCCGATCGGCCTGCGCCACGGCCAAGGGCGGCCCGCCGTAGCGCCGTAGACCCATCGAGCGCAGCCGGCTGGCCTCGTCGCAGGGCAGCTCGCGGATGGCGCCGAGATCGCTGGCGGCCTTCATGATCTGGGCCATGTGCTCCATGGTCTCCAGCTTGCAGAAGGCCTCGAGCAGACTCGAGCCCACGCACACCGCGCCGTGCCGATCCAGCATGACCGCGTCGTGCCGCACGATGGCCTCGGCCACGCGGTCGGCCAGCGCCTGGCTGCCCGTGGTCTGGTACTCCAGGGTGGGAATGGCCCCCAGCGTCAGCACCACCTCGGGCAGCACGCAGCGCGCCATGGACACGCCCGCGATGCTGAGCGCGATGCAGGTCGGCGGATGGGCGTGGATGACGGCCTGGATGTCGTCTCGCGCGCGGTAGCAGCCGAGGTGCATGGCCATCTCGGAGGTGGGCTGTCCCCCGCCGCGCACCTTGCGGCCGCGCATGTCGATGACCACCAGCTGCTCGTCGGTGAGCAAGCCCTTGTGGCTGCCCGCCTGAGTGCACAGCACCAGCCCGGCGGAAAGGCGCAACGATAGGTTGCCGTCCATGGCCACGAGCAGGCGCCGCTCGTAGCAGAGCCGGCCGAAGCGTATCAGCTCGTCGCGCAAGCGCCGCTCGGGCCGCAGCATGGCCGCGATGATAGCTCCCTAGAGGCCGGGCGCGCTACTGGCCTGGAGCCGAGCGCGTGGCGGCGTCGCGAAAATGGCTCGCGAGGATCGCGGCTGGGCTAGTCGACTGGAGGCACGTCGGGCGCATCGCCGAGCTCGGTCGGGCCGGGATCGGGGTCGTCCGGGGAGGAGTACTCCGTCGCCTCGGTCGGCTCTGGCTCGGGCTCGGGGCCTTGTGCGGCGTCCTCGGCCGGCTTGGGCGCAGGGCCGCAGCCGAGCCATGACAAGACCGCCAAGGCTACGAACAGGCGCTTGGACATCGCGCGCCGTTATGGAAAAGGCCAGTCAGACGGGAACCGCTTGTGATGAAACGCGGTTCCCGTCCAACCCGCTAAAGAAAGCGAAAGGTTCCTTACTCCGCGGCAGGCTCTTCAGGAGCCTCAGGAGCCTCGGGCTCTTCGGGAGCTTCCGGGGCCTCAGGAGCCTCAGGAGCCTCAGGAGCCTCGACCTCGGGCGCCTCGGGCGCCTCAGGGGCCTCGGGAACCTCAGGACCAGGAGCTTTGCCGCCACAGGCCGCGAGGCCCAACGCCAAGAAAACAACTGCGATCCACTTCAACATTTCAGATCCTCCTTGGAATGCTGATCGGTCAAGTGACAGAAGTATGCTATATTATTGATATTTCTGCACTAACCTGGTTGGCCTACAGGCCACCGCCCTGGGGCGGCATCGATGCGGGGCGTTCCTGCGCCCGCACCGACCAGACGCATTGCACGGCTTTTGTGGCTCAAGGGCCAACAGTTTTTCCTTGTCGCGGGCGAGTTGAGCCGGAAAATGACACTTGCTCGTCCAAGCATCGAGGTATCTCAGCGAGGGCCACTGGCAGTGACCAAGAATGCTCGAGCCAAGGCGCGGCGGCTGCGCGTCATCGACGGTAGCGGCGGCGATTCCAGCCGTCCCAAGCCCAAGGCTGCGACGGCCGAGGAGCCGAGCGCCCTGCCCGCGCCGCACGAGCTGCCGAGCAAGCCGCCATCGGTGGGCCATCAGACGCTGGCCGAGCTGCCAGACGAGACCCTGGTCGCGCTGTCGGCTCAGGGAGACGTGCGCGCCTTCGAGCGGCTCTACCGTCGCTACGCGGGCTTTGCCTTCAACCTGGCCGTGCGCATCTCGGGCACCACCGAGGACGTCGAGGACACCGTCCACGATGCCTTCCTGCGGGCCTTCGGCAGCTTGGCGGAGCTCCGCAACCCGGGCGCCTTTCGCAACTGGCTGGGATCCATCGTGGTCAACGCCATGCGCTCGCGGCTACGGCGGGCGCGGCTGCAGCGGCTGGTCGGTCTAGGCCGGGCGCACGATCCCGTGGACCTGGAGAGCATCGCCAGCTCGAGCGCGCCGCCAGGGGCGCGAGCCGAGATCGCGCAGATCTACGCCTTGCTGCGAACGCTACCCGTCAACGACCGCATCGCCTGGACGCTCCGCTTCGTCGAGGGCCACGACCTGAAATCGGCAGCCGAGCTGGCCGGCTGCTCGCTGGCCACGGTGAAGCGGCGCATTCGCCGTGCTCAGAGCTTCCTCGAGACTACCTTCGTCGATACAAGCCACAAGGACGCGCAACCATGACTCGCTTGGAATCACATCGAGGGGTCCACGCTATCGATCCCGCACACCTGCGCGACCACGCCGACGAGGCCCGGCTGCTCGAGATCTGGCGGCGGCTGGAGCCGAGCCTGCCCGCTGCCCGGGCCCACGGCCGCGCCCCGGGGCGTCCCCGCGTCTGGCGGATGGCGCTGGCCGCGGCCTTGGCCAGCTTTGCCGCGGGCCTGGTCGCAGGGCATTGGCTGACTGCGCAGCGCGCGACCGAGCCGCGAGCGCTGTTGCCGTTCCGGGCCGCCGAGGAGCAGTCGCGCGAGGTGTTTGCCGCGGGCACGGTGCGGCGGGTCTACGCCCTGCCCGGAGGGGGCAGCATCGAGCTTTCGCCCTCGAGCATCGTCGACACCGTGGCCATGGACGGCGACGGTCTGACCTTGCGGCTGGTGCGCGGTGAGGCGTCTGTCTCGACCCGCGCGGCTGGCGCGCCGCCGCGCAGCGCACGACTGGCGCTGTGGGTGGGCGATGCCACCATCACTACGGATGAGGGCCGCGTGCGCGTTCGGCACAGCGGCGACAGCGCCGAGCTTCACGTGGTCGACGGCGCGGCCGAGGTCACCTCCCCCGATGTGGAGCAGGGCTCGCGCCGCGCCATGCTGGGCCCTGACCAGCGGATCACCGTGCCCATCCGGGTGCTGGCCTCCCGGATCGCTCCCAAGGCCACGGAGACCAAGCCCCTGGCCTTGAGCCGGGGCGACGAGCCCGAGGGCGAGCCGCCGCCCGCCGCTGGATGGCGCGAGCTGTGCGGTGGGGAAAGCCCCGATTACGAGGCGGTGGGCCGGCTGCTGCGCAGCGAGGCTGGCAGCGCTCAGGCGGCCATCGCCGCCGCCCAGAGCGCTGGGGACCTGGCCTGCATCAGCAACGCCTACCGCACCAAGGGCGGCGACCAGGCCCTGGCCGCGCTGGCGCTGACGCGGCTGGTCGAGCGCTTTCCCGAGGATGCGCGAGCGGGCATCGCGCGGTTCACGCTCTGCAAGATCCACCAGAAGGCGGGCAACTACGAGCAAGTGCAAACCTACTGCTTGTCGGCAGACGGCGTTCTGGCCGAAGATGCCCTTTGCCGGACGATCCAGACGGCGGCCGAGGCCGGACGGGTCGATGACGTGCTCCGGCTGGCAGGGGAGTACCGCACCAAGTATCCCGATGGCCCGTGCAGCGAGGAGATCGAGCGGCTCGAAGCCGAGGCCGCCGCGCAGCAAGACGCGGGGCCGCCGGGTGATGCGGGCGTGGACGAGCTCGCCGAAGAGGATCCGCCCGAAGCCGACGAAGAGCCTTCTTCGGACGACGAGCCAGAGCTGCCCGCGCCGTAGCGCGCTGCTGTGCTACGGCGAGCGCGGACTAGCGGCGACGCTGCTGGTGGTCGCGCTCCTGCTCGGCAGCTCGCCCACGCGCGCCGAGCCAACGACGAGCCGCGGCCGCGCAGAGTCGGCCGAGCCGCAAGCCCCGTCGGTGCGAGTGGCCATGTCCTCGGCAGCGGCCAAGCGGCTTCATCGGCTGCGCGTGCGGCGGCTTCTCGAGATCGAGCTGGACGACCTGGTGTCGCTGGACGCGGGCTCGGCCGGGCCTCTCGGCGGTGACATCATCCGCGTGTGGATCGACCTGCCCGAGCCGGGGCGCGCCATCGTGGAGGTGCGCCGCACGGGCCGGGCTCTGAAGCGCCGCACGCTGGCCATCGGCAAGTACTCGGCCGATGTGGCGGCCGCCACCATCGCCATGGTGGCCTCCGAGATGGTGCGCTACCAGGCGCGGCTGCTGCACCGCAAGACCCCTCCCGTGCCCGAGCCGGTCGACGCCCCCGAGCGCAAGGGCGAGCTGCACGCGCGGCAGGGCTTGGCCATCTCGGCCTCGACCGGAGCGCTGTGGCTGCCCGAGAGCACCCCTGGCGCAGTACTCGGCCCGGAGCTCGCCCTAGAGCATCGCAGCGGGCTGGTCGGCCAGCAGCTCTACGGCCGCTGGCTGGTCGGCGATGACGGCGCGCGCTGGCTGGGCTGGCTGGAGGTCGGCGCAGGGGCCAGCGTGCGCTTGCCGCTTCCCGCGGCGGGCTGGCGGATGCACCTCGGAGCACGGGCTGGAGCCGTGGCCCTGCAGATCCCCCAGGCCGCGGCCATCAACGAGGTACCGTCCACCCCGCAGAGCTGGACCGTGCGGGCAGGCGGGCTGGTCGGCCTGGAAGCCCGGCTGGCGCCGCGCACCTGGCTCGGCCTTGCCGTTGAGCCGGGCGCAGCCCTGCGCTCGCTGCGCGCGAGCGACGCCGCGGGCGAGACCTGGGAGGTGGGCGGCTTTGCCATGAACGTGGCCCTGGGCCTGACCGCGGACCCGCCAGCGGCCTGGTAGCCACGCGCTGCAAAGGGCTCGCGCCTACAGCTCGTCAGCGATCCGCAGCACGTGGGCGCGGAAGGAAATGCGCGGTCGAATCAAGCCCCCGCGCCGAAGCCGCGGCGCCTGCCGAAAGGCAACGCGATCCGGGCGCCAGCGCTGACCCCAGAGCCGATCGGCCGGAAAGTCGTAGCCATCGTCCACGCCTTGGTAGCTCGAGGCGTACGGGTAGTAGCAGTAGAAGCGAACCAGGCTGGGCCGCTCGCAGTAAGCCTCGCGCGGGCCGTCTGCCGCAACGGCCACGACGGGGAGCGAGGTCAAAAGCGCAGCGGCAGCGGCCATCGAGATCGCGAGCTTGCTTCTCACTGGGAAGTCTCTCCTCGTTGGGCGGACGCCGCGCGAGCGCCTGTCCCGTCATCCTATCATAGCGGCAAAACACCGCGCGCGCCGAACGGGGCAGCAATGCGACGCTACAAAGGCGCGCCAGCTGGCGCTTTACCCTGTGCGGCCCGCGTTGCGGTCCTCGAAGCATCGTGTACGATTGGGCTCTCCGGGTAGGCAGGAAGCCATGGGACAGCAAGCCGACGCGCGGAAGCTCACCGCGGGGACAAAGGTGACATCCGACGTGCGCCTGGTTCGCCCCCTGGGCCAAGGCGGCATGGGCCGTGTGTGGGTGGCCCACCACCGCGCGCTCGAAGCCGAGGTAGCGGTGAAGTTCATCCTGCCCGAGATGTTGGAGCATGGTGAAGCCAACCCGCACCAGCGCTTTCAGCAGGAGGCCAAGTCCGCCGCCAGGGTCAAGAGCCCCCACGTGGTGCAGATGCATCATCAAGGGGTCATGTCAGATGGCACGGCATACCAGGTGATGGAGCTCCTGGAAGGAGAGACCTTGGGCGATCGCCTCGTCCGCTGCGGCAAGATGCCCCCCAAGGACGTGGCCAAGGTCGTGACGCACACCGCGCGAGCGCTCGGCGCGGCTCACAAGCGAGGCATCGTGCACCGCGATATCAAGCCGTCCAACGTTTTCTTAGTCGACGTGGGCGGGCCGGTCTTCTGCAAGGTTCTGGACTTTGGCATTGCCAAGCGGATCGCCGACGACATCGAGGGCTGGAGGACGGCCACTGGATTGATGGTGGGCTCGCCGCACTACTTGAGCCCTGAGCGCCTGCAGAGCAAGCCCACCGATTTCCATGCTGACCTGTGGGCGCTTGGGGTCGTGGCCTATCGGGCCTTGGTGGGCAAGCCGCCGTTCGAAGGCGACTCCTTGACTGTTCTCTGTATGCGGATCTGTTCGGGGGTCCACATCGCGCCGAGCGAGATCGATCCGACGTTGGGGCCGGCGCTCGATGCCTGGTTCCGCAGGGTCCTGGCACCATACCCCCAGTACCGATTCCCAAGCGCCGATGAGCTAGCTCAGACCTTCCACGCTGCGCTCAAAGGACAAGCTCCCGAGGGGGTTCCCGGGACCTTGGCTGCGGCTCCTGCTCCGTTGCCGCTGGGCTCGACAGACACCTTGCCCCTACCCGTTCAGAATGCTCGTCCCCGTGCTGGTGCGGCCGAGGCGCCTGGCACACGATTTGACGAGCCATTGCCGCTATCGATCGGCTCCAAGCCGGCCGGCGAAGCGAGCTCTTCGCCGGAGCCGACGTCATCGACGCCAACGCTCGCGGATACCCCTGCGCCGTCAGCGCCATCGGCGCCCACGCCCGAGGATTCGCCCGCAGCATCGGCTCCGTCGACGACCTCGCCAGCGTTGGCGATGCCCGCGCCGCGTCCGAAGACTGGTACCCGCGCGTGGCGGGGAGCAGCGGAGCGCACCTCTCGCTGGCGAAGGTGGCTACCGGCGGTCGGCGCCGGCCTGGTCGTGATCATCGCAGGTATTGGGGCGCTGGCAGTCTTCAACCGACCCCCGTCCGACGCGGGCCGCCGCGCCACGTCAGCCTCTGAGCCACAGAGCTCGCAGCCCGCCGCCGCTACCGTGGCCACGAGCCAGTCTAGCGCGAAGGAGCAGCCGCCCCCAGTGCCAGAAGGGATGGTTCCAGTGGCGGCGGGCGCGTACACCATGGGGTGCGACGAGGAGAAGAGCCGCAGGTGCTTCGAGGACGCGAAGCAACACCAAGTGCCCGTACCGTCCTTCGGCATCATGCGTCACGAGGTCACCGTGACCGAGTACCAGCGGTGTGTCGCCGCGGAAGCCTGTCCGCCCCCTGGCCAAGAGGGAGGGTGTACAGGCCTCGACGAGGACCAAGCGGACCGCCCCATCACTTGCGTGGATTGGGCTGCGGCCGACCAGTACTGCAAGTATGTGGGCTGGCGCCTGCCTACTGAAACAGAATGGGAGGTAGCCGCGCGAGGCCCTGATCTGCCGGACTACCCGTGGGGAAGCGAGCCTCCTAGCTGCAAGCTCACGGTGATGAAAGATGAGGAAGGCGGCGGCTGTGGCGCAGGTGGCCCACTTCCCGTGGGCTCCCGCCCGACCGACCGCTCCTGGGCGGGCGCCTTGGACATGGGGGGAAGCGTCCGAGAATGGACGGCCTCCGATTACGAGGCCTACCCCGGAGGAGAAGTGTTCGAGGGCCTTAGCGGCAAGGTGACTCGCGGGGGGAGCTGGCGGATGAAGGGCGACGAGCTGACCACCAGCCACGGACGCGACGTAGACAAGGCGGACGAGAGTCGCCCCGACCTCGGCTTCCGCTGCGCGGTGACGCGGTAGGCTCCCAGGCCAGCGGGCCCGAGCTTCGCGGGAGTAAGCAGAGCAGAAGTCCTCTCGTGCTACGAGCTCAGCAGGTCATGCGGCATGGCTGATGGAATGCTATGCTGCATGGCGATAGTCATGATGGTGCGAGCGAGCGTGCGGAACGGGCGGCTGGTCATGAACGAACCCACGGACCTTCCCGAGGGCACCGAAGTCGGCCTTGCCATGGTGGAGGGAGCGGACCAGCTCGACAAGCAGAACAGGGCCAGACTGCATGCCGCTCTCGAGGCATCGGAGGTTGAGTTCCGCGAAGGGCGCGCCATTACGGCCGAGGAGGTGATGGCCGAGCTCGAACGAGGCTGGGCTTGACCTGCGTCGTCTTCTACTCGCACACCCAGAGGCTTCTGACCAGGTGAAGGTCAGGGCCGTATGGCACGCCGCCCGAGGGGCGGGTCCGATGCTTTCTTGATCCCCATTCGTTACAGAACCACGATTCCGAGGCGACAAAGGCCATGGTGGCAGCCGTGATCCCCAACACCCTTTCGCTTGCGCGCACCACGCTGCTCGTCGCGCTCGTCGCGAACATGCTGGTCGCATCGTCGGTCCAGGCCGCACCAGCCAACCCCTGCCACGGCACCAAGAGGTGGTACGATGGCCAGTGCCGCTACCCCGACGACATCGCCAGGATCGAAGAGGAGAAGCGGCAACAGCAGCGGTGGGCGGAACAGCAGCGGAGAGAGGGCGAGGAAAAGCGCCAGGCGGAAGAAAAGCGCCAACGAGCGCTGGAGCAACAGGCCAAGGACAGAGAGCGATGCGATCGAGCCCGAGAGGTTGACACCATCGCGGCGTGGGAGGCGTACAAGGCCAGTTTCGCAAAGGGCATGTGCAGCGTGGAGGCTGGCGTCCGCATTGCGGAGCTGAGGGAAGCCCAACGTGTCAAGCCGTCGCCCCCGAGCCAGCCAGATGCCACGCAGGCTACCCAGAGCACAACTGGGACGCCACCACCCACCGAGACATTGGCCGGAGCTGCTCATCAAGCTGAAGACGAATCAAGCCCAAACGTACCTTTGACGCTCGGATGGGTTTCGGTCGGGCTGGCTGGAGCTGGCCTGGGGCTCGGCATTGGTTTCGCGACCAGCGCGTTGAATGCACGTGCCGATTTCGACGAACTGAAATCAACGGACGAAGTGGCCGCCGAACAGGCAGCGGATGATTCGGAAAGTGCTGCACTAGTTGCTGACATCTCCTTCGTCGCTGCCGCCTTTTCCGGCGCCGTAGGGGTCGTCCTGCTGATCGTGGCGTACAATGACGATGAGCCCGAAACGGCGCAGCGCATCCCCGTACTCGCACCTTTGGTCGGACCCACCGTGGGCGGTGTTGCCGTAGACTGGGCGTTCTGAGCACCAGAAGGCGACGTCTCTCTTCGCCAACAACGCCCGAGGCACGGCGACAGAAGTACCAACAGCGGCGGCTCGTACAACGTTGCGGGCGCTGGCGCCTACATGCGATAGTACGAGTCGCACCCTGTTTCATGGTCATCGATGCATGACTTGGCGACGGAACCAAACACTTTAAGGGGCTAGCTAGCAAGGTGCGAGCGACCTCAATTCGGTGGGCCTTGTCGTTCTCTGGCGTGGCGCTGCTCGGGATGATCGCCCTGGGCATCTTGACTACCTCGCCAGTCCACGCTGCTCCAGCCGACCGCTGCCACGGCACCAAGAAATGGTACGACGGCCAGTGCCGCTACCCCGACGACATCGCCAGGATCGAGGAGGAGTAGCGGCGGCGGGCGGAGCAGCAGAGGAGGGAGGCCGCAGAGAAGCGCAAGGCGGAGGAAGAGCGCCAGCGAGCGCAGGAGCAACATGCCAAGGATATGCAGCGATGCGCTCATGCCCTGAAGCTGGACACCATCTCAGCATGGGAGGCGTACAAGGTGGATTTCCCGGAGGGCAAGTGCAGCACGGAAGCCGAAATGCGCATCACCGAGCTGAGGCGGGCCCAAAA